>JBDRJR010000122.1:0-93423 GCA_043814705.1 Verrucomicrobiota bacterium | reverse complement strand
TGCTCGGTGCGATGACCCTGGAGGCGCTCGGTCTTGTGCTTAATCCGTTCACGCGCGAATTGGCGCCAATGAAACTCATGCTGGCATCACAGAAGAAAAAGGATAGAAATGAGTGCGCCAAGTAAGCTGGCATGAACTGTCCGCCAAAGGCGGAATGGCCAAAGACTAACCATCAGGCCATTACGGACTATACGTATCGGGAGGCAACGAACGGTGCGGAGCTATAGACAAGGAGATAATCAGCCATAACGCAAGTGAAGAGATGGAGCCCCGAAATACTCCATATTGTCTGAGGTCAAGGATTTCATGTTCTGGAAACCAATAACGAAACATGCGTAATTAGGTGAGCATGTGGACACAGGCCGGGGTCTGAGATCATGGCGGGTTATTAATGAGTTGATGTCGGAAACTTGGGAGAACCCTGCCGGAGCAATAGAGCAAGTCTCCAACAAGCTGAAAAGGCAAGGCGGAGATAGGCTGGCAGGGTAGTCGGACTGACTCGTAGTAAAGGCGTAGCCGGAGTAATGTCCGGTGAGGGCAGGAAGTCCACTTGAAGGGGTCAGCGGCGATATCAAGACGGGGCGATGGAACAACCGTACAAAGAGACGGAGAATTGCGCCATTGAGCCACGTTGGAACAGGGCAAATACAACTTTGCTCTCGGAAGTATCGTTGACGAGCCGGATGCGTAAAATGCGCACGTCCGGTTCTGTGAGGGGCATGATAATTTCTGCTCATGATTCGATATTGTGGCACTCCACATGCCGAAAGGGTGGAGAAACTGAGAAAACAAACTGAATCTAAAAGATGGAGGTTATCATGTCTACTCGACAAATAATTATGGCAATGATGAGTTTGATCGTTGTTTCGGGATTTTTATCCAGCGCGGCTCAGGTGGATATGGCTGGGCAGGGTGGGGTGCTTGATGTTAGCGGCAACGTCCGTGATGCCCAGGGAACCCACCGCGCATTGTTGGTCGGGATCAATGCATACGCTCCCGAGTATGATCCTGGTCCCTTGCCCAGTTGCATTAATGATGCCCTGGGTGTGCGCAACACGATATTGCTTGCGGACCCTGGTCAGCGTTGGTCGGCGTCTTTAATCCAGGTTTTAACGAATAATTTTGCCACGCGCGCGGCGATCCGCACCACATTACAGTCGCTGGCCACCGCCAGCCAGCCGGGCGATCTTGCCCTCTATGCGCATTCCAGTCATGGCGGTCAGTATTCAGGCACGAGCGTGTTCCTGTGCGCCTATGATGCGGATTATTCGGCCGTAAGTCTCGGTCAGGACCTGGCTTTGTTTAACCCTGGAGTGACCGTGATCGTGCTGGTAGATGCCTGCCATTCCGGCGGGTTGTTTAAACAAAAAGACGGATGGCCTTTTGCAGAGATGACCATGAAATCCTACACGGAGACCCTGACGAAGCAATATCAGTCAAAAGGGTTGGCCGTGCCCAAAGTTCCGGGCACTAACATCGCGTTCATGACCGCCTGTGATTATTCGCAAACCTGCCAGGCGGGTGATCCATATAGCTTGTATATTGGCACGGTGATTACCGGGTGTCTGGATTCGGCTGTGGATGTGAACAAGGATGGACTTTATCAATTTTCGGAATTACACACGTATGCCGCCCGGCTTGCCACCCAGCAGAATCCGGGCCAGACAGCGCAACTGTTTAATGAGGCGGTGTTAACGTCAATGGTGGCGCGGAGTGTGGGTAGCATTGTTGTGACCAATACCGTGGTAAATGATTACGATGGTGATCATAAGTCCGACCTGGCCGCGTATAATGCCGGCTATTGGTCCATTTATTCGTTAGTAAATGGGATCATTGCCATCAATGCCGGCGAATGGGGTGGTGCGAATGCCACTCCAGTGCCGGGTGACTATGACGGCGACGGCAAGGCGGACCTGGCCTTCTACCGCGATGGTTATTGGTCCATCTACTCGCTGGTGAACGGACTCATTCTCATCAACGGCGGCGAGTGGGGTGGTGCGAATGCCACTCCGGTGCCGGGTGACTATGACGGTGACGGCAAGGCTGACCTGGCCTTTTACCGTGATGGTTATTGGTCCATCTATTCGCTGGCCAACGGGCTGATCCTGTTTGAAGGCGGCGAGTGGGGCGGTGCGAATGCCACTCCGGTGCCGGGCGATTACGATGGCGATGGGAAATCCGACCTGGCCTTCTACCGCGACGGCTATTGGTCCATCTATTCGCTGGCCAATGGAATTATCCTGCTCAACGGTGAGTGGGGTGGTGCGGATTGCACTCCGGTGCCGGGCGACTATGACGGTGATGGGAAATCCGACCTGGCCTTTTACCGTTCCGGCTATTGGTCAATCTACTCATTAGTGAATGGACTTATTCTCAATAACGAGGGTCCTTGGGGCGGGACGGGCTGGACACCGGTGCTTCAGAATTCTTGGGGGATGAGGTAAGTCTGGCTTTTTAAATTTATAAAGTTATCTGAAAAGATAATTGAACAGGCTGGAGCGTGTCCCGTTCCAGCCTGTTTCGTTTTTGCCGATTCCAAATCTGAGGTGCCTGCCATCCGACGTGTCCGGCGAAGCCTTGGCGAAGACGGAAGCCTTGGCGAAGACGGAGGCGCTCAGGCGTAGGATGTCTGTCATCCGCGGCCTGCGTCATCCCCACGCATCCGGTCATTACCATAATAATCCAGACTGACGCGGTGCAAGTACAGGTCCTACCTTGTATCTGTTTTGACGGCCGCACGAATGGATGTTAGGTCGTTTTTCGCATTCAAGCTGATTGGCGGCAAAACATCAGCCAGACATTTTCGCGGTATTACCATTTCTCTTTTATTTCGCTTGCAAGCCACGGGTGAACTGCTATTTTTATTAAGTTTTTACCGTTTTTCAGCCATTACCGGCTGGGGTAAGAGTCAGGAAGAAATCTGAATGAAAACCGTGGGTATAGGTTTACTGGGATTCGGCACGGTGGGCACCGGTGTGGTCATGGGGCTCCACAAAAACCAGGGTCTGCTCGAAAATCGGACGGGGCTCAAACTCGAACTGCGGCGCATCGCCGATATTAATATCGAAAGCGATCGCGGCGTCAGTGTGCCGCCCGGGGTCTTGACCCGCGACGCCGAAGCCGTCGTCGCCAGTCCTGATGTTGACATAGTCATTGAGCTCATCGGCGGTCTGAGTGCGGCGCGGAATCTGATTACCCAGGCCCTTCAGCGAGGCAAGCCGGTGGTGACTGCCAATAAGGCGCTCCTGGCCGAGCACGGCGCCGAGCTGTTCAATTTGGCGGAAGCGAACCGGACGGATATTTTTTTTGAGGCTAGCGTGGGCGGCGGCATCCCGTTGATCCGTTCCTTGCGCGAGGGGCTGGTTTCCAATCATATCAAAAGTATTTACGGTATTTTGAACGGCACCTGCAACTACATCTTGACGCGCATGGAACAAAATCGGATGTCATTTGCGACTGCCCTGAAAGAGGCCCAGAAAGCGGGTTTTGCCGAGGCGGACCCTGCCCTGGATATTGATGGTATTGATACCGCGCACAAGGCGGTCATATTGGCTTCGCTGGCTTACGGTTTCAGTGTGCCGATGCGGGACGTGGCCGTGGAGGGGATCCGGGGAGTAGATGCGTTGGATCTGCGCTATGCCCTGGAATTGGGATATCGCATCAAGATGTTGGCGGTCATCGAGCAGGAGAACGGCGATGTGGCTGTTCGTGTGTGTCCGACGCTTGTGCCCATGGAACACATTATTGCCTCCGTGAGCGGCGTGTTCAATGCCGTGCTGATCGAGGGCGACGAAGTCGGCGATGTCCTCTGTTACGGCAAGGGGGCGGGACGCGATCCGACCGCCAGTGCAATCCTGAGCGACGTGGTGGATGCGGCGCGCAATCTGGTCTGCCATGCCGCGCGGCGCGCGCCAGGGTTCGTTAATTATAATTCCCATGGCAGGGTGAGGGCGGTTGGGGAGACCGATGTTCGGTATTATCTGCGCCTGACCCTTCTGGATAAGCCCGGTGTGTTCGGCCAGATTGCGGCGGTCCTGGGGCGGCACGGCATCAGCATTGCCTCGATTCTGCAGAAGGAAAATATTGCGGGCCGTCAGGTTCCGGTCATTATTATCACGCATCATGGCAGGGAAAAAGCGTTCCAGGCGGCCCTGGACGAATTGGACACTCTGCCGGTGGTGGGCGCCAAAACCGTTCGATTCCGGATTGAGGATTTTTAGATATGAGCTTGATTGTTCAGAAATTTGGCGGCAGTTCAGTGGCGGACGCGGCCTGTATCCGGCGCGTAGCTTCCCGGGTTCTGGAAACCCATCAGGGTGGACACCAGGTCGTGGTGATTGTCAGCGCGATGGGGGATACCACGGATGACCTGATCAAACTGGCGCATCAGATCACCGCGACGCCCAGCGACCGGGAAATGGATATGCTCATGTCCACGGGCGAGCAGGTATCCGTAGCCGTGTTGGCGATGGCCCTGCATGCCATGGGGGCGGACGCGGTTTCGCTGACCGGCCCCCAAGCCGGGATTTTTACTGATGCCATGCATCGCAAAGCCAAGATCATGGGGATTAATCCGCGGCGGGTCTGGAGGCATTTGAAGGCCGGTCAAATTGTGATTGTGGCCGGCTTCCAGGGACAGACGCCGGAGCATGATATTGCGACGTTGGGGCGGGGCGGTTCCGACACCACCGCGGTGGCTTTGGCCGCCGCATTGCGGGCCGATCGTTGTCAGATTTTCACCGACGTTGCGGGTGTCTATTCGGCTGATCCGCGTATTGTCAAAAATGCCTGCAAACTCGACGAAATCGCGTATGATGAGATGCTTGAACTGGCCAGCCTGGGTGCCCGGGTGCTTGTATCGCGGTCGGTTGAGTTTGCCAAAAAATACGGCGTGGAGCTGGAAGTATTGTCCAGTTTTTCCAAAACGCCGGGAACCATAGTAAAGGAAGAGGTCAAGAGTATGGAAGATATAGTTGTCAGAGGCGTTTCGGCGGATAAGGACGAGGTCAAGATCACTTTGGCGGGCGTGCCCGATCATCCGGGCGTGGCGGCGCGGCTGTTCAAGGATTTGGCCGCCGCCAGCATCAACATAGACATGATTGTCCAGAACATCAGCGCCCAGGGAATAACGGATATTTCGTTTACCGTGCCCGAGGATGATCTGGCCAAAACGCGGCGCGTGATGCAGACTGCGGCCAAAAACGTCGGAGTACAAGCCGTGCATGTGGATGCGGATATTGCCAAGGTCAGCATCGTGGGAGTGGGTATGCGCGGCCATTCGGGGGTTGCCTTCCAAATGTTCAAGACGCTGGCCGAACAGGGCATCAATATTCTTATGATTTCGACCTCCGAGATAAAAATCTCGGTGATCGTCCGCAAAAAGCTGGCCGATAAGGCCATGATTGCATTGCACAAGGCGTTTCGATTGGACAAGTCCCGCGTTGCGCGGGGCAAGCCGGTCAAAGTCCGGCGGAAATGATCGGGAGGGCTGAGCGATGAAAAACGTCCAAATCTATGATACGACCCTGCGTGACGGTATGCAGGGTGAAGGGGTGTCTCTTTCCGTTGCCGGTAAAATCCGGGTGGCGTTGTGGTTGGATGAATTCGGCATTGATTATATTGAGGGTGGTTTTGCCGCATCTAACCCGAAGGACATGGAGTTTTTCCGGGAAATCCGGACGAAAAAATTCAAGCATGCGCGCATTGCGGCCTTTGGCAGTACGCGCCACGCCCGCACACCGGTGGGCGAGGACCAGGGCACCCTGAAATTGATTGAGGCACAGACATCGGTTGTCACCATTTTCGGCAAGGCCTGGCGCCTGCATGTGACCGATGTCCTGAGGACGACCGAGGACGAAAACCTGGCCATGATCCGGGACACGGTGACCTATCTGAAACAGCAGGGCCGCGAGGTGATCTACGATGCCGAGCATTTTTTCGACGGCTATAAAGATAGTCCGGCTTATGCCATGGCCACCCTGCGTTCGGCCCTGGAGTCCGGCGCAGATTGCCTGGTGCTGTGCGATACCCGCGGCGGCTGTCTGCCGCATGAAATTGCCGATATTACCCGTTCCGTGGTTCAGCACTGCCGGATACCAGTAGGTATTCACTGTCACAACGATGCCGAACTGGCCGTCGCCAATTCCATCGAGGCGGTGCGGGTCGGCGCCGTGCAGGTGCAAGGCACAATCAATGGCTACGGCGAGCGCTGTGGCAATGCCAACCTGTGCGCGATTATCCCCGGACTGGTGCTGAAGCTGAAATGTGTCTGCCACTGCAAGGATAATTTAGGCGGATTGATGAATCTTTCGCGGCATGTGGATAATATCCTGAACACGCTTCCTGTCCGTCAGGCCGCCTACGTGGGGGAAAGCGCGTTTGCCCATAAGGCGGGCATGCACGTTAATGCGGTGGAAAAGAATCCGCGCAGTTTTGAACATATTCCTCCGGAAGTAGTGGGTAACGCGCGCCGTATCCTGATTTCGGAACTTTCGGGCGGCAGTAACATTCTGCTCAAGGCGGTTGAAATGGGCGAGGAAATAAGCAAGTCATCCCCGGAAATCCGGGAGGTGCTCAACAAGTTGGAGCAATTGGAAAAGAAGGGATACCAATTTGAGGCGGCGGACGCCTCTTTCAAGATGCTGATCCAGAAAGTCTTGAAGCGCCACAAGGCTTTTTTTGAACTGGAAGGTTATCGCGTGATTGTGGAAAAACGCGGCAAAAACGAACCCTGCCTGTCGGAAGCGACCATTAAGGTGAAAGTCGGCAATGAGATTGAACATACGGTTGGCGAGGGTGATGGTCCCGTTAATGCCCTGGATCATGCTTTGCGCCGGGCCTTGACGCGGTTTTACCCGGCGATTGCCAAAGTGGCGCTCACCGATTTCAGTGTGCGCATTCTTGATCCCAAGGAGGCAACGGCGGCCAAAACACGGGTTATTATCGAGTCCAGCGATGGCAAGGATACCTGGAGCACGGTGGGCGTTTCCGAAAATATTATCGAAGCCTCATGGGAAGCCCTGGTGGATGGTGTGGAATACAAGCTTTTCAAGGATGAACAGGTCGCGCGCCGAAAGCGCGTAAAGCGTGCGTAAGACGGATGCCTGACCACGCGAGACGTGTGGCAAGCGCCTTGATTAGACCGCCAAAGGCGGCAGGTGTTCTGAATTCCCGAATCGTGCTCCCGCCTTCGTCCGGCAGGGAGCCGGACTTCGGTGGGCGAAGGAAGGTCGTAGCGGCTTCGAAAGCAGGGGGAGGGGACTTCGCAGATTAGCATTAGATCGGTAATGACAATTACGCGCGCCGTTCCGTCATTCCCGCTCGCTCTGATGCTTCGGAACGAGCGTAAGCGGGAATCCAGTCCAAACTTTGAAATTCATACATAAATTTAGCCCGCATTGGAATTAACGATGTTCGAACTTGATAAAACTTACGACGCCCAAAAAGTGGAAGATAAGTGGTATGCCCGCTGGCTGGATGCGCGCGCTTTTCATGCCGAGGCTGGCCGCGGTGGGACACCCTACGCAATTGTGATCCCGCCCCCCAACGTGACGGGTATTTTGCACATGGGGCATGCGCTGAATATCACGATTCAGGATATTCTCGTCCGCTGGCGCCGTATGCAGGGCCGCAATACGCTCTGGCTACCCGGCACGGACCACGCCGGCATTGCGACCCAGAATGTCGTGGAACGCGCTCTCCGCAAGGAAGGCAAAACACGCTCCGACTTGGGCCGCGAACAGTTTGTCAAGCGGGTCTGGGAATGGCGCGCGCAGTTTGGCTCGACGATCATCCGGCAGTTAAAAAAACTGGGGGCTTCCTGTGACTGGGATCGCGAGCGGTTCACCATGGACGAGGGGCTCAGTGACGCTGTGGCGGAAGTCTTTGTGCGGCTGTATGATAAGAAGCTTATTTACCGCGGTAATTATATCATCAACTGGTGCCCGCGTTGTCGGACGGCGCTTTCCGACGAGGAAAGCGTGCATGTGGAAACGGCCGGCAAACTTTATTACATCCGTTACCCGCTGAAAAAGGGGCAGAGAAAAGATTCCGTAGTGGTGGCCACAACTCGTCCGGAGACGCTTCTGGGAGACGTGGCTGTGGCCGTCAATCCCCGCGATGAGCGTTACGCGCACCTGAAAGGCAAACAGTTTTTACTTCCTATCCTGGATCGGCCGCTGACCGTGATTGAGGACGATTTTGTGGACCCTGAGTTCGGCACCGGCGTGGTCAAAGTGACGCCCGCCCACGATCCCAATGACTTCGAAATGGGCCGGCGTCACGGCCTGACGCCGATTAACGTCATGCATGAAGACGGCACGATGAACGAAAACGCCGGACCATACTGCGGCCTTGATCGCGAGGAATGCCGCCGTCGGGTCGTGGAGGATTTGCAGAAAGCCCGTTTAATTGAGAAAATTGAAGATTACACCCATGCCGTGGGACATTGTTACCGGTGCGACACGGTCGTCGAACCGCGCCTGTCCCTGCAGTGGTTTGTGCGCATGAAACCCCTGGCCCGGCCCGCCATTGAGGCCGTCAAGGATGGGCGCATTCAGTTTATGCCCGAGCGGTGGACCAAGGTCTATCTTGACTGGATGGAAAATATCCGCGACTGGTGTATTTCGCGCCAAATCTGGTGGGGGCACCGGATTCCGGTGTTTTACTGTGAGGCCTGCCGCCATGAGTGGGCCGTCAAGGGTCATCCGGCCGCCTGTCCGGCCTGTGGTTCGAAAGGTTTTCAACAGGATGAAGACGTGCTTGACACCTGGTTTTCGTCTTGGCTATGGCCGTTCAGCACTTTAGGATGGCCCGCGCAAAATAAGGACCTGGCGTTTTATTATCCCACCAATACCCTGGTTACGGCCCCTGAAATAATCTTCTTCTGGGTGGCGCGCATGATCATGGCCGGCTTGGAATTCATGGGCGCTATTCCCTTCCGCACTGTTTATATCCATGGCACGGTCCGGGACGATACCGGCCGCAAAATGAGCAAGAGTCTGGGCAATTCCATTGATCCGCTGGCAATCATCAAGGATTTCAGCGCCGATGCCCTCCGGTTCAGTTTAGTCATGGTGACGGCCGTGGGACAGGATGTTCACCTGTCCAAGGAAAAATTCGAGCTGGGCCGTAATTTCCTGACTAAGCTCTGGAATGCCGCCCGGTTCATGCAGATGCATACCAAGGATACCCCGGTCCATCGCGAAGTGCTAACTCCGCCTGCAGTCGCTATGCTCCAGCATTGCGGGCAGGCCTTCAATCCCAGCCTGCTTACGCCGGATGACAAGCACATCCTGGCGCGCCTGCATGAAACGATTACGGCCTGCACGGAGAATCTGGAACGGTGCCGGTTTAACGATCTGGCCAAAACGCTTTATGAGTTCGTGTGGCATCAGTTTTGTGACTGGTTCATCGAATATGCCAAGATCGGGCTTAATGCGGAAGACCCCGCCCGGCGCGCACAAACCTTGGCCGTCATGCATTATGTCTTCGCCAATGTCTTGATGCTTCTACATCCCCTGGTTCCATTTATAACGGAAGAGCTATGGCATGCCATGGGCTACGGCGCCGAGGCGGATTCCATCATGGCGGGGCCCTGGCCCAAAGCTTTGGACCTGGATGAGCTGGGTAAGTGGGGAATTGACGGCCGCACGGTGGAATACGTGGAAAACAAGCATGACCTGATCCGCGTCGGACGGACTCTGCGCGCCGACTACGATATTTCGCCTGCCAGGAAAATACGGTTTGTCATCCGGCCCGAGGACTCCGGCATGACCGAACTCCTGCGGGCCGATGCCGGCTCAATTGCCTTCCTGCTACGCGCGGAATCGCTTAGTATTGATCCTGACTTTCACCCGGCCCGCATGATCAACGGAATCAGCAGGCTGGGCACCATTTTTATCCCGATCGAGGGTTTAATTGACGTGCAGGCAGAAGTCCGGCGTCTGAACGCTCAATTGACCAAAGCCTCCGGTGATCTCACGTTCGTTGCCCGCAAGTTGGAAAGCGTCGAGTTTGTGCAGAAAGCCCCGGCTGAAGTTATTGAGCAACAACGCATACGCAAACAGGAACTGCAGGATAAGTGCGCCAAATTATGCCGCTTGATTGCCGTCCTGTCCGAGGAAGGCAAATAATTCCGCCTGCCGTTTGGCGGCAAGGCTTTGGTTATGAGCGCAAATTGTTGTGGGAGGCGTGCTGTGCACGGCGACGGTCGCGGCGCGTAGCACCCCTCCCACAAAAAGAAATCTGTCTTATCCCCCCCCCCCCCCGTTGCGGCTCGTAAAAATCAAGCGTTGCATTGTTTTTGTCATTCTGCTCTAATGAAGAATATCAGCAACCCAAGGTAGGGCGAAGCCTTCCAGCCTTCGTCCGGCAACAGCCGGACTACGGTGGAGTAGGCCCGACTGAGCTACGGAAGAACGGACGGCTCGGCAAGGATGCCTCGCCCTACCAAAAGATGCACGCAAAAACGTGTATCTTTACGGGAAAACGTCTAATAGTTAAATAAAGCGTAATGCGGCGGCGGTTTTCAGGGAAAATGGCAGGGAGGTGGCAATGCAAGCCAGAAAAGTTTCGGAGATCATGACGCGCGCGGTTGTTGCCGCCAAGCCGGACATGCGCCTTACGGACGCCATCAAGGTCATGCTGGAACATAATGTCAGCGCCGTGCCCGTGATGGATGCCCAACAAAACCTGATTGGCATAATCACGGAATACGATATCATGAATTTTGCCTTCAGCGGTAATGCCGCGGAAACCACGGTGGCGGAAGTGATGATCCGCGACGTGGTGACATTCACGCCGGATACGGATATCGAGACGCTGGTAAATTTCTGCGCCCAGCGCCGCATGCATCGCGTTCCGATTGTCGAGGACAAAAAAGTTGTCGGCATGGTCAGCCGCCGCGATATTTTGCGCGAAATTGCCCGTCTGTATGGCGAGTATTAGTCTTGATTCGGAGTTCAACATGCGCACTGTCAAATTGAGCCGGCAAGCCTTGGATCAGTGGGTGACGGGACTGATCCGCGCGCAGACGGTCATCGGTGTGCAGGCCAAAGGCGACCGGTTTGAGTTTGCGCCGCTGAGCCGCTCGTCCGATCTGCGCTTGGATTACGACGTCACGATTCTCCCTCCAAAAATGTTCTTCCAGCCCGCGCGCGAGCCGCTCCTGGCCTTTGACGGCGCCGCCGGATTTGAGACCATCCTTGACGACAAACCATTTGTCCTCCTGGGCGTGCATCCTTATGACCTGGCGGCCATCCTGCAGATGGATGCCCTGTTTGCCGCCGATAACGACGATATCCATTATCGTGCCCGCCGTGAGAAGGCCGTCATCGTGGCCTGCGATATTCAAACAGCTTCGCCCAACGGCTTTGCCGGGTGCATGGGCACGGCCACCATAAGTCAGGGATTCGATGTCTTGCTTACGCGGGTGGCGGACGTATATGTGGCGGAAGCCGGCACGGCGGCGGGCGCCGCGCTCCTGGCCGGCGTCGTGCCGGCGCCGGAGGCCGACGCCGTCAGCCTCGCGCGTCGCGAACAAGTCTGGCTGGACAATCAGAAACTGCTTCGCAAACACGATTTGCGCGTCCCGCTCCAGGATTTACCGGCGCTCCTGGAGCGTTCGAATGACCATCCCGTGTGGGAGGAAAAGGCACAACGCTGTTTTTCTTGCGGATCGTGCAACTTAGTGTGTCCCACCTGCTATTGCTTTGACGTGCAGGATGAGGTCGGCTGGGATTTAAAAAGCGGCGTGCGTTGCCGGACCTGGGATGGCTGTCTGCTCAAGGATTTTGCGACCGTGGCCGGCGGGCATAATTTCCGCAAGAGCCGGGCCGAACGCTACCGGCACCGCTATTACCGCAAGGGCAAATACATGCCGGATAAAATCGGCCAGATTGCCTGCGTCGGTTGCGGACGCTGTATCTCGGCGTGTGTCAGCAAGATTGCCAATCCGGTGGAAGTCTTTAACCGCTTGCAGGAGGAGTCATAATGGCGCGCGCCATGAAAGCGCAGGCAACCGATATCTACCGGCCGGAGCCGGCGACGGTGCTCAAGGTGAAACCCGTTACGGAAATGGAAATGGCTTTTGCTTTCAAGCTGGATTCCGGCCGTGAACTGGGGCATCTGCCGGGCCAGTTTGTGGAAGTCTCCATCGCCGGCATGGGCGAAGCGCCGATTTCAATTTCTTCATCGCCCACCCGCAAAGGCTCATTTGAGATGGTTGTGCGGCGGGTCGGCAATCTTTCCGGCGCCATGCACCGGCTGAAGCCCGGCGACAAGGTCGGCATTCGCGGGCCGTTCGGCACCCATTTTCCCGTGACTGACGCCATGCAGGGCAAGGACGTGCTGTTTATTTGCGGCGGAATCGGGTTTGTGCCCGTGCGCTCGGCGATCCAATATGTCCTCGATAATCGCCGGCAATTCGGGCGTGTGACGATTTTTTATGGCACCAAGTCGCCGGCGGAACGGCTTTTTTGCGATGAAATCGTCGCCTGGTCCAAAGCCGAAGGCGTTACCTATCTGGAAACCGTGGACCGGGGTGATGCGGAATGGAAGGGAAGCGTCGGGGTCATCACCACGCTCCTGCCCAAGGTGCAAATCAAGCCTGCCGGGACGGTGGCAATCGTATGCGGGCCGCCCATCATGTATAAGTTCGTGCTGATCGAACTTAATAACATGGGGCTCCAGCGCGAGCAGATTTATGTGTCGCTGGAGCGGCACATGAAATGCGGTGTGGGCAAATGCGGGCATTGCCAGATCAACGGTGTCTATGTGTGCCAGAAGGGGCCTGTGTTCCGTTATAGCGACCTGATCCCGGTCCGGGAGGCGTTCCGATGAGCAAGCCGCGCGTGGCCATTTTTGATTTTGCCTGCTGTGAGGGGTGCCAGCTCCAGATCGTCAATCTGGAGGAGGAAATCCTCGATCTGCTGAACCTGGTGACGCCGGTGGAATGGCGCGAGGCGATGTCGGACCAGTCGGAGAGCTATGACATTGCCATTGTGGAAGGTTCCATTACCCGGCCGGAGGATGCCGAGCGGCTGAAACAAATCCGCGCGCGCGCCGGCGTGCTGGTGGCCTTGGGCGCCTGCGCCACGATCGGCGGCCTCAACAAACTTAAAAACAATTTTGATATGAACGAAGTCCGGCAATGTGTGTATGGCGCGGCGGGCGGCAGTCCGCACCTGAACACGGCGCCCACGCAGGCCCTGGACGAGATCGTGAAAGTGGATTTCAAAATTCACGGGTGCCCGGTTGATAACCGCGAGTTTGCCGCTGTTGTGCGTTGCCTGGCAATGGGCAAGACGCCGGTCATTCCAAGCTACCCGGTGTGCGTGGAATGCAAGAAGGCGGGGTATATCTGCCGCTATGAATATAACGAGGTCTGTCTGGGCCCGTTGACCCGCGCCGGATGCGGTGCGCGCTGTCCTTCCAAGGGCGCCCCCTGTTTCGGTTGTCGGGGGTCGGTGGATGATCCCAACGTGCAGGCGGCCCATGACGTCATGGAATATTATCACAAGACGGTGGATGACCTGAAGGCCCGCCTGGAATTGTTTGGTATTGGCCCGGAGGATAAACATGCCTAAGACGCTTTCCATCCAGGTGCATCACGTAACGCGCGTCGAGGGCCACGGCAATATTCTGCTTAACCTTAAAGATGGCGTAATCGAAAAAATCGAATGGCAGGTGCCGGAAGCACCCCGCTTTTTTGAGGCCATGGTTCGGGGCAAAAGCTGGCAGGATATCCAGACGATCGTCTCCCGGATTTGTGGCATCTGCTCGGTATCCCATTCCCTGGCGGCCATCAAGGCCGTTGAGGATGCGATGGGCATTGTCGTCTCCAGGCAAACCGATCTTTTGCGCATTCTGACGGAATATATGGAGACTATCGAAAGCCACGTCCTGCACGTGGGATATCTTGTGGCGCCCGACCTGCTTGGTCAGAAATCCGTCGTGCCGCTGGCGGCGTCCCATCCGGACCTGGTCAAGACGATCATCGCCTTGCATCGTTTGGGCAATGACGGTATGGAACTTCTGGCCGGCCGCAGGACGCATCCGGTGACGTTGAAACCGGGCGGCTTTACCCGCTTGCCGACAGAAGCGGAACTGCGTGCTTTTCAGGCTGAATTGAAAGCCGCCGTGCCGCGGCTGAAACAAGTGGCGGAGGCGGTTTTGGCGTTGGCGGGCAAATTACCGGACTTCAAGCGCGCAACCGAGTATATCGCGCTGGTTGAGCCGGGGGTCTATACATTTTATCACGGGAGCATCGGAAGCACGGACACGCGCGAAACGACGCCGATCCGGCAATTTGAGTCGGTGGCTAACGAATACGTCTCGCCGCAATCAACGGCCAAGTGGACCAAGTGGCATCGCGACTCTTATGCGGTTGGCGCGCTGGCGCGGTTTAACCTGAACGCGGCATTCCTGCGGCCGCTGGCGCAAAAGACCGCGGACTCGTTCGGCATGAAACCGGGCATCTGCAATCCGTATTTTAATTCCGTGGCGCAGATCGTTGAAACCGTGCAGGCGGTTGAGCATTCCCTGGAACTGATTGACGACCTGCTTTCCGCCGGAATCAAGCCGGAGCCGATTGTGGCCAAGCCCAAGGCCGGCGAAGGCGTCGGCGCAGTTGAAGCGCCGCGCGGGATTTTGTTCCATCGCTATGTCTTTGACGACAAGGGTATCTGCCAGAAGGCCAACATTTGCATTCCCACGAATCAGAATCATGCCAACATCCAGAAGGATTTTGAAGCGTTGGTCCCGCAAATCATGGACCGGCCGCCGGAAGAAATCCGGCTTTTGCTGGAAATGCTTGTGCGCTCCTACGACCCCTGCATCTCCTGCTCCACGCATTGCCTGAACGTCGAGTTCGTATGAACCCCCCCCCTGCGCACATTCTGTAAGCCATGAACCTGCCCGCTCGCGCGCAATGCGGGGCACCCCGAATGGCACAAGCGACTTCTAATTCCAACCGGCCGTTTTATCCTGTTTCCTCCCGAGTGAAGTATCTTCTCGTGTAGAGCAGGTACGCCAGGACGACAACAAACCAGAGCACGGAGAACTGACAGAAAAAATCGTTGAAACTTCCTGTAAGAATTGCCTTGTAGCATACGCGGCGCATGCTATATTGCAAGCATGACATTCAGAAGTGCGGAGGAGATAGACGGCGCCCTACAGCGATTGGGAAAACGGATCCTGTACGAGTATGCCAAGCCGATCTCCTTGGTCGTTTGCGGTGGCAGTGCCCTGAATGTACTCAACATTGCCCGCCGAACTACGCGTGATGTGGATGTACTGGCGATTGTGGAGGAGACGACAAAGGGTATCCAGCTCCGGCATGACCTGCCGCTACCGAAGGTCTTCTGTAGTTTCGTTGCCGAGGTCGGCCGCGATTTGGGACTGTCCGATGACTGGCTCAATATGGGACCAAAGGATGTGCTCCGGGTGTACGGAACACCACAGGGAATGACAGATCGTTGGGAACGGCGGGAGTATGGCCCCTCGTTGACGGTGTACTTTGTCAGCCGCTTGGACCAGATTTACTTCAAGCTCCTGGCCGCTGCAGACCCGCAGGCGGAACCGCGTCACTTGGAGGATTTGGCGCAACGGATCAAGCCTGCGGCCAAGGAGGTCCGCGCAGCGGTAGGTTGGCTGCTCGGGCGAGAGACTTCCGCATGGTTTCGAGGCAACGTGAAGCGAGCTGTGGAGGCGCTGGGATATGACGACATCTGTCAAGACATTCCGGAATGAGTTTACGGAAGGCGTGCTGAACTTTGTCTGGCGCCAGTGGTGTCAGATGGGTGTGGCCGGTTCCGTGAAGCGGAGTGACCAGTGGGTAATCGACCCCGAGCCTCTGCTGGCCTTTACCACCGAGGCGGCGCGCCACGACGCCCGCATGTTCGATGAAGTGCTGGACTGGCTCGTCACAAATGGGCATTGGATTAACGCACAGAGATTCTCCACCGTTGTGAAGCAAGACAACGTTGGGGATAGAGCTGTTGTGGGAGCGATCGCTTCATGGATGGCTGAACGGGATAAGTCCATGAAGTGGCGCGGCCTGGCTCAGCGGATGGCATCCGACGCCCGCAAATCGGATGAGCCCCTGTTCCGGACTCCCACGGGGAAAACGCTCGCCAGTTCCGACCATACGGACGCTCATTTCCATCGTTACGGATTGATGCGGAAAAACGTGCGCACACGAGGCATGACTCAGCCGGTGAATATGAAGGACCCGGTGAACCTCATGTTCAAGAGCCGGGCGCTGTTCGGCATTGGCATACGCGCGGACGTGATGGCGTACCTGGTGATCGCGGAAGGCGCTTATCCGCGTGATGTCGCCCGAACCTTGGGCTACAACCATATGCGCGTGCAGGAAGTGCTGGTCGGCTTGGCAGAAGCGAGCGTTGTTTCCGTACGCCCCGTGGGGCGGACCAAGCAATACTGGATTGACCGTGACAAGTGGCGGTCCGTTATGATGGAAGAACAACCGTTCGTGCCCCAATGGGTCAATTGGCGCGCCCTGACTCGTGGCCTGACCGTGATCTGGCGTGAGGCATGGGCGATTGAGGAGGCTAGGGCCGACGAGTACATCTTCTCTTCGAAAATGCGATCCGCCATGCAAGCGGCCCGCAACGATTTGCTCGGTAGTGACATCGATTTCGTGATTGAGGACGACCGTGGCTACGTTGCCGAAGCCTATCTGCCGGTTTTTATGCGAGATGTGAGGAACATCCTTAAGGTCCTGTCGGAATGCGCGGGCTTCAACAATCGGTCTTGACGGCACCAAGCAAAAGGCCATTTCAGAAATGGAAAGCAGACAAGATTACTAAAAAATAAAACGTATAATGCAAAGGAAGAAACGAGGGAAAATTCATTATGAACGTGACCTGTGTCGTGGTCGAACGTGCCAACGAAATAGTCGTCAGGCACTGCTCCTTGCGCGCGCCGGGCGATTATGAGTCGTGGCCGCCAACCTGCCCTTATTGCGCGTTGAGCCGAATCGGCGGATGACTTTTGTGTTGGATTGGAGCGCTGAGTGATGGACGGCTGGGAACGCGTCAAACGAGCGATCGAATTTCAAGGTCCGGACCAATTGCCCGTCGCCGGAAACTGCATGCGTTATGCCGCCCATGGCGACGTGGTGTATCATTTCCCGAATATGCGCGGAGTGGTCTGGTGGCTTGGGGATGGCAACGGTGTGGATGAATGGGGGTGCCGGTGGATATCCGCGCGTTCCGGCGATATGGGCCAGATACGGGAGCATCCGTTGAAGGCGCTGAATCAATTTGCACAAGGATTACGCCCCGATGGGACCGATGCTTTCCGGTATGAACCCTTGCTGAGCGAATTGCCGGATCGGCCCGACGCCTATCACGTGTATTGCAATGGCCCCTGTCTCTTTGAACGCATGCATTTTCTGCGCGGGTTTGACACCCTGCTGATGGATATGGCCACTGATCCGGACGGATTTAAACTGTTCGCCGAGTGGGTGGTGCAGTATCAGGAACAGACGATAGCTTATCTGGCGGCTCATTTCAAAGGCCGGGTCCATGCCGTGCGTTGCACGGACGATTTGGGCACGCAGTTGAATACCATCATGTCGCCAACCCATTTCCGCGAGTTGCTCAAGCCGTATTATGCCCGCGTCGCCGATTTGTGCCATCGGCATGGCCTGCATTTCTGGCTGCATTCTTGCGGCAAGATTGATGGTTTGCTGGATGACTTGATTGATGCCGGCCTGGATGTGATTAACATGCTGCAACCCCGCATCTTCGATTTGCCCGAACTGGGGCGTCGGTTTGCCGGCCGGATTGCATTCGAAAACTATCCGGACATGCAACTCTCCGTGCCGACCGGCAACCGGCAAATCATCTGTCAGGATATTGCCGCGCAGCTGAAATATCTGGCGACGCCGCAAGGCGGTTATATCGCCGCGTGGATGGAGCCCCGTTATCTCAAGTCCGAGTGCGATATACTGGATGAGACGATGTCCGATTATATTACGCGGACATATCGGGAACTGGATCCGTATTGTCAGCCAGGGACGTGACCACGTTGCCTGCGGTGCAATATTCAGGAAATAAATATGAGACCTAAAAAAACGAATAAAAATAATATCAATGTTAATGTTGAGCTCAACGGTACAGGCGGGCTAATTAAAACGGATGAGGGGTCGTATCCGTTTATCTCCAGGCTTTTTGTCAATGATCAGTGGCTGGCGGTTCCCTGTCAGGACCAAAAAAACATAAGTCATCTCCCGCTTGAAATCAAATGGACCCGGAAGAGTATGGCCCCTTGCTGGGTAGCGCTTAAGGCGGAATTGACCAATAAAGGCCGGGAGCCGGTCCGGCTGGGGTCGTTTCACATGATGGAGGGCGGTAACCTGGGAACGGACGGGTCGGATCCGGTCGTATTTCTTGACAGCGCCGGCGGCTGGTTCGCCGGCGCTGTCAAAGGGAAGGCGTCATGTCCTCCATACATGGAGATGTGGGAAAATTATTTTATTGCGGATGAGGATATTTGCTGGGTAAAAAAACTGATGGGCGGCAAGTTGGAGGCCGGAGCCCATCACAGTCCGGCGGGATTAATGGTGTATTATCGGGGCAAAGGATTTCCAGCCTGGATGCTTTCGTTCGTTGTGCCGATGGAAAGATGCTCGGCCGCGCCGCTGTTGCTGGTTGATCCTCAAACCGGAGGCGTGCGGGCGTTTGCGCTCATCAATAATTTTGCCGGATATGAATTGTCGCCGGGCGAAAGCATCGTCACGGAAACTATTTTGCTGGGAAAATTCAGCGACCCGCATGAAGCATTGGAGACTTGGGCGGATACCTGCGCCAAAATCCGCAAGTTAAAAGTTTACCCGCAACCGCCGGCCGGCTGGCTCTCCTGGTACGGTTACCGCCTGACGCAGAATGAAGCCGATACAATGCGGACGGTGGATCTCATTAAGAATGAGTTCGAAGGGTTGGGGTTTGAATATATGCAATTGGATTTGGGATATAACAAGGGCAACTTGCCCGGCAACTGGTTTGAGGTGAACGAACGCTATCCGCACGGGCTGAAATATCTGGCGGATGAGTTTTCAAAGCGTGGCTTTAAACTCGGGGTATGGGTGAGTCCGGTGGTCTTGGCGGCTGATTGCACATTTGCGCGGGAACATCCGGAGGCTCTCATGCGGCTTCATCCAAAGGACGCTCCGGGACGATGGGCATGGGAGCCGCGTTGTGAACTTTTCGAACTGGATCCGACTCATCCGGAAGGGGAAAAGTTTTTGCGCAGGATAATCCGTCATTTCAAGGCCATGGGCGTTTCTTATTTTAAGTTTGATTTCATGAACCGCATGGGCCGTGTAGATCCGGCATTTACCCCGCATGACAAGCGGAAGGTTAAAGGCATCGAAATCTACCGCCATGCGCAGAAAATCATCATGAAAGAAATGTCTAAGGATGATTATGTCTATTGGTGCTCCAACCTGATGCACTATGGAATAGGAATGGGTTCCACCAGCATGACGGCCTGCGATATCGGGAACACGGGCTTTTCAAAAAAAGGCCAGCTGGAGTTTTTCCGCCAGCAGGCGACCACGACCATCTCGCGCTATTATCTTCATGAAAAAATGCTGAGATTAAACCCCGATTCGTTGCATGTGGCGCCGCCGGCCGATATTGAAGAGTGCCGGATACGGGCAACGCTGGTGGCAATGTCGGGCGGACAGATGTTTCTGGGCGACCGGTTTGATTTCAGTGAAAAAGACCGATTTGAAATTATCCGGCAGGTTACACCTCCCTACGGGCATGTAGCCAGGCCGGTTGATTTGTTTGAGCATGTATATCCCGATGCCTATCCGCGCATCTGGCATTTGCGGGTGGATACCGGCTGGGACAAACGGGATATCGTGGCGTTGATGAACTTGGAACATAGCATGACCATAGAGGTGGATTTGAAGAGGCTGGGTTTATCCCCTGACAAGGAATATTATGTTTGGGAATTCTGGGAGCAGAAATATCTCGGTCTGATCAACGATAAATTTTCCATGCGATTAGAATGTCCTTCAAGCCGATTGATGGGAATAGTCCCGGCAAGGGATTGTCCATGGGTGCTCTCAACCAGTTTTCATGTTTCGCAGGGCGGATGCGATCTGGCCGGGGTGAAATGGGATGAAAAAAAAGGCGTACTTTCCGGCGTATTACGGCGCCCCAGGGGAATGAAAGGCAATATCTTCATTACGGCGCCTCCATCGCATCATTGCACTTTGAAAAAAGTTGCGCCGGATGTCTATTGCCTGCCGATTACGGCGGAATCGGCAAAAACTCAATGGAATGCCATATTTTCAAAATAAGTTGTATTTATTAGAGTAAATATGGTTTTTCCTTGCAAAGGAAATGGAAATAACCGGAAAACTTTATGAACCCCACGGTGGTCATCGGGTTGGGCAACAGGCTTCTTTCGGACGAGAATATCGGCTTGGTCCTACTGGATACATTGACGCGGAAATCAGCCGAATTTCCGACCGTGGATTTTCTGGAATTGGGCACGGGCGGCATGGCCGTGCTCCATGCTTTTGCCGGCCGGAAAACGGCCGTGATCCTGGATTGCGCCCGCATGGGCGCGGCGCCGGGCACCTTGCGCCGTTTTACCCCGGACACGGTGCGCGCCGGTGATGCGCCCCCGTATTTTTCCCTTCACGAAGGCAATGTGTTGGACCTGATTGCCCTGGCGCGGCGTGTGGGCGAGTACCCGGAGCGGATCGTTATCTTCGGCATCCAGCCCGAGACGCTGGCGCCGGGCGAAACACTGTCGCCGGTTTTACAAGCGCGCCTGCCGGAGTATCTCGATGTAATCATGCGGGAATTAAGAGCCCTTTAGCGCAGTGACGGTTTTGCCGCGGGAATCATGACGCCTGATCAAGCGCTTTTTTCACGGCGTAGCGCGGCATTTAAAATGATCCGTGCGAGCCGGCGGGCGGTTTGTCGAATTTCGCGGGAAGGCGGCGCGCCGAAATCGGTTCGCCCGGGCTGGATGCCCAGGATCATGATGTGGCAGGACAGGGTGCGCTTTAGATAGTCGGCCAGGATATTCAGCGGCAGGGCGTGCGTGGAAAACGACATGCCGTCTATATTCTCAGGCTCAATTAATTTCACCGTGCCCGGTTTTTGTCCAAAGTCGGCGGCGTCCACCAGTAAAATATGCGAAGGCCGGAACCGCACGATTTCACCCGTCAGGTTTTCGGGCGCTGTGCCGCCATCAAACAGCCGGACTCGTTCCGATGCCTCAGAGCGGATGGTTTTTGGCCGGGAGCGCGCCGCGCCCGCAGTCGCTACCCCGCCTGCAACGCTATGCGTAGCATTGCGGGCAGGGCTCCAGCGTTGCGGGCGGGCCAATGCCGCGCGCAAATTGCGCAGAACCAGGAGGCCGGCAATATCGTCGCCGCGCAGATCGGACCCGATCCCGACGACGGCCAGACTATGCGCCGGTTGCAGACGGGCTTTCAGCAGTGCGCTCAGCGGGCGCCGCCGGGGCGGATGGAGGCGTGGGCTCGGCATGGAAAATCACTTTCAGTTTGTCGCGTTGGAGCTGGGCCAGTTCGTATTCGGTGGTGGACTCCAGTGCTTTTTTGGGACAGGAATCAACGCACTGGGCGCAATAAATGCACTTATCGAGATCAAATTCGGCCTGGAACTGCTTGTCGCCAACCCTGGTAATTGTTATCGCGTTTGTCGGACAATCCTGCATGCATAATTTGCATCCGATGCATCGGGCGGACGTGAACTTGATTTTGCCGCGGAACCGGTCGGGCCTTGGGACCTTAACGGACGGGTAAAGCACGGTGGCTGGCGGGCGGAAAAGGGATTGCAGAACTTCGCGGGCCATTTTTCCCGGTTTGATCATAATCGGATAGCTCCACTGAGGATCAGGTTGATAAAAAGCTGGAGCAAAGCGGCCGGCGCCACGACTTTCCAGCAGAAGATCACCATTTGCTCGATTCTCAGCCGCGCCAGGACTGTTCGCACAAGCGTCAGCAGGGAAATGATAATGAGCACCTTGACAATGTAAAAAACAAATCCCCATCCCGCGCCCAGCCCCAGCCCGAACGGCAGAAAAACGGCGGCGATCAAGGAGGCCCCGACGACAGCTTCAATATCAATAGCCAGACGGAACAAAGCCAAAAACCGCCCGCCGTATTCCGTGAACGTGCCCCCGACAATCTCGGTTTCGGCTTCGGGAATATCGAACGGCACCCGTTCCAGCTTGCCCTGGAGCGCGATGAGCGCCACGATAAAGCCGATAAGGTTGTATCCGGTATAGGCCGGATGCCGATGATAAAACACCGTCATCTCGTTGAGGGACCATGTGTTGGCCAGCAGGGCCGGTGCCAGGATGGCCATAAATAAAGGCACTTCATAGGCAAAAAGCTGGGTCAGGGTGCGGGTCGCGCCGATCATCGGAAACAGGGATTCGGAATGCCACCCGGCCAGGAAAAACGTCATCGTGGGGATTGTAAGCAGGTAAATTACGACGACCAAGTCACTGCTGAATGCAAACAGCGCCTGCGTCCCCCAAAGGGGAATGTAAAAAAAGGCCGTAACCACTGCTGTCAGGGCAAAGGCCGGCATTAATTTGAATATGACCGGATCAGCTTCCTCGGGGATAATGTCTTCCTTGGCGGCCAGCTTGATGAAGTCGGCCAGCGGCTGAAACCAGGGCGGGCCGATCCGGTTCTGCAATCGGGCGTAAAGCTTGCGGTCCACATATTCCATGGCCCACCCGAAAAAGCACAGGAACAGAAAGCCCGGGAATATCAGCAAATGGAACAATGTTAAAATCATGGTAATTACAGTCGCGGCAGGTTTAGTTTCGCATTCAACGCCTTAAAATCAATGCCCTGTTTCCGATACCACTCCACGCTTTGCGCATGCAACGACTGCCAGGAAATGATTTCGCGCTGGTTGCCGCCAGTGTCGTTGACCCGGATCATCCGGTCCGTGCATGAAAAACACGGGTCAATGGCCGCGATAATGATCGGCACGTCCGCCAAGCGGTTGTTTTCCATCATTTTGGATACCGCGGCAAGGTTGGCCAGCGTGGGCGCCCGGATTTTCACCCGTTCGGGCTTGTCGGTGCCGTTGGCCTTGACGTAATGAACGTCCTCGCCCCGCGGCGCCTCATAACGGCTGAAGGCTTCACCGGCCTGAATTTTACGAGGCGCCTTGATTGCGATGGGGCCTGCCGGCATTTTGGCGGCCAGCTGGCGGATCATACTATAGGATTGCATTAATTCGCCGACACGCACCAGTGTGCGCCCGTAAACGTCGTTATGATTATCGGTGATTACCTTGAAATCAAGTTCCCGGTAGGCGAGATACGGATCATCCCGGCGGGTGTCGGTGTCAACACCGGAAGCGCGTCCGGTGGGGCCGATTGTGCCAAGTTTTACGGCATCCGCGTGTGAAAGATAACCCACGCCGGAGAGCCTTTTGATCAATGTAAGCTCTTGCGATACGACTTCAATGTAATATTTCGTGCGTTCTTCGAGCACATCCATCGTTTTCAGGAGGCCGGTCAAATGTTCTTGGCTGATGTCCCGGCGCACGCCGCCGATCGTGTTCATGCCGTAGTTGACACGGTTGCCGGTCAATGTGGCCAGGGCATCCATAACCAGTTCACGATCGCGCCACGAATACATCAGCAGGGTATCAAAACCGATTTCATGGGCGGCCACGCCCAGCCAGAGCAAGTGGCTGTGCATGCGTTCCAGCTCGGCGATGATCGTGCGTATGAATTGGGCGCGCGGCGGCACGCTCAGCCCGGCGATTTCCTCCACGGCCTGGATGAAGCAGGTTGAATGCGAGTGGGAACATATCCCGCAGACGCGCTCGACAATATACATGGCCTGGAGGTAAGTGCGTTCCTCGCAGGCTTTTTCGATGCCGCGGTGATTGTAGCCCAGGCGCATATCCATGTTGATGATGTTTTCACCGTTGAGCGTAATGGTAAAATTTTCCGGCTCTTTCAAGGCCGGGTGCTGTGGACCGACGGGAATCTTGACATTAGCCATGGCCGTCCCTTTTTAATCTAAAATTGAAGCACGAAATTCGAAACACCGGATTTCAAATTCAGGTTGTGTCCGGCATTTTCGCTTTCCAGTCCTTGCGCAACGGGCATTGACCGATCGGCCAGTTGTCGGGCAGGGGATAGCGGTTGCCTTCCGGCAACCCTTCCACCCTGAAACCCAGCAAATCCACCAGCTCGCGCTCATAATTCATACTGCCGGGAAATATGTCGGTGATCGTTTGCAAAACCGGATTGGCTTTCGGGACGCGCACCCTCAGGTTCAGCACGATGCCATCCGCACGCGCCAGGTGATAGATGCCCGCCAGTGATTCGCCTTCATCCAATCCGGTAATCGTGCACAGTTGCTTGAAGCCCATGTTGTTCACGGCGTGTTCAAGCACGCCGCGGAACCGGTTATAGGGCGTTTCCAGGAATAGGCGCCGTTCGCGCGTCACGCGGATCTGTTCCGTGCCGAAGCCGAACTGTTCCGACAGTTCCTGCCGGATTTTTTCCTCGTTCGTCATGATGATTTCCCGTCCTTCAGGCCAGCCAGCAGTTTGACGATCCCGTCAATAATCGCCTCGGGCTGTACCGGGCATCCGGGGATGTAGACCGCGACCGGAATCACGGCATCAATGCCGCCGCACACATTATAACAGCCTTTGAATACGCCGCCCGAGCAGGCGCAGGCTCCCACGGCGACGACGAACTTGGGCTCCGGCATTTGTTCGTAGATGCGCACCAGCCGGTCCTGGATCTGGCGCGTCACGGGTCCGGAGCACAGCAGGATATCCGCGTGCCGGGGTGTGCCCTTTAACAGAATGCCGAGGTGTTCGATATCATAGCGCGGCGTCAGCGCCGCCACAATTTCAATGTCACAGCCATTGCAGGCGCCCGTGTTGAAATGAATGATCCACGGCGATTTGATCCGGGCCCAGGCAGTCAATTTCCGCAACCATTTCATGGATGCCTGTCTCCTGAATAACATTGACCATCAACCATTAGCCATTAACCATTTCTTCCAGAAAACCTATCTCCGGAACAGAATGAACAATCCGATGGAGGAACAAATCCAATATCCCATGGCGATTTCAACGGCCGGCCAATCGTGCACGGGAACGGTCGTCACCACGAGCGCGAGCACGTGCATGATGGTGAAAAAAACCGCGAACGGGAAAAACTGGCTGTAATCCGGCTGGCCCCGGTTTTCCCGCATATCCTCGCCGCAGGCATAGGGTTTGAGCTTGCCCCCCGGGACGGCGCCCCTGGAAGTTGATGAAAACAAAGCCAAGCCCCTCAACAAAATCAGCGTCGTGAAGAGAATCAGCAAAAATGTGAACGGCGTCCATAACAGCCAGTTATCCATAGATCGAATCCTTTGAAATTAGAAATTGGAAATTAGATATTCGTCTTCGCGCGTTTTGAATGCATAGCCATGTTTTGTCTCTCTTCCAAATTTCGAATTACAAATTTCTTGCTCTATCCCCTCAGGTTCCTCAGTGTCCTGACATCCAGCGAATGGTTGTGGCGGTGGGCGCCGATGACAATGCCGGCCGCCACGGCGATGACCACGACCTCGATCACGATCATCGTAATGATCATGGTCTGCGCCAGCGCCATGTGGCCGCCGAGATAACCGGCCAGAGCGATCAGCAGTGTGACGGCCTTGACCAGCAGTTCCAGGCCGATCAGCATGCGGATCAGGTTGCGGCTGATAAGGATGCAATAAAGCGCCGTGACCGCCAGCAGTATTATGAAAAT
The DNA here is from genome assembly GCA_043814705.1 of Verrucomicrobiota bacterium. Lineage (GTDB taxonomy): Bacteria > Verrucomicrobiota > Kiritimatiellia > JAAZAB01 > JAAZAB01 > VSJD01. Next base: position 67,611 of record JBDRJR010000122.1, on the reverse strand, counting down.
TACACCTGCGGCGAACAGCGTTTGCGCATGGGCTATCATGAATTACCCTCCCCCCGCGGTCCCTTGATATCGGGCCGTTCCTTGAACAGGATCACGACGCCAAACACACCGGCCAGGATAATTAGAATCTGGCCGACGAGATCCATCCGCCTGACATTCCAAAGCATCTCGCGCGCATCCGTTACGACGCTGGACGGCGGCAAGGGCAGATCCATCTGCGGGCGCAGAATATACAAGATCCCGCCCAGAATGACGATCAGGATCGGCAGGCAAATGAAGCGCCTGACCCGGCTACGGTCGCGCGCGCGCGCGGCGGCGTCCGTCAGCGGCTTGGTCAAACTGATGACATTAATGAATACGACAATAATCAGGCCGGCACAGACGGAAAGCTCGAAAACGCCGGCCAGGGGCGCGTCCATGCGGAACAACAGAAACGACAGGATTGCGCTGGTCACGGCCAGTCCTATGGCCGACTTCAGCAGATCAAGCGTCATAACCGTTGCGATCCCCATCAGCAGGAGGAGGAACAGCAACACGATGAAAAAGACGGGATTAATCATACGGTTTTTCCAAAAAGCTTCATGTCTCCGGCCGCTCCGCCTGTGGCGTAATAATTTGAAATATTATAACAAACTGCGGATGGGAAGCAGGAACGTTTCAAACAGCCATGGGATGCCGATGCCTACGCCGATTGTAATCAGCGCCAGGACGCAGGCCGGAATCAATATCCAGGCGTTTGCTTCCCTGAGGTTTTCATAACCCGCGGCCAGTTTCCCGAAAAATACGCGTCGTTGCATGGAGAGCAAATATGCCAAGGTTAACAGACTGGCCAGGATGGCGGCAACGGCATAAACGATATGGCCGGTCTGCCAAAGCGCCACGATGATGATCAGCTTGCTCCAGAATCCCGCCAGGGGTGGAATACCCGCCGTGGACAGGAATCCAATTATCGCGGTAAAGCCGGTTACCGGCATTTTTTCGGCTAAGCCGCCCAGCCGGTTCATGTTGCGAGTGCCGGTTTGCTGTTCCACCGCGGCCGCGTTAATAAACAGGAGCGACTTGAAAATGGCATGGTTGAACAAGTGCAATATGGCGCCGGCAATACCGAGATTTGTCCCGGCGCCCAAACCCAGCACGATATAACCGACCTGGCTGATGCTGGAGTAAGCCAGCATGCGTTTGAAATCACTCTGACCGAGGGCCGCCAGCACTCCAACCAGCATCGAAACAACACCGATCAACAAAAACAGGGTCTGGAGCGAGGCGTTGAACCCGATGACAGATATTACCACCCGGATCAGCGTGTACACGCCCGTGGTCTTGGTAACAATACCCGCCAGCAGGATGGATACCGGCGCGGGCGCCGCCGAGTAGGTGTCCGGCAGCCAGCCGTGAAACGGAATCAGGCCGCCCTTGATGAACAGTCCGGCCGCCAGCAGGGCTATAGCCGCCAAGACAACGCGGCCATGGGGTGAGGCGTCCATTGCCGGTTTGATATGTGCGAAAGACAGACTGCCGGCGGTCAGCATCAACAGGGCAATGGCCGCCAGGATCAGGGCGGTGGCCACGGCGGACATGATCAGATACTTGAATGCGCCCTCGAAGGCATCGCGCCCTTTTTCAACTGCGATCAGGATATAGGAAGCTACGGCCGTGATTTCCAGAAAAACGTATAACGAGAACAGATCATTGGCGAGCACCACGCCGTTCATGCCGGTCAGTGCCAAGATCACGAGATTAATGACCAGAAAACGGTTGTTGACGCACACCCCTGATAAAGCAGACTCAGCCGTCGCGAAAACCGCATGGCGGCAGACCATCAACGCCCCGGCGCCCACGATGGCAATGGCCAGGAACATGACCAGCGCGAGATGATCCACCGTGGACTCGAACAGGAGCAGGCGGCCGAGCCACAGCGACGGTATGTTGTGGAAAAAAGCCGGGTTAAAAATTACCAGGCCGGCCTGGGCCAGACACAATCCCAGGCCGACCCAGATAGCCAGCCGGTTCATCAGGCGCATCCACGGCAGGTTCAACGCCAGGACAGCCAGCAATGGGACGATAATGAGCAACATGGGCATGTTCAGATTCCTCCCATGATCAGCGCAATAATTAAAATCAGCCCCGCCAGCGCCCACGCTAAATAGACAAACAAACTGCCCGTATGAGCCTTGCCGATGCCGGCGGACAATGCGTAGGTCACCTTCACGGCTACGGTGTCATATACATAATCAATCCCCCGATCTATGCGCCAGGCGATGCGGGCGATGACGTGGGCAATCTTTAACCCGATTTCATAAGGATCGAACAAACGGCGTTCAGCCTTGTCATAAAGCGAATGCAGAACCGGCGCGTAATGGATGTGATCATCGGCGCCCAACCCATTGCCGGCGCGTTTCGCGCCCCATAGGTGATTCAAGATCGCGCCGATCAAAACAAGGACTGTCAGCAGAACGATGGTCGTGCTGGCGGGCCAACCCGCGAACGTTTGTCCTTCCGGCGGGTGCATGCCGAGGATTGGCTGGATCAGGTGATTCAACGGCAGGGCGTTCCATACCCCGAATAGAACGCAAAGCGCGGCCAGGACGATTATGGGGATCAGCATTACGAATGAAGTTTCCCTGACTTTGGAATGATCGGCGGCAGGTTGGCCGAGATAGGCCGCATGGCCCAGTTTAAGGAACGAGGCGGCGGTAAAAAAGGAGCCCAGCAGGGCGGCCGCATAGAAAATCCAACCCACGTGCCAAATCCGTCCGGCCTCCAGGGCGCTGTCATAAACCAGTTCCTTGGAAAAAAAACCGTTGAAAGGCGGCACACCGGAAATGGATGCCGCCAGCACGATGTAGCAAATGAAAGTTAGCGGCATCCGGGCGCCCAGACCGCCAAGTTTGGCCAGGTTGGTGGTGCCGGCCTGTTTTTCCACGGCGCCGCTTGTCAGGAACAGCCCGCTCTTGTAAATTGCATTGTTGATCATGTGAAACAGGCCGCCCACAATTCCCGCTGGCACACACGTCCCGATACCGAGGATCATATAGCCGACCTGGCTGATGGCATGGAACGCGAGCAGGCGCTTATAGTCCCGCTGGATGAGGGCCATCATGACGGCCAGGAGAATCGAGATACAGCCGATAACCATCAGCAGAGGCGAGAGCCACGAGAGGGGTGTCAGCACAAAGAGGTCCAGCGCGATGCGGGCCAGGAAATAGATGCCAAGCATTTTATCCAGGGCCGCGGGCGCCAGCGCCATGAAGGGTAAGGGGGCATCCACGGCGGCATCCGGTATCCAGCTGTGAAAAGGCATGGCCCCGGACTTGGCGATGGCGCCGATCATCAGAAAAATAAATGCCGCACTGCTCCATGCGCCCACCGGCAGACGAATCTGCGACATTGTCATGGTGCCCGCGATATAAATGGTCATCCCGATTCCGACCATCATGCAGAGGTCGGCGACACCTGAAATGATGAACGCCTTGACTGCGGTTTTATACGCCCCGGGTTGGCCGATGATAATCATGCCGAACAGCGTAAGGAGCAAGCTTTCCCAGAAGAAGAGCATGACAATCAGGTTGTCGGCCAGGACGGCGCCGTTGACCAATCCCAGCGTTAACAGAAAATACGCGTAATATTGGTTCAGGAAGCGCCCGCCGTCCATAAAGGCCGTGGAATACAGCGCAATCAGGAAACCGAATCCCGCCGCCGCCAGCAGGATGAAACCGCTGAAATGATAAAGCCGCAAGGAGAATTCAAAACCAAATGCGCCCCAGGGCAGAGTCAGGCTTGATTCTTTCCCGAACAGATATGCCGCCATGGCCAGATGGATCGCCGCAACGGCCGTGCAAAACCAGGCGCAGGCCTTGCCCTGCTCGCGGCGGAACAGCAAAGCCAGTATTCCCGCCGCAACAGGAAGCACAATCGGTTCAAATAAAAAATAGTTGCGCATACTATTGGCTACTTATATCAGAATGTAAATTTTGGTAGCCGCGCCCGTGAGGGCGTGGATTCCTTCGGCGGCCACGGTGTCATTCTGATCGTGCAAGCGCATCGGGACGGCCAAATGAAACAGTTGCGGTCATTCAGGTCGCGTTATTGAATTAGCCCCAGCATCTGGTGCACGGCGGTTTGAACAAATTGCGACGGAAAATTAATGAATAATCCGCTGAGGATTGCCAGTGCGCCCAGGAAGGCAACGCTGAAGACCATTACCGGCGAACCTTCCGCCGGCCGGAATCCCGCCGCAAGCTTTGATTCGCCCAGAAACACGAGCGTGAACGCGCGGAACAGGTAAATGATCGTCAGGAACGCGCCGACAATGAATGTCAGGGTAATGACTATCTGCCCGCTGGTTACCGCGCCGGTAATGACCATATACTTGCTGAAGAAACCGCCCGTCGGCGGAATGCCCATTACCGAAAATGCGCAAAGCAGGAAAGCAACGGCGGTCACGGGCATCGTGGTGATCAATCCGCCCATCTGGGTAATGTCCTTGGTTTTAGCGTTTTGTTCGACGATGCCGGCGCACAGGAACAGGCCGGCCTTGGCAATCCCGTGCATGAGGATATAAAGCAAACCGCCGGCAATGCCGATTTCGTTGCCGATGGAAAGTCCCAGGAAGATGAATCCGATCTGGCTGATCGTGGAATAGGCGATCAGACGTTTCAAGTTGGTTTCGACCAGGGCCGCGCCGGCCGCAACAAGCGCGCTGACCGCCGCAATGGCCGGAACCACCGTGTGCCAGATTGGTTCGATCGCCATGCCGGCGAGAAACAACCGGGCATATACATAAACGCCGATTTTTACCAGCACGGCGGCATGCAGGAGCGCCGTGACCGGCGCGGGCGCTACACCGGCATCCGGAAGCCAGGTATGCAGAGGCACCGTGGCGGACTTTGACAAAATGCCGAACAGGATCAGCAATACCGCGATATTAGAGATCGGCCGGCCTTGAAGGGCCGTTTGGATCCGGCCCAGATCGAAAGAGCCCGTTTGACTGTAAATTATAATAAACCCCATGAGCATTACCAGGGCGCCGAATACGGTGACGAGAAAGGCCTTGTCGGCTTTGAGCACATAGCTTTTTTCCCGGAAAAAGCCGATTAGCCGCCAACAGGCAATGGACGTAATTTCCCAGAACAGGTAAAGGACGAGCAGGTTTCGCGCGAAAATCAGCCCCATCATGGCGCCCAGGAAGAGGACCACCATGAAATAGTATTCATTCCGCCAGGGATAGTGGCGGATGTAACCGAAGGAATACAGGACAATGACGGCGCCTACCAGGGATGAAACGATGGCCATGAACACGGCCAGGCTGTCGGCGTAAAAGAGCGTAAATCCGGCCAATTGCACGGAGACAGTCAGTCCGGCGGTAACGAACGGAACCAGCATGACCGCCATGCCGAGCGCCACCAGCACAAAAATCAGCGCTAATCCATTACGTGTTTGTTCCGACCAGCGGCCAATCAGGGGCAGGGAAAACGAGCCAAGCAGTGGCGTCAAAACGGCGAATGCAAGTATTAATTCGAATTTCACGAAATATTTTTATTTTTCCTCATCCCATTTGCAGATCATGCAGTGGCGGCAGTCGAGAGCAGGGGATGGGGCGTATGTGCGTCCGCTATGCAAAGCCATGCAAGCTTGGATGTGATTCATCAGCGCCAGCAGACAGCCCAACGTCAGGAATCCACCCGGTGGCAGAACCATCAGCAGGACGGACTGGTAATGGCCGACGGCATAACCCAGCAGGGTGGCGTTTCCCAGAATTTCCCGGACGGCGGAAACCACAATCAGCGCCAGCGTGAAGCCTATGCCCATGCCAATGCCGTCAGCAAGCGACAGCCAGACGCCGTTCTTGCTGGCAAACGCTTCAGCCCTGCCCAGGATGATGCAGTTCACCACGATCAGTGGAATAAAGATACCCAAGGCTTTGTGCAATTCGTGCGCAAACGCATTCATCAACAGGTCCACAATCGTGACAAAGGTGGCAATAATCACGATGTAACACGGAATCCGGACTTTGCCCGGCACGATATTGCGCACGGCCGCAACGGCGGTATTGGAACAGACCAGCACAAACGTGGCGGCCAATCCCATGCCGACGGCATTATTGACCGAGGTCGTAATCGCCAGGGTAGGGCACATGCCCAGCACAATCCTGAAAATGGGGTTTTCCGTCCACAGTCCCTTAATCAATTCCTTGTAACACCGCATGGGTTGCCTCGCTTATCGCCGATTGGGGATCGGCTCCTGCACATTTTTTATTCTGTCCTCCGCCCTCCGCCCTCTGACCTCTGACTTCTGATCTCTGACCTCTATCTGCCGTCCGTGGCCGCGATCCTGTCAAAATGATTTGTATATACCGCCAGCCCTGTTGTCAGGGCGGAAATAACGGCCCGTGGTGAAATCGTGGCGCCGGTGATGGCGTCAATATCACCGCCGTCTTTTTTCACCATCCAGCGTGTGTGGGAAATCGCTTTGCCTTGAAACTGGTCCTTGAAGGCGCTTTCCGAAATTTTTGCGCCCAAACCCGGCGTTTCGGTCTGTTCAATGATCTCCAAGCCCTTGATGCTATTATCCGGAAGGATCCCGGCCAGGATGCGGATCGTGCCGCTGTAGCCCTGATCTGAGGCGGCCTCGAAGGCGGCGCCGGCGAAGACACCCTGCCTGCGCGCCACGTAAAACGTCCATTGTTTGCCGGCTTCCTGCACGACGCAGGTGTTTACCGCCGGATTATTATCGTAGTCCGGCAGGACTTTTTTCATGGCATCCATTTTTTCTGCCAGGCGCGCGGCCGCGATCGGCGCCTTGGTGATTTTATTGGTCGTTGCCAATAGATATCCGGCCACCACGCTGATGGCCGTCAGCACTACTACCATTTTAATTATGTCTTTCATTGGGTTTTCTTTGCTTTGCCGTGTCCGAAGACCCGTGGCCGGGTCATGCGGTTCAACAGCGGGGTGAAGGCGTTCATGATCAGGATTGCAAAGCTGACCCCTTCCGGGTATCCGCCCCACTTGCGGATGACCATGGTCAGTATGCCGCAGCCGATGCCGAAAAACGCCAGGCCGGCTTTCGTAACCGGTGTGGTTACCATATCCGTGGCCATAAAAAATGCGCCCAGGATCAGTCCGCCGGTCAGAATATGGAAAAGGGGATTATAATTATGAGCTGAATCCACCAGCCAGAGGATCGCGGCAAAAACCGCCACTGTGCCGATGTAAAACACCGGGACTTGCCAGGAAATACAGCGCCGCCACAGGAGATACATCCCGCCTACCAGGAGCGCCAGGCCGGATACTTCGCCGATACACCCGTTTTTATTCCCCATAAAAAATTGAAGGATCGTGGCGCCGTCGAATGCAAAAGGCAGGGGTTGACCTGTGCCGAGCATCGTCTTGACCAATCCCAATGGTGTGGCCGTGGTGATTGCATCCACGCCGGCCGCCGGCGATATGATGTGCCACGGACTCCAGGTTGTCATGGCCACGGGGAACGAAATTAACAGGAATACACGTCCGATCAGGGCCGGATTGAAGGGGTTATAACCCAGCCCGCCGTAAAATTGCTTGGCAATGACAATTGCCACCACGGAACCGACGATTGCCATCCAGCCCGGGAGCGCCGGCGGCAGGTTGAATGCCAGTAAAAGGCCGGTGACCACGGCGCTTAAGTCATCAATCCCCTTGTTGCGGCGCATGAGCTTGCGCGTCGTAAATTCCGCCGCCACACAACTGACAACGCAAATGCCCGTCAGACGGAGAGTATCCCAGCCGAACAAGCCGATGGCCGCCGCCAGGGCCGGCATGAGCGCGATAATCACCGCAAGCATGATCTTGCGTACCGAATCGCCCGAATGCGCGTGCGGCGAACTACTCACCAGCCAGGCGGGTTCTTCGGCCGCCAATGGCGGAGTATTTTCAACAGGTGCATTCATATTGCGGTAGCGTCCCTTAAATAACTTCACAAAACTCCCAAACCAAAGTTTTTTTCAATCCGGATTCCCGCTTGTCGCGGGGATGGCAACTCTTTAGCCATTTGCAGAGAACGGTGTTTTCGCAATTCACGGCAATCTTATCCCTTGTTTGCCGTTTCCTTTTCGCGGCGCTGTTTTGCGATCTCCGCCTTGGCCCGGCGCATGTGCTGAACCAGCGGCCGGTGCGCCGGGCACTCGTAGGCGCAGGCCCCGCATTCGATGCAATCCATTACGTCGAGGCCCTCGGCGCCCTCGATATCATCAGCCTCGATCATCTCGCCCAGCGTGTTCGGCATCAGTCGCATTGGACAGGCCGAAACACAACGGCCGCAACTTATGCATGGCATTGATGAAAATTGCTGAACCGCCTGGCGCGGCAAGAGCACTACGCCTGAGGTTGTTTTGGTCACCGCCGTTTCCAGCGAACCTTGGGCCAGGCCCATCATTGGACCGCCACAAACAATTTTGCCCGGCTGGCCCGCCATCCCGCCGCAAAAAGCCGCCAGGTCTGACAGTGGGGCGCCGATGCGCACACGCAAGTTCTTAGGTGTCCGGATCATGGCGCCTGTGACGGTCACAATACGTTCCGTCAATGGGCGTCCCGCCGTGATTGTCTCGTAAATGGCGGCGCAGGTGCCGACGTTTTCCACGAGCGCACCGACGGCCATGGGTAGGCCGCCGGATGGCACCTCACGGCCGGTTACGGCATAAATCAATTGTTTTTCAGCTCCCTGCGGATATTTGGTTTTCAGGACGACCAGTTCGGCGTCCGTCGCTTGCATGACGGCGCGCATGGCCTGAATGGCATCGGGTTTATTGTCCTCAATGGCCATCACTATCCGGCGGGCGCCCAGAATCTGTCGCACGATCTGCGCTCCGGTCCATACGCTTTGCGGCATTTCCACCATGAGCCGCAGGTCGGCGGTCAGGTAAGGCTCGCATTCCGCGCCGTTAATGATCAAGGTGTCAATTGTTTTACCTGCCGGCGGTAAAAGTTTGACGTGGGTGGGAAATCCGGCCCCGCCCATGCCGACGATGCCCGCAGTGACGATCCGTTCCACAAGGACTTTGGGCTCCATGGTTTTCCAGTCGGGGCCAGGCTGGATTGCGGGGTCCCAGCGGTCTGCGCCGTCAGTCTCAATCTCCACGCATACGGCCGGCAGGCCAGCCTGGGTCGGGCGTTCGCCGAGGGCGATGACCTTGCCGGAGGTTGGCGCGTGGACCGGCGCGGAAACATAGCCCCCGGCTTCGCCCAGAACCTGCCCGCGCATGACGGCATCGCCTTTTTTTACAATCGGCCGGGCCGGTGCACCCATGTGCTGGACCATGGACACGAAAAAAACTTTCGATAACGGCATGTTTTCAACAGGCATGGCGGCGGTTGCCCGCTTGCGGGACGCCGGATGGATGCCGCCTTTGGAACGGAACAGTTCCCGTAATATTTTCATGCCGGGACCGCCTTCCGGCCGGAACGCTTGATGATTGTGTGTTGCGGGCACTTGGCGATGACCGCTTCATTTTCCAACTCCTGGCTGTAATCCACGACGGCCAGGGCGCCTTCCATCCTGATGGCATTGCCCGCCACCTTGGTGCAGAGCGTGCAGGCAATACAACCGACGGAGCAGTTCTTTTTTACCACGTTCCCGCGGTCCTTCGACCGGCACAGGATGTGAATCGTCCGGCTTTCGGGCACGAGCCGGATGATCTTTTTAGGACAGGCTTTCAGGCACTGTCCACAGCCGATGCACAGTTCCGGATGCACAACGGCCAGGTGTGCAGGCGTAATTTCGATGGCGTCGGTCGGGCAAACGCGCGCACAGCTTCCCAGCCCCAGGCATCCGTAACTGCAGGCCTTGTCGCCTCCGCCCACGAGCGCCGCGGCGGCGCAATCGGCGATGCCATTATAGCGAAATTTGCGTGCGGCTGTTTGATCATCCCCGTTGCAGAGCACAATGGCCACCTGCCGTTCCGTGACCACCGGCTCAATTCCCAGACAGGATGCCAGCGCGTGCATGGTTGTTGCTCCGCCTGGTTTGCAAAGGTTGACTTTGGCGTGCGCGCCGATGAGCGCGCGGGCATATTCGGCGCACCCGGGAAAACCACAGGCGCCGCAGTTGGCGCCGGGCAGGAGGGCGGTAAGCGCCTCAATGCGCTGGTCCTCGTGCACGGCGAAAAAACGCGCGGCTACGCCCAGCAGGACACTGCAAAACAGCCCGATCCCGCCCGTAATGATGGTTGAATTTATAATATCCGCAGACATGCGCTCAATGTTCCTGGTTGTCAAATTAGTCGCCGATGGCACGGAAACGCCGCCGGGACGGCGGCGTCCACCTCGGGCAACGATTTCTTAAGGTGGATCGCGACTTCCGGGTGCGATTAGCGGCGGCCTTGCCGCCTAACTTCGATGCCAAGGAATTTTAAAGTTGCCATCCGGCAGGTGCCGGACACAAAAAGCACGAAAAAGCGCATTGATTTATCATGTTTGTGAATCTTGTGCGTTTTTGTGGCTGATCGTTTTGTCAAAGTTGCCCGGCAACCGCCGGGCCTAATCCAATGGTTTGTTCAAAGCGAAAAATAACGAACGGAAAACCATGAACGTCTTTAATCACATTTTGATCAACGCCGCGAAACCCATGAAGGCCAGGCTCAACTGGCCGGCCGTCAGGAGCGCGATGGCGGTGCCGCGGAACGCTTGCGGCGGGTTGGCGCGATCGATTTTTTCGCGCAAGCCTGTGAAAATAATAAGCGCCAGCGAAAAGCCGGCGGCGGCGCCAAACCCGAACAGTGTGGCGGCCAACAGGTTAAAGCCCTTTTGCACATTCAGCACGGCCACGCCCAGCACGGCGCAATTGGTCGTAATCAGCGGCAGATAAATCCCCAGGCCCTTGTAAAGCATCGGGCTGAATTTCCGGATAATCATTTCCACAAACTGCACAAAGGCCGCAATAACCAGAATGAACACGATGGTCTGCAGGTAGGTCAGGTCAGCGTGGAACGCGCCGGATGGTTCCAGCAAGCATCGCGATATCAACCAAACCACCGCCGAGGCGCAGGTCATCACAAAAGTAAGCGCGGCGCACATGCCCAGTGCCGTCGGCAAATTTCTGGAAACCCCCAAAAACGGGCAGATTCCCAGGAAGCGGGTCAGCACAAAATTATTGACCAGCACCGCGCCGAGAATCAGCAGAATGTATTTTTCCATGTTAGTTCCGTGTGATTCATTTGTATTACAAAACTTGCCGGAAATCAAAATAAAAAAACGCGCATTGGAGCGCGACTTTCATTCGTTTAACAGTATTACCCGGTCCGCCAAGTCCGGGTTCGGACTGAACCAGCCGGCGAATCTTGGTGTGATCAGGATTTCGAGAGGTTGTTGATCGGGCACGAATAGCGCGGCGCACCCCGGTTTTTTTTTCAGCGTAACCAACCCTTCCCGTGTGCCCTGCACAAAAAGCATGGTAGAAAGGGCGTCGGCGTCCGCGGCGGTTTGCGCCAGGACCGTGACGCCCGCCATGCCGCTTGCCGGAAAACCGGTGCGCGGATCCATAATATGGCCATAGCGGCGTCCGTGCAAGGTCACGAACCGCTCATAATTGCCGGACGTGGCCACGGCCTGCCCGTTCGACAGGCACAATGTGCCGAGTGATTGGTCGGGCCGGAATGGGTTGCGTACCGCGATTTTCCACGCCCGGTCTTTGGCGGGCGCGCCCAGGGCGCGCATGTTGCCGCCAAAATTCACAAGGGCATTGGAAAGGCCGCGGTTCAATAATTCCGCGCAACACCGGTCAACGGCATAGCCCTTGACAATTCCGCCCAGATCCACCTGGATGTCGGCCTGATCCAGGCATACGGTGTCGTTGGAAAGAACGATGTGCCGATAGCCGATCTTGTCCAGAAAAGGCCTTATCTGATCGGGCGTCAACGGGTTGGCCGGTATCCGGTTCTGGTTGAATCCCCAGAGTTTCATAATCGGGCCGATGGTGACGTCGAACGCGCCGCCGCTTAGGTCTCCGTAGGCCTTGGCCAAAGCCAATATTTCGCGCAATTCCCGTGAAACCGGAAGCGGCCGGTTCGCGCCCTGGGCATTCAAACGCGAGAGTTCGCTTTCCAGTCGATATACACTGCAACGCTTTTCCAGATTGCTCAGGACGTTTGTTACTATGGCGGTTGCTTCTCCCATCCGATTCGCTTCGCTTGCCGATAAAGATACGGAACCCAGCGTGCCCATTGCCAGGAATGATTGTTTCGGTATCGGTTGGCGCACGTTGCAAGCGGTGAGAAAAAATAACGAAAAAATGAATGATGTTAAAAAAAAGAATTCTCGATATGTGACGGCGTTCATATACGGTAATGGCCTGTTTTACCCGCGCGCATCCGGATCATTCCGGAGGGCGCCGGCGCAGGTTCAAAAAATAAACGATTCCCAGCGCCGCCAGCGCCAGGACTGCAATCAGCAGGACGATCTTTGCCGTTGTGTGGCCGGCTGAACAGCTTTCCGCCGGCGGCGGCGCCGGCGGCGGCAGATTGGTGATTGCCGGCGCCAGCGCCGGTTTCTTAGGCATCAGCATGAAACCCTTGGCGAGCAACTCGGCTGTCTTGGTGTCCCTGATTTTTCGGCTGACACTGCCCATGACCACGGCAATGACGCGATTGTCGTCCCGGCGGGCGGTGGCAACGATGGAATAGCCGGCGGCGGTAAAATAACCGGTTTTCATGCCGTCACAACCGGCGATCCGGCCCAGTAAATGATTGTGTGTCCGCATGATAAACGTATTGTTACGGAAAGCGCGCTCGCGCGTTGAGGTGTAGCGCAGGGCATCCGGATAGTTTAAAAGCGCACGTGCCAGGCGCGCCAGATCGCGGGGGGTGGTGACATCCGGTTTCTGGCCGGGTCCTGGCGGCAAACCGTGGATCGAATGAAATTCCGTGGATTGCATGCCCAGTGCACGGGCGCATTGGTTCATAAGCTCAACAAACCCGTCCTTACTGCCCGCCGTGTGGATGGCTAAGGCCGTGGCGGCATCGTTGGCCGATTGCACCATGAGCGCATACAGCAGTTCGTCAATAGTGAACGTCTCGTTTTCCTTGAGATACACCTGCGAGCCGCCGATGCGGGCGGCTTCCGCCGTGACCAGCACCTTGTCCTGCAGAGTCAAGACGCCGGCCTGGATTTTATCGAGGATGATCAGGAGATTCATCAGTTTCAGCACACTGGCAGGATAAGCCTTGACGTCGGGATTATCGGCGGCCAGAATCTGGCCGCTCGCGGCGTCAATTACCATGGCGCCCACATAGGGGTCGCGTGCGATGGTGACCGCCTTCTTGATGCGCGCGAGGACTGGTATGCTGGAGGCCAAGACCAGGGCGATCACAATGCCGCCCGCCAAGCTTCGTCGACTTGCCCTTGCGTAGCGCCTTGGCGAAGCAGTGAGGGCTTCCTTCGTTGCCAAGGCTATGGCGGACAAGTTGCCCTGGTGTGCCAGATTGCATCGAAATTTAGATTTCATACCGGAGTGTCCTTTGTTATAGTGTCTTTGCGTTTGCCGGCATGGTCGGTAGCGAGGATGCGTTGTTTGCCGGCAAACAGGAATTTGGGTAGTTTCCAAAAAAAAATGGCGGAGTCAAGCGCAAAGTGAAGGCGGTCCGCCTGCACCAGGTCGGTTTCAGATTGTTTTCAATCATAAATCGAAAATCAACAATCCAAAATATCATATATGCCTATCCGCGAATATCAAGCTAATGATCCGGCGCGGGGATGCGCCGTCTGTTGCCGCCCGTTTGAACGGTTGGAGCGTCTGCAGTCGCCGTCTTTGGATAAATGCCCTGCCTGCGGCGCGCCGGTTGGGCGCCTGATCTCGGCGCCGGTGGTGGGTGGATCAAAAAGCACGCTTGATCGGCGCGCCAGCCAGGCCGGTTTCCATAAGTTGAAACGCCTTGGCAAGGGCGAGTATGAAAAGCAATATTGAAGAAAACGTTCTTTGTTCCTCGTTTTTGGTTCTTCGTTTGTTGGATATGCGCTTGTAATAATAAGCGCAACGATGATGAATCATGGAATGCCGAATATCACCATGTTGGCGCCGGAGGAGGCCTTACACCCGTGGCTCATAAAATGCTTGTCCTCATTTTGATCGTGCTGGTCGGCGCATGCCTGCTGGATGTCCTGATCAACTGGCTTAATGTCCGGCAGTTAACCACGCGACTGCCGTCGGAATTCGAGGGGTATTATGACGCCGCGCGCTACCAAACATCCCAAGCCTATCTGCGCGCCAATACCTGGCTTGCTATCATCAAGACCATCTTTTTTACCGCCCTGATCGTTGTTTTTATCCTGGCGGGCGGTTTTGCGCTTGTTGATCAGGCGGCGCGCCATTTTCAGGCGGGGGCGATTGTTACCGGCCTGATCTTTGCCGGTCTCCTGATGATTCCGTTTTTTTTCATTCAGCTCCCGTTCGCAATCTATGAGACATTTGTGATTGAGGAGCGCTACGGATTCAACCGGATGACGGTCGGCACCTTTGTGCTGGACCTGCTGAAAAGTGTGGCGTTGGCCGGCATTTTGGGCGCCTTGGCGCTGGCGCTCGTGTTGTGGTTCTTTGAAAAAGCCGGTTCGCGGGCCTGGGTTTATGCCTGGCTTGGACTTTTTGGTTTTCAGTTGTTCCTGGCATTTATTGCGCCGGTTGTCATTATGCCGCTTTTCAATAAGTTTGTTCCCCTGCCGCCGGGTGAACTGCGCCAGGCAATTGAAAATTATGCCCGTTCGCAGAATTTCAAGATGCAGGGCGTGTATGCCATGGATGGATCCAGGCGGTCCGCGAAGGCCAATGCCATGTTCACGGGGTTTGGCCGGTTCCGGCGGATTGTGCTTTACGACACGCTGATCCAGAAGCATACCACGCCGGAACTGGTCAGTGTGCTGGCGCACGAGATCGGTCATTATCAATACCGTCATATTTATAAGTTTTTGCTGATTTCGCTGGCCAGCTCCGGCCTGATGTTCTTTATTCTGTCGCTGGTGATCCGGATGCCCGCGCTTTTTCAGGCATGTGGTGTGGCCAAACCTTCCGTGTATGCGGGGATCGTATTTTTTGGCCTGCTTTATACGCCGATTGATATGGCGCTTTCCGTTTTCAGCAACTGGGTCTCCCGCCAATTTGAATACCAGGCTGACGCGTTTGCCGCGGATAGTTTCAACCAGCCGGAAATTATGATCACAGCCTTGAAAAAGTTGAGTGTGGATAATCTTGCCAACTTGACGCCGCATCCGCTCAAGGTGTTTTTCGACTACAGTCACCCGCCGGTTCTCCAGCGCATTGCGGCCATCCGGCGGCGATCAGACGCCGGACGCCGGACATCGGACGCCAGATAACCGTTGCCATCATCATGCAATATCTTGACATGCCATGGGGTCGGATGGGCTATACTTGCGCAGGCAAGTCGGACCGAGCGCCGTTTGTGTTCCTCCACGGAACGGGCTGCAATATGTCTGACTGGAACGACGTTACGGCCGCTTTGTGCGCCGGCGGTCCTCTGGTGCGGGTGGATTTTCGCGGGCATGGGGCAAGCGACGTTGCCAGGGATTCCTTTGTGTTGAGCGATCTGGCCGACGATGTTATCCTGCTGGTGAATGGACTTGGGTTGCAGGACGTAGTTCTGGTCGGTCACAGTCTCGGCGGTATGGTGGCTCTGGAAATTGCTTCCCGTTCGCCTTGGATCAAGGCGTTGGTGTTACTCGAAGGCTGGACCAGTCTGCGGGCGGCAAATGCCTTTGCCGGTGAAAGGTTTTATGGCCAATTGCCGTCGCAGGCCGTTGAGCAGATTCAGAAGAAAGCGACGGCAACAAGAGCTCGTTTTGCCACGGCGGTCTGGAATAACTTCTGGGCATCAGTCCAGGCCTTTGATGCGGCGCCAATCCTGGCACGGATGGCCATGCCGGTCTTTGAAGTATACGGTAGCATGGGTAAGACGGAAGCTACGCGCGGCATCCTTGCGATTCCCGACCGATCTAATATCAAAATATGCTGGATTGCCGATGCCGGTCATTACTTACCCCAGGAACGGCCGGCTGATGTGGCCGCGATCTGCATGCGCGCCGCCCGCGGGAGCCCCGCTGGCATGAACAAAATTACGACCAGCATGAAATAACGAATAAACAAACGATTACAATTTGATTTGGAACGCATATGATTGTGTCTTTGAAGTATTGCCTTTGAAAGGGAATAAACAATGGATAAAGTTCGAAAAACGACCGGTGATACATCGTGGTTTGTGCGTGACCGCTTCGGGATGTTCATCCACTGGGGGCTTTATGCCCAGCCGGCGCGCCATGAGTGGGTCAAGCATAACGAGGAAATCCCGGATGAGCGTTACGATATGTATTTCCGGCATTTCGATCCCGATCTCTACAAGCCCAAACTCTGGGCCAAGGCCGCCGCCGACGCCGGCATGAAATATTTTGTCATCACCACCAAGCACCATGAGGGCTTCTGCCTGTGGGATACCAAGCTCACCGATTATAAGGCGCCCAATACGCCGGCCGGCCGTGATCTCCTGCGCCCCATGGTCAAGGCCTTCCGCGAACAGGACCTGCGCGTCGGGTTTTACCATTCGTTGATTGACTGGCATCATCCCCAGAATGTCATTGATCCGCATATCGGGCCCTATCGTAACCGGCCGGACCGCGCGCAAATGAACAGGGGGCGCGACCAGGCCAAGTATGCCCGTTACCTGCACGGCCAGGTGCGCGAACTCCTGACCAAGTTCGGTAAAGTGGATGTGCTTTGGTTCGATTTCAGCTATCCCAAACCGGATGGCAGTGGCAAAGGTCAGAAGGACTGGCAAAGCGCAAAACTGTATGCCCTGGTCCGCAAGCTGGCGCCGCATATTATCCTGAACGACCGGCTTGATCTGCCGGAAGAGTGGGATATCAAGACGCCCGAGCAGTTCCAGCCGCGGGAATGGGTGCGGGTCAATGGCCGGCGGGTGGTCTGGGAGGCCTGCCAGACATTTTCGGGCTCGTGGGGTTACCATCGCGATGAAACCAGTTGGAAGAGTGTGGACCAATTGGTGCAGATGCTGATTGACTCCGTCAGCAAGGGCGGCAATCTTCTGCTGAACGTTGGGCCGACCGGCCGCGGTGAATTCGATCAGCGCGCACTTGACCGGCTGGCCGCCATAGGCGCATGGATGAAACGCCACAGCCGTTCCATTTACGGCTGTACCCAGGCTCCGAACGGGTTCCAGACGCCGCAGGATTGCCGCCTGACCTATAACCCGCAGACCAACCGGCTTTATGTGCACGTGTTTGCCTGGCCGTTCGTGCATCTGCACCTGGACGGATTTGCCGGCAAAGTGGCATACGCCCAGGTCCTGAATGACGCATCCGAAATCAAATTTGCCAACCAGTCAGATTTCGCTTTGCACGGGCAAACTCAGTCGCCTTCCAACCGGAATACGCTAACGTTGACCTTGCCGGTTCAAAAGCCGCCCGTAACCGTGCCGGTGATCGAGCTGTTCCTGAAGCGTCCTTAAAGACCGGCCACGGTGTCATCTAAACGTTTTCGCTTAATGAAACCTCATCCTCTCCTTTGGGAGAGGGTATATATTATTGTGGGCACCGCTGATATCGGCTACGTGTTTTGTCTGCGTGTCCGACCATATTGGCTCTGGTCTTGGTTTTCCATGTTGTGTGCGTTATCATGTCGGTATGCCCGTGCAATGCCCCAATCAGCCCATTCTGCGCCGCCCGCTGTTGGGCCTGACCGCATGCTGTATCCTTGGCATTGTTGGTGGTATTTTTGTCCCCGCGCTTGCGCCGCGCATTCTTTTTCTGACGGCGGTGTCAGCGCTGGTTATATCGGTGGCGGGTAGTTGGGCGGCGTATTGGGCGGTGCGGCATTTGCCGCTTTCGGTTCCGCCAGCCCACAGCCCACAGCCCACGGTCTACAACCTATCCTCAGTCCGTCTTCTGCCTGCCCTCAGCCTGTTTTGCTTATACCTGGCGGTTTTGTTGACCGCTTGGCTGAATGTGGCGTTATATCTGCATAATCCATCCGGCCGCGAGTTGGCGGCGTTAATGGATCAGCCGCGCGAAGGGGTGGAGCTATCCGGGGTTATCACGGATGATCCGTTTATGAGGGTGACGTGGGATGGAACCAGGCGCACGTGGAGTTTCCCTTTGCGCGTGGAAGCGATCCGGCGCCTGCCGTCCTGGCAGAAGGCGCGTGGCACGGTTCAGATCAGTTTGCGCGATATCCCGGGGAAAAAGTTTCCGCATTATGGCGAACGCTGGCGCTTTGCCGGTGTCCTTGTGGATAACGCTCGTTTCCCGAATGAGCCCTCCTTTGCTCGCGCTGATGCTTCGGAACGAGCTTCGGAGGGTTCCGCAAAGATCCAGCCTTCGTCCGGCAGTGCCGGACTACGGTGGAGTAGGCTGCCCCGTCCGGCAACGGCCGGACCGCGGGGAGCTTCACGTCCCGTCGGGGAATGGATTAAAAACAGGTATTCCTTTGCCGCGGATCCGTCAACCGGTGTTTGTCTGGCCGAGGGGCAGGGCGCACGGCTCATGGCCTGGTGTTTCCAGGGGCGGCGGAAGGCCGGAAATTATCTGGCACGTGGGATTGAACATCGTCCCGAAGTCGTGGGCCTCTTGCAGGCGTTGTTGTTGGGCTATCGTCAGGAATTGCCGGACAAAATCCGCCGCGATTTTATTGCCACGGGAACCTATCACATTTTCGCCATTTCCGGCCAGCACGTCGCCATCCTGGCCTTGTTCATCATCGTGGTGCTCCAGTCCCAGCGGGTGTGCCGGGTGAAATGGTTTCTATATGTGGCGCCGGTGTTAATCGCCTTTACGCTTTCCACGGGGTTAAGTTCCAGCGCCGTGCGCGGCTGTTTGATGGCGCTCCTGGTTTTCCTCGGGCCCCTGCTTTGCCGTAAACCCGATTTGCCCTCGGCCATGGCGCTGGCGGCCATCCTGATTCTGGCCGTGGACCCTTTTCAATTGTTTGATTACGGATTTCTGCTTTCGTTCGGGGTGGTGGCCGGCCTGATTGTTTTCTGCCCGCCCATGCTGAAATTGCTGGAACCATGGCTGGCGCCGGACCCCTGGCGATTGGAGCCGGAACGCCCCGTTGTCCAATTCCGGCGCAGTGCACAACGCTTTGTTACGCTGTTGATGGTCTCATCCCTGGCGGCTTGGGCCGTTTCGACGCCGCTTATTGCCCGCTGGTTCAACTTATTTTCGCCGATAGCCTTGCTGGCCAATTTAATAATCATTCCCGTCAGTGCTTTTGTTTTGTTAGCCGGTTTTTTCTCAATCCTGTTTGGAACCTGTTTGCCGTGGCTGGGCGAAGTGTTTAACTTTACCAACGTAGTGCTGGTTTCATTTTTGATCTGCATCACCGATGGCATGGCCCGGATTCCAGGGGGTCATTTCTTTGTCGCCTCGCCTTCGATCTGGGCAGTGCTTGTCTGGTTTGGAACGCTCCTGGCCTGGTTGCCGGGCCGTGCCCAGTATCCGGACTGTGACATCAAGCATGGATGGCGGCGGTGGAGCATCCGCCTGGCGGGGCCCGCTCTATTGGTTGCCGCCTTGCTCGGTAGTATGATTCCGGACTGGAACCGGGTATCCGCCGATATAACCAATATCAGTGGTATACCCATTTGCCGGATCAAGGCACCGGGCACGGCCCATATGCTGGTTCATGCCGGATCGCGGTTTTCCGGACGGCGTGTGGTGCAAAAACTGCAACGGCAGGGCGTTAACCAGCTGTCCGTGTTGGTTTTGCCGGCGGCGGACGAGCGTCATGCCGGTGGTGCGCTGGATATATTGGCCGCTTTTCGCGTCAAAGAACTTTGGTGCGTAACGACCAATGCGCGTTCGCCTGTTTTCCGGCAGGTGCTTACTGTGGCGCGCGAGCGCGGCATTCCGATCCAGCTCCTTGCCAGTGAAGGGCAGGGCGCATGGCGCGGCAATATGGCTTGGCAATATCAAGCCGCCTCCAACAAGTTTATTGTCCGGCGCGGTGAAACCGTTCTGAAAATAGAGTGGAACAGACAGGATGTGTCGGAAACACGCTCCACGCTTCACACTTCACACTCTACGCGCTGGGACAAGGCCATGCTTGGGCAGGATGACGCCGACATGGTTACGTTTGCGTGCCGTAACCCGGCGGGCATGCCCGCCATCTGGCGCATCCGGTGTGTGGAACCAGGCGCGGTAATGCCGGGGAACAATGATACGGATGGCGTCGCGTGGATTGGTTTGACCCCAGGACAAGGCCTGCGGGTTGATCTGAATGAATCGGATTACCGTGTGGAACCGTTAGAAAATCGTTGAATCCAACCGTAGTTGCACATATGCACGGACTGGCCCCGAGCATGCGTGGTGCCGACAACGTGTTGTTGGCTGATTCTTAGAAAATTTGTTTTGTCTCAGAATACAGATTGGCCCATTGGCCTTGCCGAATTCTAAACTTGGTGCCGTGATTGTGTCCTGTCCTTGCGTCAAAGTCCACAAGAACGTTTCCATTTTCCAAGCAGTTCCAATAGCATCCCACAGGACGTTCAGACCGTAGGCTGTGGACCGTAGACTGTAGGAAAACAAAGGGTATTTACACCCATTGTTAAAACCACAGTTCCGGTTTTTTGCACATACATTTTGCTTGTTTGAACCTACGGCCTACAGCCCAAAGTCTACAGCCCTCGGCGGCCCTATGGGACGCCAATGAAGCAGTTCAAAAAGTTGTCAAAGGAGAAGCCTGACAAAACGAGTAGGCTCTTATATTGGAAAAGTTCTTTCTTTCGTTCAATCTTGGAATCTGTGCCGTCAAGTCCTCGTTGGTGCTCATGACAAATAACTTGGGCGGGGTCATCTGGAGCGGGTAAAGGGGCCGTCCGTGCATGTGTGCTGTTTGATTCCGCTTTACGCCAAAAACAAATTGCGCGTGGCAAAGGACGGGTCGCTGGTCAGGTTGACGCCCAGCCGCCGCAGGCCGGCCTCATCGCCTGGTGCCGGTATGTGGGTCAGGTGAATTTCGGCCCCGCGCAGGTCCTTCAGTTTTTCCATGGCTATCTGCGCCGCCGGGTTGGTTGTTGAGCTGATGCTGAGCGCGATGAGCGTTTCCTCCAGGTTCAGGCTTTCGGCCTTGCGTTGCAGGATGTCGCGTTTAAAGGCGCCAATGGCCTGCATGATGAGGGTTGAGAGTAAATGAATCTTATCCGGGATTTCCGCCTGCTGTTTGATGGCGTTCAGGATCACACTCGAGGCGGCGTGCATGAGGAGCGAATTTTTGCCCGTTATAATTGTTCCATCAGGCAGTTCAAGGGCGGCGCCGCAATAAATACCGGCGTTGCCTTTGCCGGTCTGCCGGGCTTCGTCGGCCGCCCGGCGCGCCGGTTCCACCACGCGCCGGTCCTCGGGGCGCACGCCGACCTCTTGCATCAGCAGTTCGGTCCGGGTCACGGTTTCGCGGTCGGTCAGACCCATGGCGTATTCGCAGGCGTAACGGAAATAGCGGCGGATAATTTCCTGGCATGCGGCCTTCTGCGCGGCCTGGTCATCCACGATGCCGAACCCCGCCCGGTTAACACCCATGTCCGTGGGTGACTTGTAAATTGCGTCATGAGTGAGGATCCTTTCCCAGATGGCCCGCAAAAGCGGAAAAGCCTCGACGTCCCGGTTATAATTTACGGATGCGGCCTGGTAGGCCTCCATGTGGAAGGGATCAATCAGATTAATGTCCCGCAAATCGGCCGTGGCCGCCTCATAAGCCACGTTGACCGGATGCTTGAGCGGCAGGTTCCAGATTGGAAAGGTCTCAAATTTGGCGTAACCGGCTTGGCGTCCCTGGATATGATCATGATAAAGCTGGCTCAGGCAGGTGGCCAGCTTGCCACTGCCTGGTCCAGGACCTGTAACGACTACTAACGGCTTGTGGGTTTTAATATAAGCATTGGCGCCGTAGCCTTCCGGGCTGACAATCATGTCCACGTTGGTCGGATAACCGCTGGTGGCCCGGTGACAATAGACCTTGACGCCGCGCCGCTCCAGTTTGTCACGGAATGACTTGGCCGCGGGTTGGTTATCAAAACGGGTAATCACTACAGCCAAAACGTCAATACCCCATTCGCGGATATCATCAATCAGTTTCAATGCGTCGGAATCGTAAGAAATGCCGAAATCGGCCCGCATTTTGCGGCGTTCGATGTCGCCGGCAAAAATACAGAGGACAATGTCGGCCTGGTCCTTGAGTTGCTTTAAAAGCCGCATCTTGACGTTCGGATCATAACCCGGCAGGACCCGTGCCGCGTGATAGTCGAAAAGCAGTTTGCCGCCGAATTCCAGATAAAGCTTGTTGCCGAACCGGTGCACACGCTCCAGAATGGCCTGGGTCTGCTCGCGCAGGTAGCGGTCGTTGTCGAAAGCGTTCCTGTTCAGCATCGCGGGACCTCGGGTTGACGGAGATAAAACATAAGCAGTTTATTGTTACCATATTGGGACCACGCCGGCAAACAAAATATTATATGTTGACGATCAGAAAAATGACAAAAAATCAGGATTGACATGCTAAATTCCAGGAGTACGATCATCGATTATCTTGATCGACTGTGCCATTTTTTTCGCGGTGGCCAGGTAATTTTGACGAAAGCGGATGCAAAGCGCCGCGGGAAATTCCGACGCGGATCCAGAACGATAACATCAATAAGGAGGTGCGGTGATGAGAAAGCTGATGAAAAATCGCAGGATGCTGGTCAGTGTGTCGAGCGCGTTGCTTCTTTCATTTTGTTGCGGCTGTAAAGTTAAGGATACGGATACCGCCAAAACAGCTCCGCCCGCGGTCATAGGGCAAGTATCAGCGGTAAAACTGGAAGCGCTACCCGTCAGCCAGACACCCTTTCTCACACATGCGGTCGAAGTGACACCGGGCGGGAAATTGATGCTGCATGCCAGGATTATGCCGGTGGAAGGGCTGGCCGATGATGAATATACCCTTGTCCTCAGCCTGCCGGGCGCATATTCCTTGAGCAAACTGCAGGTTATAGGAACGGATGAGAGCGGTTATAACCATAAGGTTGCTTCAGTGGACGAACAGGCGCGCGCGGTCATTGCCGAGGGGGAAAAAAGGACGGAAATATGCTATCGCCCGGACATGCAAAATCTTTGCGAGGGGATAGAGCTGAACTTTTGCTACATCAGAGCAGTCGGCGGCACTATCAGTTACACCCCCATTATAAAATTCATCGGTTCCTTCGATTGGCGCAAATTCTCGAAAGAAGTCATAACGCCTGACAACGCCGCCGGCGTCATGCCACTGCTCTTGAAGTGGCCCGACAATTCCACCTATTCCGGAACCCTCCACTTCCGGAACCTGAATATTCACGAGGCCGATTCCGGCAAATTGGTCTATGCGCTTCCCGCCGGGAAGGAAATAACCGTCACCGCTGAGCAGGGTGTGAAAATCGCGCATTGGTTTGTCACAAACAGGGTCCAGCTTACTCCCGGCACGCGATATGCCGTCACGTGCGAGGCGAAGGGTGACGACATTAAAAGCAAATCCATGTCTGCGCAGGATGCGCTTGCAAAAGGCGGCACGGTGTTTTTTACCCGGACTTTTATTTTCGATGTGGCCGCCGACGCCGTATTGCCGGCCAAGCTGGTCTGGTGCATTACCGACGGCAAACAGCGCGTGTGCCGCGAGGGAGCCGTTGCGCTCATACCCGCCGGCAAAACGCTGACACCTAAGAAACTCGAGACATCGGTCTGGATTGCCGAAACAATGCTCCAGCGCGAGCCAATCCCTGTGCAAAAGATCTTTGTGGAGAAGTTTGCAACCTGGGGGCTGAACACAATCATGCCTCAATTTGATGAGCCGGTGTATGGAGCTTCCAATGATACGATCGAGTTCAGCTTTCCCGTCATCCAGGAGGCCAAGCGCCGGGATATGCAGGCGCGGGCGTATTTGCATGTCCGCTATACATCCGCCGCCAAGCCGTATTGCGAGGCGCACCCCGAATATCGGGCCGAGAATTACAAAGGGGGAAAGAGTGCCAACTACAACGTTTGCCTGACGCACGTTCTGGACGGAGGGAAATATGACACTCCGCCATCCGACGCCGGAGCGGGACTGAACAATCCATGGCTGGCGCGATACTGCGAAGTCTTGAACAAACGCATTGAGGTCAACGCCATGGACGGCATCTGGATTGATCATGAAATCTCCGGGGCCCCTTACCGTAAAGATATTCCACCGGAGAAGCGTAAGCCATTGGATATTTGACTGTGCAAGCGGTGCCTCCAGGCCTTTCATGACTATGCCAAGCTGGATCATCTCCCGACAACCGATGAGATCTGCGGGGAGCTTTACGAGAAGGTGACGGATTTCAAATGCTGGCAGCATCGCCGCTTTATTGAATTACTCCACGATTCGGCTCGGCGTGTCAATCCGCGTGTCACGGTTGGCATTTACAGCGGCTGGCCGACGGACAGGATTGAAAAAGGCCTTAAGCTGGGTGATTATTGCCGCCAGGCGTATGGCGTGGACTGGGCGATGCTTGCGCCGGTGTTGGACATTGCGATGGCGCGTACCGGCGGTCCGTTTCCCCCTGGCGGTGAAAATCGTGTTGAGGCTTTGCGGTCGGCGCTGGCAAAGGGATTGAAAGAAGGCCAGCCTCTGCCAAAGATCATAATCAGCCTATACGGGCCGAGTGCGGGCGGCAGTTGGGGTCAGCGTTGCTCAATGTTCCAAAGTTTGAAAATCGACATCATCAAGCTGGTCACTCGCTACGGCAGTACCGCCGGCTGGTCATTTACCGGGGTGTGGGGCATGGACGACCAGTTGATCGCGCCGATCCGCCAGGCGAACAGCCTGCTTGCAAAATACGAGGATTTCATCGTTGATGGCAAGCGGGCGGACGATCTTGTCAAATTGTCGGGTGAAAACGCATCCGGTGCGACTTGGCAGTTGCGCGACAGGATAGTCACCTTCGTCTTCAATTCCGGTGCGGCACCGCGCGAGTTTTCCTTGAAGAGGACGGACTTGACAAATAGCGCGGAAAAAGTCTCGGTTCCCGGATTTGATTGCCTTGTGCACGAGTGGGCCAGGCCGTAGGTTTTTTCCGCTTCTCAGGAAAAAAGAGCCGTGGCATGCTTGGCCGATCTGCACATCGCGGAATTGCCGGCGTGATCGGCGCCGCGCGTGATACGCCATTGACTTTCGATGCTCAAAACGAAATGCAAAACCTTGCGCGATCAGGCAGAGTTAATGCCCGCCTCTTTTTTAACAATCCTACATGTGGATATGGATGCATTCTATGCGGCCATTGAGGCCCTGGATCATCCGGAGTGGCGCGGGCTCCCGCTGGTCGTCGGTTCTCCACCGGATCAGCGCGGCGTGGTTGCCACCTGTTCCTATGAGGCTCGCCGTTATGGTATCCATTCCGCCATGCCGTCGCGGACCGCCGGCAAATTATGTCCGCAGGCTGTATTTGTGCCGCCGCGCATGGAACGTTATGCGGAAATTTCCGCGCGGATTATGGACATTTTAGAGGAGTTTACGCCGCTGGTCGAACCACTCTCGCTGGATGAGGCCTTCCTTGATGTCAGCGGGACCTTGCGGATATGGGGTGATGCGGTGACAATCGCCGCAAAATTAAAGGAACGCATCAAGACACGGACGGGATTGACGGCTTCGGTGGGGGTTGCTCCCAATAAGTTCCTGGCCAAGATGGCCAGCGACATGCACAAACCGGATGGTTTGACGGTGGTCCCGGTAACGGCGCCTGAGATCATGGCTTTTCTGGCGCCGCTTCCGGTAACCAAAATGTGGGGGATCGGCAAAGTCACCGGTGCCCGAATGGCCAAGGAAGGCATCCGGACAATTGGTCAATTGCAGGCGCTGAATCCAGGAATATTGGAGCGCTTGTTTGGGAAAAAGGGTGCGGCGGATATGGCTGATCTGGCCCGGGGCCGTGACAACCGTCCGGTCATTACACATTGGGAAGAGAAAAGCATTTCCAATGAATATACGTTTCCGTATGATGAACCTGATATGGAGCGGGTCCGTCAACGCCTGTTGGAGTTGGCGGAGGAAGTTGGCGGACGATTGCGTAAATCCGGAAAACTGGCCAAAACCGCCCGGATCAAATTGCGGTTTGGTGATTTTGCAACCATTACCCGGCAAACGTCATTTTCCACGGCGCTCAATAGCGATCGAGAATTGATTGCCTGCGCGCTGGCCTTGTTTGAGTGTGCGCGCGTAAAACGGAAAATTCGGTTGGTGGGGTTCGGCGTGAGTAATCTTGCGCGCCTGGATCAGGCCGCGCCGGCACAGCCGGAATTGTTTGCGGCATTGTCCGGCAGGGGGCCGGACAGCCGGAACAAGAAAATTGATCAGGCGGTGGATGCATTGCGTCATTCCTTCGGCAGTAATGCCATTAGGCGTGGAAAAATTTAATTTTTATGAAGAACCCATCATTTTGCCCCCTTTCCGGCTATTTTCAAAACTGCGGTTCCGGCTTGTGCAGGACGCGGGCAAGCGCCTTGAGGCACTGTTCATTTTCCGCGCGGGTGCCGACGGTGATACGCACATGGTCGGGCAGGCCGTAGCCGTCCATGGGCCGCACAATGATTTTTTCCTTCTGCAGGGCGTGAAACTTTGCGCGCGCCTGACCTGTCTCGACCAGCATGAAATTAGTCACGGAGGGCACATAGGCAATTCCCATGCGCGGCAGGTGTTCCGCAAACAGCTTCAGGCCGGCTTGGATCATGCGGCGTGTTTTGCAGACGAAGGCGTCGTCGGCCAGCGCGGCCTCGGCGGCGGCCAGGGCCATGGCGTTGAAATTAAATGCCTGGCGGATGCGATGCATCAGTTGAATGCCCTCTTCCGGCGCCACGGCATAGGCGATGCGCAGGCCGGCCAATCCGTAAGTTTTGGAAAATGTCCGTATAATAATGATTTTTCGCCCTTCGCGGACGTGTTGAAGCGTGTCGGGCTGAAGATCCTCGGGCAGTAATTCGACGTAAGCCTCGTCCAGTGCCACGACAACGTGTTCCGGAACATGCCGCATAAACAGGTCCAGTGCTTTACCGTTGACCATGGTTCCGGTGGGATTATTGGGGTTGGCAATAAAGACCACGCGTGTGCGGGGTGTAATTGCCGCCAGCATGGCGTCCAGATCGTGCGTAAAATTTTTCATGGGCACGCTGATGGTCCGCGCGCGAAACATGTCGCCGATCAGCCGGTAAATGGCAAAGGCGCGGTCGGCGACAACCATGTCCACGTCCGGACCCAGGAACACGTGGCCGATGAACTCGATGATCTCATTGCCGCCGTTGGCGATCAGGAGCTGATCCGGCTTGACGCCCAGTTTTTTCGACAGGGCGCGCCGTAATAAATGCGCACTGCTGTCGGGATAGCGATGCATTTGGGCGGCCGCGCGTTGCATTGCCCGCAAGGCGAGGGGTGAGGGTCCCAGGGCGTTTTCGTTGGACGCCAGCTTGATGATGTCATCCACGGACGCAAACCCAAGTTCCCGCGCCACTTCCTCAATTGGCTTGCCCGGCTCATACATCTTCAAATCCAGGATCCACGAATGGGCGATGTTTTTCATGAGCGGCTCATGGAGAATGGTTTCCGCCATAGGCGGATCCGCCTTCGGCGGAAATGGTCAATGAGAATAAGAAATCGTTCCTTGTTCTTGGTTCTTCGTTCTTCGTTTTCCATTGGACGTTGGGCGTTCAGCGTTGAGCGTTCGACGTTTGCTTTTTCCGTTTTCCGGGCTACCGTCCGTCATCTGCCGTCCGTCGTCAGTCTTCTGCGGCCTCCGGTGCCTGGGGATAAGCCCCCAGGACCGTCATCAGCGTGCAATGGCGCTCCAGCTCGCGCAACGCCTTGTGCACCCGCGGTTCCATGACATGGCCTTCAATATCCACAAAAAAAAGATATTCCCAGGCTTTCAATTTGTTGGGGCGGGACTCAATTTTAGTCATATTGAGTCGGTATTTCTTGAGCGCTCCCAAGGCGTTGTGCAGGGTGCCGGCCTTATGCTTTACCGCAAAGAAAATCGAGGTCTTATCGTCGCCGGTGGGAGACCCAAACGACTTGCCGATCACCAGAAAGCGGGTCATATTACCGCTTAGATCCTGAATCTCCGCCGCCAGCACCTGTAAATGATAATGTTCTGCCGCCAGAATACTGCCAATGGCCGCCACACGGCGATCCTGAACAGCCATTTCCGCCGCGCGGGCGGTGCTGGTTGCCGGCACGATTTCTACCCCGGGCATTTCGGTGTGCAACCAGTTGCGGCACTGCGCAAGCACTTGCGGATGACTGACCACCTGCCGGATGCCCCGGCACGGATTGGCGGCCACTCGTGGCGCGTGGCGAGCCATCAAGTGGTGTGAAATCGGCAGGTAAATTTCCGCGCAAATCTTCAATGGTGTCTGGGCGAATTCATCCAGGGTGTAAGTTACCGCGCCCTCGGTCGAATTTTCAATTGGGACGACGCCATGGTCCGCCTGGCCATTGCGGACTTTTTCAAAAACGTCGGAAATGGTTTCACAGGGAATGTAAGTCACGCTGGCGCCGAAACGCAGGCGTGCGGCCTGGTGCGTGAATGTGGTGGCCTGGCCAAAATGGGCCACGCGCACCTGCCGTTCCAAGGAACGCGTGGAGGACATGATCTCCCGGTAAATGGAGTCCATCGCTTCCTTGCCTAATGGCCCGTGATTTTCACGTTGAACGTGCGCGAGCACGGTTTTTTCGCGTGCGGGTACATACACGTCAACAGCCGATACCTGCTTTAACTGTCCGATCCGCACGGCCACCCGGGCGCGCGCATTCAGCAGGCTGACTAAGCGCCGATCCAGCGCATCGATTTTTTTTCTCAACTCGGCAACATGCATGGTTCATTCCCTTCCTTCAGCGTCCTCGTCTTTATCATCATCTTCGTCTTCTTCATCTTCCTCGTCTTCGTCGTACTCTTTGTCTTCATCCTCATCTTTTTCGGTTTCTTCCTTCTCTTCCTCCGCTGTTTGCTGTTGGTCGTCTGTCGTCTCTGGTCCGTCGTCCGTCGCTTGTCCTCCGACTTGTCCTGCCGAAGCGGCTTCGCGTAGGGGCAAGCGCTCTGGCGAAGGAGGGTCCGTCTTCTCCAAGCTGGCGTCCGGCGCCTGGCGTCCGGCGTCTGTATTTTCAGGTCCGTCGTCCGTCTTCGCCGCTCCGGCGTCGGTTTCCTTCTTGACGCGTTCCGCATCCCGCCGCGACAACTGTTCGACGCCCGGCAGGTTCTTGACACTGCTCAGGCCGAAATGTTCCAGGAACAATTGGGTCGTTCCGTACATCAGCGGTCTACCCGGCAGGTCACTGCGGCCAACGATGCGGATCAACTGCAGTTCCAGCAAGTGGCGCATCATGGCGTCCACGTTGACGCCGCGTAAAGCCTCAATTTCGGCGCGGGTCGTCGGCTGACGATACGCGATAATGGCCAGCGTTTCCAGGGCCGGCTTGGAAAGGCGCGACGGCTTGTCCAGATTCAACAAATGCCGCACCCAGTGACCGCCGGAGGGATCCGTCTGGAACCGGAACCCGCCCGCCACTTCTACGAGGATAAGGCCCAGCTTGCGTTCGGCCAGCGCGGTCTTCAATTGTTCGAGGGCCGCCCGAATATCGCTCTCCTTGATTTTGCCGAATGCACGGGTGGTGTCTTCGCCGTTTTGGGCCACTTGTGCCAATATCCCGCACAACTCACTCGCCGCAATCGGTTTCCGGGCGGCAAACAACAGGGCGCCCAGGACCTGTTTGAGTTCCGGAAGAGCATTCGCTTTGGTCGGTTGATTGGTTTCTGATGTCATAAAAATCCTTTTTAAATCAGGCACAAAGGGGCAAAGGCACAGAGCGATCGAGAGGCACAAAGCTCAGTCCGGCCTCTTGCTGTTTAATTTGCGTATCAAACTGCTGAGCATTCGCTCGATTTCTCTGCCCCTTTGTCCCTCTGCTCCTTTGTGCCTTTGCCCCTTATCCTCCCTCAACCTCCGGCCGCATGATTACAATATCGCCGAACACCGCCTCTTGCCGGGCCACCACCTGGCGCAGGCGAATTAACTCCAGCAGTGCCAGGAAGGTTATGATAATTTCATGGCGCGTGCTGAGCGGCTGGAACAGGGTGGCAAAAATTACTTGTGTTTCGCGCTTAATGCGCCCCAAGATGGACTCGATGCCGTCGGCCACCGTGAAGCGCTCGGCCATGATTTCGCCGATTTCATTCACCTGGATCCGCTTGAGCGCCTCGTTAAAGGACGCAATCAGGTCGAAAATGGTGACGTCCTCCAGCCCGACGCCCGGCTGTTCCACCACAACCACCGGATCCTCCGCACTGCGCAGGAACATGTTGCCCGCCAAAGATTCCATTTCCTGCAGGTTGGCCGCGGCATCTTTGAATTTCTTATACTCGATCAACTGGCGGATGAGTTCCCAGCGCGGGTCTTCCTCCTCGGCCTCCAGCGCGGGCCGCTCTTCCGGCGGCAGGAGCATGCGGCTCTTGATCATCATGAGCGTGGCGGCCATCACGAGGAACTCGCCGGCAATGTCGAGATCCAGCATCCGCATCAGGCCAAGGTATTCCATGTACTGGCGCGCGATCAGCTCGATGGGAATGTCATAGATGTCCACCTCGTCCTTTTTGATGAGGTAGAGCAGGAGGTCCAGCGGACCCTCGAACACTTCCAGCTTGACCTTGTATTCTTCCTGAATCGGCATGTTGCGTTTATCCCAATGCGGGCCGAGCCCGCGCGACCCAAAGAATTTACCCGCTAAACACGCGAAATTACGCTAAATTAGAGTTATGCAAAACAGGCATTGAAGACACCGCTCGCAGAGCGTTGCTACACCGTAAGCATTTCAATACATTGCACTTGCGCATAACATTCGAATGTGTAGCACCGGTCTATGACCGGCTTTCTTGCTATTTTGCAGAACTCTAACGCTAAATATAAAAGGAGGGATGGCGTGTCGCCGTCCGGCTCGGCGGGCAACATGCCCGCCCTCCCTTGGTCTGAAAATTTCAAATACGTTTGGCTAGTGTTTAGCGGGCAATGTTCCGGTTTCTTTTCTTATTTTTTTATAGCGGGTTTTGGTGGATAAGGCACAGGATTCTTAATTCTACATTCTTCATTCTGCATTCTTCATTTACTCCAGCCCCGCGGCCCGGCGGGCGGCCTTTAAGGTCTTGCTAAGTTCTTCCCGGGCCCGCGCCGCACCGTGCTGGAGAATCCGCTCGACCTGATCCGGGTCCTTCTGCAGTTCTTCTCGCCGGCGCCGGAATGGCTCGAACACGGCCCAGAATTTTTCAAACAGCGCTTTTTTGACTTCCCCGTAACCCAGGCCGCCGGCGCGGTAGCGCGTTGCCATGGCCGCGCGCTCTGGCTCGGTCGCAAACAGCTTGTAGAGCGCAAATACGTTGCAGGTCGCGGGGTCCTTCGGGTCTGTGACGGTTTTGCTGTCGGTCACGATGCGCATAATGGCCTTGCGCGTCTCCGCCTGGGACGCGAACAGTTCAATCGTGTTGTTGTAGGATTTCGACATTTTCTGGCCGTCCAGGCCGGGGACCACGGCCACGCCTGCGCGAATCATCGGGGATGGGATCTTGAATGTTTCGCCGAATTTCTGGTTGAACTTGATGGCAATGTCGCGCGTGACCTCGACGTGCTGTTTCTGATCCTGGCCGACGGGGACGACGTCAGCCTGGACGGCCAGGATGTCCGCGGCCATCAGGACCGGGTAAGCAAAAAGCCCGTGGTTGGCCGGGACGCCCTTGGCCACCTTGTCCTTGTAGGAATGACAGCGTTCCAGAAGTCCCAGGGGTGTGACAATGGACAACAGCCAGGCAAGCTCATGGACTTCGGGGACATCGCTCTGACGGTAAAACACCGTGCGCTCGGGATCGAGGCCGCAGGCCAGGAAGTCGAGGGCTACGTCCCGCGTGAGCGTGCGCAGGGCTTCGGCTTCGGCGATTGAAGTCAGGGCGTGATAATTGGCGATGAACAAAAAGGCCTCGCCTTTTTCCTGAAGTTCCAAAGCGGGCTTCATCATGCCGAAATAATTGCCGATATGCAGTTTCCCGGAAGGTTGAATGCCGGATAATGCTCTCATTGTGTTTTTGTCCTCTGCGCCTGAGCGCTCCGCGTGGCCGCTTCCTTGATCGCTTGCACAAAAGGGAAGCATAGTGAAATCTGAGGCTGGATTCAAAGAAAAAAACAGCCGCTCAACGGGCGGTGGTTATGTAACAGTTAGCTTCACGATCGTGAAGCTAACTGTTACATGCCGGCAACGGCCTGCATCTCGTCCATGTTGCATCGGCAACATTTTATTATGGTGCAACGGGCGAGTGTCGGTGGATGGGAGCGAAAACAAGTGCCGGTCGCTTTGCTATCAATAAATCCAATATGTCGGCGGCAAACAGAAGGTGTGCCACCCTGCCGCGAGTTAGAACGTCACGCATCACCGGCGCGCGCCTATCGCATCCGTGGGCCAGTGTTGCTAATGACAACCCCATCAATCAGGTTGCTTTTACCGTAGCGCCTTAGCCGCCAAGAATTTCACGCACCATGGCCGCATTTTCTTCAAGCATGTCGTCTTTGTCGCCGCGGTACATACCGACATTTACCACGTCCGTGGCCTTGATTTGATCAAAAGCATATTCGAACGCCATGCGCGGGTCGATCCGGCCGGCACCCATGATCTTGTAGCCAATACACGGTTTCTTGATCCGACGCACGCATTCGACCGCAGGACCTATGTCTTTCAGTTTGAATTTATTTCCCTTTCCATCGTGCAGACTGCCGCAGTTAAAAAAGCACACGACGTGGAAATCGACAATATCCAAGCCGTTTATCCATAAATGCGCTTCCGGAGCGTGGCCGGCTACCCCCACGGGTACACCACGTGATCGGGCATGATCGCACCAGATCCGCAATGTTTCATCGTCTTTCCTGCTGTAAACATCATCTGTTTGGGCGCCATGGAAATAAAGCGCTTTGCATCCGATGTCCACTGCTTCGTCAATGGCTTTGATCATCTCGGGCTTGCTTCGTCCATTGATCTGCGCAATCCACTGGAGTTTCCCGCCGTTACCGATGTACTCGCGCACCGCTTGAATGACATGGCTGGTCTCGTTGTTTGTAATCATCGTGTTAATGCCGGC
This sequence comes from Verrucomicrobiota bacterium, assembly GCA_043814705.1. Lineage (GTDB taxonomy): Bacteria > Verrucomicrobiota > Kiritimatiellia > JAAZAB01 > JAAZAB01 > VSJD01. Next base: position 34,451 of record JBDRJR010000122.1, on the reverse strand, counting down.
GGCTTCCGCGCGCGCCCAAGTTTCCTTGATGCGTTCGATCGTGTAGTACGCCCGCATCTCGTTGTCACGCCGTTCATTTTGATGACTGTAGCCGCCAAACGGATTGGCGCCCAGAACGAGCCGTGTTATCTTGAGTCCGCAAAAATCAACACACGGCAACATAGTTGCTTCGCTATTTACCATAAAGCTTTCCTTTCCGTTACGCTTGCCCAACATGCCATTGCGCTCCGCGTGTAAAACCCGGTTGCCTGTACATTCGAACTTTCCTTGCGAAAAATTTTTAAAGAAAAAATGTTCGTTTATTGACGGTATTGTCAATGCTGTTTTCCCGGTGTCAAGGTTGTTTTGGCGGGGTGTTTTGGCGGGGCCATTGTTCAGCGCGGTTCTACCCAAGCAACAATTTCAGCGCGGCCAGGGCGGTTAGGATGCGGATGATGATATCGAAGACTTTCTGGGGAATGCGGTTAAGGGTAAGGATGCCGATTACGGCGCCCAATGCCACGGCCGGCGCCAGTTTTAAATCGAAGATCAGACTGTCGGCGCTGATAAAGCCGAGGGCACAGCTAAAAGGCACCTTGAACAGGTTCAAGATGAGATAGATCCAGCCGCTGGTACCGAGGAATTCGCGCTTATTCAAGTTCATGGCCAGGAGGTAAACGATCCAGATTGGACCGGCGGCGTTGGCGGTCATGGTGGTGAATCCGCCGATCAGGCCCATGCAGGCGGCAAACCACCAGGCGTGCGGCACGGCCAGCGCATTCGGGCGCCGGCTCATCCAGAGTCCCATCCCGAGAATTACGAGGACAATGACGCCAATCAGCCGTTGGAGGTGCAGGTCGGTCATCTGATAATGCCGGATTACCCAGAAGCCCATGAGGATGCCGGCCGCACCCCAGGACAACAGCCGCAGAACATAGCGCCACTGGGCATGGCGCCGATAATAGAGCAGAGTGAACACGTCACCCATGATCAGCATGGGCAAGTAAATGCCGGTGGATTTGCCCGCTGGGAAAATCATGGCCATCAGGGGCACGGCAAAAATTCCTGCCCCGGGCATGCCGGTCTTATTGAACCCCACCAATAGGCCGCATAATATTGCCAGACACCAGTGACTGAGTGAAAGATTAAATAGCGCGGCATCCATATCCGGTCCCTGACGCTGGTTTGCCCGCCGTAGTTTCGACCTCTTGGAGAGTCGGGACGAAGGCGGGATGTTAGACAACGGCCATGCTGGTGATATCCACTCTGTCGTTTGGTCTGTAAGCGGAGGACTTAATGAAATTAATGATGATAATGCAAGCACGATTTCGACATCAATGATTTCCAGTCCGGTTTTGTGTGCAGTCAATATATGCGCCATAATACAACACAAAAATGTCTCACTTTTCTAATTAAAAGAGACAAAACGGCGCAATACGGCGAGAAGTCATAAAATGATAAAAAAATAAATTAGTTGTATTTAGCTTATATTCAACATGATATTATTATGATGCTGGCAATAAACAGTATCTTGGCATATTCCTTGCTAACTATATCATTGTAAATTTATATTTTGATGATAAAAATTGATTGCTTTTAGGAGAACAAGCCAATGTCAAAAGTATTAGGCATTGATTTAGGCACGACTAACTCATGCATGGCCATCATGGAAGGTGGCCAGCCGGTGGTTATTCCCAATGCGGATGGGATGCGCACCACTCCTTCCGTTGTGGCTTTCACCAAGAGCGGCGAGCGGCTGGTTGGTCAGGCGGCCAAGCGCCAGTCGGTGACGAATCCAAAAAACACGGTCTATTCCATTAAGCGCTTTATGGGACGCAAATTCGAGGAAGTGGCGCGCGAGATTACGCTGGTACCCTACGAGGTGGTCCGGGCCAAGAACGGTGATGCCAATGTCAAGATCGGCGATAAAATCTATTCGCCGCCCGAAATTTCGTCCATGATCCTGCAGAAGATGAAAGCCGATGCCGAAGCCTATGTGGGCGAGAAGATTACCCAGGCGGTCATTACCACGCCGGCTTATTTCAATGACAGCCAGCGTCAGGCCACCAAGGATGCCGGCAAGATCGCCGGGCTCGAGGTTCTGCGCATTATCAACGAGCCGACGGCGGCTTCGCTGGCCTACGGGCTGGATAAAAAAAAGGACGAAAAAATTGCGGTTTATGACCTGGGCGGCGGAACTTTCGATATCTCCGTCCTCGAGATCGGCGACGGCGTATTCGAGGTCAAAGCCACCAACGGTGATACCCACTTGGGTGGCGACGATTTTGACCAGGCCATCATTACCTGGCTGGTTACCGAATTCAAAAAGGACAATGGCATTGACCTCTCGAAAGATGCCATGGCCATCCAGCGCCTCAAGGAAGCCGCCGAGAAAGCCAAGTGCGAACTCTCCACGGCCCAACAGACGGATATTAATTTGCCTTTCATAACGGCCGACGCCACGGGGCCCAAGCATCTTAACGTCACCCTGACACGCGCCAAGCTGGAACAACTCGTGGATGCGTTCATTGAGCGTTCGGTCGGTCCGGTGCGCGCCTGCATGAAGGATTCCGGCATTGAATTTTCGAAAATTGACGAGGTTGTGCTTGTCGGCGGCATGACCCGCATGCCCAAGGTCCAGGATCAGGTCAAGGAAATTTTCGGCAAAGATCCGCATAAAGGCGTCAATCCCGACGAGGTGGTTGCGGTCGGCGCGGCTATCCAGGCCGGTGTTTTGAAGGGTGAAGTGCATGACGTCCTGTTGCTGGATGTGACGCCCTTGAGTTTGGGCATCGAAACGCTGGGCGGTGTCTTCACCATGCTGATCGAGCGCAACACGACCATTCCCACCCGCAAGAGCGAAATCTTCAGTACCGCCGCGGACAATCAGTCCTCGGTGGAAATCCACGTGCTCCAGGGCGAGCGTAAAATGGCCGGAGATAACAAGTCCATTGGCCGTTTTCACCTGGACGGCATTCCGCCGTCGCCCCGGGGCATGCCGCAGATTGAAGTTGCTTTCGATATTGATGCCAACGGTATTCTGCACGTGGGCGCCAAGGACCTGGGCACGGGCAAGGAACAAAAAATCACGATCACCGCCACGAGCGGTCTCGACAAGAGCGAGATCGAAAAAATGGTCAAGGACGCTGAACAACATGCCGCCGATGACCAACAACGCCGCGAAGGCGTGGAACTTAAAAACAAGGCCGATGCCACTGTTTATGAAACGGAAAAATTGCTTAAAGAGCAGGGCGATAAGATTGATGCGGCCAAAAAGGCCGGCGTGGAAGCGGCGGTCGAAAAACTCAAGGCGGCCATTAAGGATGGCGCGAGCGATGCCCTGCGCAGTGCCATGGAAGCGCTTAACACCGAAATGCAGGCGGTATCCGCCGACCTGTATGCGCGTGCCAAAGGCGCTAAACAGCAAACTCCGCCCGAAGGCGGGGCGGCAGGCGAACCTGGCCAACAGCAGGCGGCTCCAGACGGGGGTCCCGCCAAGGGCGGTGATGACGTCATTGACGCCGATTTTGAGATGGTGGATGACAAGGATAAGAAGAAGTAAATTAGGCTTTCGGCTTTGCCGTTCTTACGAACGGCACCTGCACCAAGCTGGTGGAGTCGCAGTTCGGGGAACCGCAAGGTTGAAATGCCTATGCATTAAAACAAGCCCGGACACGTTGTGTTGCGGGGAACAGGGTAACAAACCAAATAAAGGAGGGTAGTGGATATATGAAAATTCAGCCGTTAGGGGATCGGGTCCTGATTGAGCCGGAAAAGGATTCGGAAGTCAAGAAGGGTGGAATTATCATTCCCGATAGCGCCAAGGAAAAGCCCATGCAGGGCAAGATCATCGCGGTCGGCGCCGGGAAACGGGATGACGATGGGAAGTTGATTCCCATGAACGTTAAGAAGGGCGACTTGGTGTTGTTGCCGAAATACGGCGGCACCGAAGTCAAGATTAATGACAAGGAATATCAGATTGTCCGTGAGGACGATATCCTGGGCATTATCGAATCGTAATGTAAGTATAAATACCCCTTTTTAGGGAAACCAAATAATATAAGGAGATAGGTGTTATGGCAGATAGAGGCAAGCAATTAAAATACGACGCGGAAGCACGCCAGGCAATTTTACGAGGCGTAGAAAAGCTCAGCCGCGCCGTAAAAGTCACGCTGGGACCCTGCGGTCGCAACGTCATTCTGGACAAAAAGTTCGGCTCTCCCACGATCACCAAGGACGGTGTCACGGTGGCCAAGGAAATCGAACTTGCGGATCCGTTTGAAAACATGGGCGCCCAGATGGTGCGCGAAGTGGCCAGCAAGACCAGCGACGTGGCGGGCGACGGCACGACCACGGCGACGCTCTTGAGTGAAGCCATTTATCGCGAAGGTCTGAAAAACGTGACCGCCGGTTCGGATCCCATGGCCTTGAAGCGTGGCATTGACAAGGCTGTCGCGGCTGTTACCGATGCCTTGGCCAAGCAGAGCAAGAAGGTCAAAGAGCACACCGAAATCTGCCAGGTGGCGACCATTTCGGCTAACGGCGACAAGCAGATCGGCGAAATCATTGCCGACGCCATGGACAAAGTCGGCAAGGACGGCACGGTAACGGTTGAGGAAGCCAAGACCATCGAAACGACGCTTGACGTCGTCGAAGGCATGCAGTTTGACAAGGGCTATCTCTCGCCTTACTTCGTCACCAACGCGGAGACTATGGAAGTCCTGCTGGAGGATGCTTACATCCTGATTTATGAAAAGAAAATTTCCAGTTTACAGGACCTCCTGCCGTTACTGCAGAACGTGGCCAAGGCCAGCAAGCCCCTGCTGATCATCGCGGAAGAAGTCGAAGGCGAAGCATTGGCGACCCTTGTGGTCAACCGCCTGCGTGGCACTTTGCAGGCTTGCGCGGTGAAAGCGCCCGGCTTCGGTGACCGTCGCAAGGCCATGCTGGAAGACATTGCCATTCTGACGGGTGGCAAGTGCATCACGGAAGACCTGGGCGTCAAGCTCGAAAACGTGAAGATCGAGGATCTGGGCCGCGCGAAACGCGTGACCGTGGACAAGGAAAATACCACGATCATCGAAGGCGGCGGCAAGACCGCGGCCATCCAGGGACGCGTCGCGCAGATTCGCAATGAGATCGAGGAAACCACCTCGGACTATGACCGCGAAAAACTGCAGGAACGCCTGGCGAAATTGGCCGGCGGTGTTGCCGTGATCAACGTCGGGGCGGCCACGGAAACGGAAATGAAGGAAAAGAAAGCGCGCGTTGAGGATGCCCTGCATGCGACCCGCGCGGCGGTGGAAGAAGGTGTTGTGGCGGGCGGCGGCGTGGCGCTGTTGCGTTGTCAGTCAGTGCTCGACAAGTTTGATGCCAAGGGCGACGAGTCCATTGGCGTGCAGATCATCAATCGCGCGCTGGAAGCCCCGATTCGTCAGCTTGTGGCCAACGCGGGCATTGATGCCTCGATTGTTGTGGCCGAAGTCAAGAAAAACAAGGGCAGTGCCGGCTACAACGTGGCGACGGCGGAATACACCGACCTGATTAAGGACGGCGTCATTGATCCGACCAAAGTGACGCGGTTTGCGATCCAGAATGCGGCAAGTATCGCCGGGTTACTGCTGACCACCGAGTGCATGGTGACCGAGATTCCGGAAAAGGAAAAACCGATGCCGGCCGGTGGTGGCGGCATGGGCGGTGGCATGGGCGGCGGCATGGGCGGTATGGACGGCATGTATTAATCATTTGGCGGTGTGAACGGGTGCGGTTCGTGTCGGCGCGCGCGTTTCCCGAATTGCCCGGGCGTAGCCTTAAGGCGAAAACCGATCACACTTCCAGATTGAATCGTTGGTTCGGCGGCCGGTGCGGGGGTTATCCCCGGGCTGGGCCGCCGAACTTTTTTATTTGATAAAACGCTTGCTTATCGGAGGGGCGCCTCCTATACTACAAACGTTTTTTTGGGAGGATATGGCATGAATCTGGAATCTTTGAATGCGGCTAAGCGGCGAGTTCCTAATGCATCGGTGCTGATCAACATGGTGTCCAAGCGGGTCAAACAGCTGATTTTTGGGGATCGTCCCTTAGTCAAGCCGCTCCATCCCGATGAGGATATCGAAGATATTGTACTGCGGGAAATAGCCGACGGGAAGCTGGTGGCCGAGATTGATTTTTCACAGGCCAAGAACTTGCCCAAGGTCTGAGTTTATCCCGCTTCGTCTGCGCCTGACTTGCGCACTAACGTCAGGTTAGATCTGCCCTGATTTTAATGCAGGAATTTTAATCTTGCTCCCTCTCCCTTGGGAGAGGGCAGGGGTGAGGGGGGGGGACACGACAGAAGCCCATCACCTTAATCCTCTCACCAAGGAGAGGAAATAACAGTTGCGGCCCTTAGCCGCCTCATAAAATTCATATACATCGAGATAACTGCCTATGCCTACTACTTATTTAAGTAATCTCAAGCCGGACTTTACCGCCGCGCTTGTTCAATGCGGCGCCATTGCGTGTTATCAGTTCAAGGGCGACCTGTCCGCGGAATTGGCCGCCGGGCATTTGGATCGTACCCAGGCGCTTCAGCTTCTGGAGGACATGTTGACGATCCGCGAGTTTGAGGAAATGATCGTCAAGCTCCGTTCCGGCGCGTACGAGCCACTGCCGAATTTTAATTACCGTGGGCCGACCCACGTTTCCATCGGTCAGGAAGCTTCTTCCGCCGGCGCGTGCTCTGGTCTGCAAGGCGCGGATTATATCACCAGTACGCATCGCGGCCACGGCGACAGTATTGCCAAGGGCTGTGTTGCCCTGCGTGCCATGGACGATACAGCGCTTCGCCGGCGCGTGCCCCTGGCCGGCTCGGGCAAGGCGGACTGTTCTTCTGCCGTCCAGCGTGATGATCTCATGGAGGCGGTCATTGAAGACCATGTTTTCAGGACTATTGCCGAGCTTTTCGGCAAGGAAAGCGGCTATTGTAAAGGGCGCGGCGGCGGTATGCACATTGCCGACTTCACTTTGAATCACCTGGGCGCCAACGCGATTGTGGGAGGCGGTGTGCCGATCGCCACTGGCGCGGCCATGGCCTGTCGTTATCTGCAGAACCAACGCGTGGTCTGCTGTTTTGCGGGTGACGGCGCTTACGCCAACGGTGTTGTGCTGGAATCCCTGAACTGGGCGGCCATGGGCCAGTATACCAATGACATCACCAAGCACTCCTTTGGCCTGCCGATCATTTTCGTTATCCAGAACAACCACTATGGCATGACCGGCCGCGCGCTCAAGGAAGTCACCGGTGTTGCCCTCCTGGCGCGCCGCGCCGCGGGCTTTGCCGACAACAACATGCATGCGGAGGTCGTCAACGGCATGGATGTGCTGGCCGTGCGCGATGCCATTGGGCGCGCCGCCGCCGGTTGTCGCCAAGGCCAGGGACCCTATCTTGTTGAACTCAATACCTACCGCTATTACGGCCATTCGCTGACTGATCCGCGCACGGAATACCGTGCCAAGGATGAGGAAACGGCCTGGAAGGCGCTGGATCCCATCGCTGTCTTCTCGCGCCAACTGGTGGAGGCCGGAGTTTTGAACAAGGATACCTTGGCCGCCTTGGAGCAGAAAGTGCGCGAGCGCAATGCGCGCGCCGCCCAGCGCGCGGCGGCCGCGCCCGATCCCTTGCCGGAAGATGTCATCAAATATATGTACACGGACACTACCTGCGCGGTGGTGCCGACGTCGGCCCGCCAAACGAAAATCATCAAGGAATTACCGGTTATCAAGCGGGTTAACGGCGAAATTACCTACAAGGATGCCATCAAGGAGGCGCTGATTGAGGAAATGCTTCGTGACAATCGCGTCATCCATTACGGGGAAGATGTGGCTGATTACGGCGGCGCCTTCAAGGTGACCAAGGGCCTGCTGGAGGCGTTTGGCCGTGAGCGCATATTTAACACGCCGATCTCGGAAGCCGCCATTTGCGGCACGGCGGTGGGCGCTTCCATGGCGGGCTTGCGGCCGGTCGTGGAACTGATGTACATGGACTTTGCCCTGATGGCCTCCGACCAGATCAGCAATCAAGCCGCCAAGTGGCATTACATGTCCGGTGCCAACGTGGAAATCGCGCTGGTTATTCGTGCCTCGGTTGGCGGTGGCAAGGGCTACGGCGGCCAGCACTCGCAGACGCTGGAGTCCATGTTTGTCCATATTCCAGGCCTGTATGTTGTCTATCCGGCCACGCCGTTTGACGCCAAGGGCATGCTGAAAACGGCTATCCGCGACAACAATCCGATCATGTTTATCGAATCCCAACTGCTCTACGGCTTGAAGGGTCCCGTGCCTGAAACCGAATGCCTCGTGCCGCTGGGTGTGGCCGATATCAAACGCGAGGGATCGGACATCACCCTCGTGGCCTGGGGCCCGGCCGTGCATGACGCCCTCAAGGCGGCTAAAATTCTTTATGATGAAGAAAAAGTCAGCGCCGAAGTAATTGATCTGCGCAGTCTGGTTCCGTTGGACATGGAGACCGTATTGCAGTCGGTCCGCAAGACCGGACGATGCGTGGTCGCCAGCCAGGCGGTAAGCATTGGCAGTTTTACCGGTGAAATCGCGTCCAACATCATGGCGCAGGCGTTTGATGACCTGGATGCTCCGGTCCTGCGGGTCGGCGCCCGGGACGGCATCGCGCCGCAATCGCATATCCTGGAAGCGGCCTTCCTGCCCAATGCCCATGACATCGTGGCGGCGGCGAAAAAGATTTTGTGAGCGTTCAAGGAACGCTGATATTAGAAATTGGAAATTCGGACTTCATGTTCTTATGCTGTTGATGCAAACAAACCGAATTAAAATAACGAAACGCATTTTACAGAGGCGAGATTCCGTTGTTGCACCAATTTCTGATTTCCAATTTCAAGCCGTGAATGGCTATAAAATTTTATTCTAACGGAAGCACCTTGTCCATGGCTCAAACAGTCATCATGCCGAAACTCGGACAGACTGTGGAGGAATCCACGATTGTCAAGTGGCACAAACGCGAAGGCGATCTGGTAAAAAAGGGCGAAATTTTGTTTGAAATCGAAACGGACAAGGCCGTTCTCGAAATCGAAAGTTTTTTTGAAGGCACACTCTTGAAAATTGTCGTGGCCGAAGGCCAGACCGTGCCGGTCGCGGTGCCCGTGGCCTTTATCGGCCAACCGGGCGAACCGATTCCCGAAGTGAAGCCGATAGTCCGGTCCGCGCCCGCCGCGGAACCCGCGATCGCTCTGACCGCCGCCGCTCTGCGACCAGCGCCTGCCGCTTCCGTTCAGCCTGCGGCGGGTGTGCCAGGGCCCGCTCCACGCTCCACGCTTAACGCTCCCTCCTACGCTCCCGCTTTGATCGTGGCTACGGAGGGCAGGCCACGTGCATCCATATCTCCGCGTGCCCGGCGGATGGTCCGCGAATGCGCCATCAGCGCCGATCCTATTCCCGGCACCGGTCCCGGTGGACGCGTGGTGGAAAAGGACGTCCGGACCTACCTTGAAGCGAAACACTATGCCGATCTTAAAATCACGCCGACCGCCAAGAACCTGGCGCGCGAGAATGGCATAGATATTTTAACCATGCCTGCGGACGAAAACAGGGAACGCATTACGGTGGCGATGATTCAGCGGGCGATTGCCGAAAAGCCCGTGATAATGAGCAAGATACGGCAGGTCATCGCCCAGCGGTTAACCATGAGCTTCACGACGACACCGCATTTCTATGTGACCGTTGCGGTGGATATGACCGATCTGCTGGAATGGCGTAAAATTCTGAAAAAGGCCGGAAAACCGTTTTCAGTTAACGATTTTATTCTCAAGGCTGTTGCCTTGGCGCTTGTGGAGTTCCCGGCGCTTAATAGTTCGACTGATGGGCGCACCACCCGCTGGCATAGTGGTGTGCATCTCGGCCTGGCGGTTTCAATTGCCGAGGGCTTGGTGGTTCCGGTAATTCGTAATGCCCACGATCTTTCGATTGCCGAACTGCATGAACGTGCCGCCAGTCTGGCCCTTAAGGCGCGCGATGGCAAGCTGACCCCGGATGAAATGACCGGTAGCACCTTTACCGTGTCGAACATGGGCATGCTCAACGTGGATCATTTTACGGCCATCATCAACCCCGGTGAAAGCGCGATCCTGGCGGTGGCCAGCATTCGTTCGATGCCCGTGGTCAGGGGCGGCAAAATCGAAATCCGCGCAATGATGAATATTACGCTCTCGTCCGACCACCGCCTGGTGGATGGCGCTTGTGCCGCGCGCTTTGTCAATCGTGTCAAAAACATGCTTGAGGATCTGGAATTATGGAAAAGTATGATCTGATCGTCATTGGTGCCGGTCCGGGCGGCTACCCGGCGGCGATCCGCGCGGCCCAATTGGGCGCTTCCGTGGCCATTGTGGAAAAGGAATCACTTGGCGGGACCTGTCTGAACTGGGGCTGTATCCCGACAAAAACTTTAATTGCGTCCGCTTCGCTATACTGGCACATGCGGCCGACCCAAGCCTTGGGGGTCAGTGTCGAAAAGGCCTCATTCGATTATGCCGCCATGATCCAGCACAAGAACCAGGTGGTTGAAAAACTGCGCGGCGGTATTGCGCAACTGCTTAAGGCCAACGGCGTCACGGTGTTCGAAGGCCAGGCCGCATTTATGACCCGCAATCGCCTGACCATCCAGCGGAACGGGAAGGAATCCGTGGTTTTGGAGGCCGCGCGTATCATTATTGCCACTGGATCCAGCGCGGCGCTCCCGGCCTTTTTACCGAAGTCCACAACCGTCGTGGAAAGCCGCGCATTCCTTGACCGAACCGACCTGCCTGCGCGGTTGATCGTGCTTGGCGGCGGCGTGATCGGTTGTGAGCTGGCCTGCCTGGCCGCCCAGCTTGGCGCCCAGGTGACCATCGTTGAAATCCTCGATGACATTCTGATCATGTTGGATGCTGACTTGCGCGCGGATGCGCGCCGCTACATGGAAAACCAATTAAAAATTAGTATCCTTACGGGCAAGCCGCTGGAGCAGATCAAGGCCGGGGCACAGGGCGTTAAGGGCCAGGTGGCCGGTGAGACAATAGAAGCGGAACTACTCCTGGCGGCCGTTGGCCGCCGGCCGGTTACCGAAAAACTGGACCTGGACAAGGCCGGGCTTACGCCCAATGCCAAAGGTTATATCGAGGTAAATGCCGCCTGCCAGACGAAGGCGGCGGGAATTTATGCGATTGGCGACGTCAACGGCGGGCCGCAACTGGCGCATGCGGCCACGGCCCAAGGGTTAAAGGTCGCGGAGCATGCCGTGGGACCACGGTTGACTTTGCGCGCGCAGGTTGTGCCATCCTGCATTTTCACGGCGCCGGAAATCGCCACGGTGGGGCTTTCCGAACAGGAAGCCAAACAGCAGAACCGCATTGTTAAAACCGGCAAGTTCCATTTTGCGGCGTTGGGCAAGGCAGTGGCTTCGGGCGAGACAACCGGCTTCGTTAAATGGATTGCGGACGCGGATACCGACCAGCTTCTGGGCGCCGCGGCTATCGGCGCGCATGCCACGGAATTGATCGCCACGGCCGTAACCGCCGTTCAGGCGGAACTGACCGCCACGGAATTCGCGCGAACTATCCAGGCGCATCCGACGTTGTCGGAAGCCTGGATGGAAGCGGCGCATGCCGTGCACGCTCAGTGCATCCATGCACCGCCGCGACGGCGCAAATAAAACGACGCGCCTAAGCGAATCGCTCCGGCAGAACCTGGTAGAAGGACAACCTGCCAAGGCTTTGACGACGGCTGGTCTCTGTCGGCCGTCTTTCTGTATGATTACTTGTTTTTTAATGGTTTCGCGCGGACAAGGTGCTAACCAAGATGAGATTACAATGAAAACATCATCGTCTTCGCGGAGCAACGACAGCCCGAAAATTTTTTCTACCATGCAGGCCGGGAAAAATGCCAGGCGTTACGGTTTCTCGCCGCAGGCAAGTGCGGATGCAAATGTCGCCGCCCTGCAGGCGGCCCTCAGCGGCGGCGGGCTTGTAACCATAGATACACCCGGGGTCTACGACCTTAATAATACCGTTTTCCTTGATTCAAACACGAGGCTCATCTGTGCGCCCGGTGTTATATTCAGAAAAAACTCCCCATACTGCAATGTCTTGATTAACCGGGGCGCTCTGACGAAAGAATATAACGAAAACATCACCATCGACGGCCTGGAAATATCGGTAAACGGCCAGGAAGCGATGCCGACTCTGGTTTATGGACTGCGCGCCCAGCTTGGTTTTTTCTATGTAAAAAACCTGACAATCAGAAATTTCACCTGCACCGACGGCAAAAAATACCAGTATCTCATCTACATCGTTACATGGTCAAACCTGCTCATTGAAAATGTCCGCCTGGCCGGAGACAAGGACGGCATAAAACTAAACAACGGTCATGACGCCATAATTCGGAATCTGGATTTGACCACCTATGATGACGGGTTGTCTCTGTGCGGCACGGATTATCCATCGACACTTCTGGAAGTCGGCGATGTATATAACGTCTGTGATTCCAACGTCACCGACCACCAGTATAAGGATATCTTCGGCCGCACCTGTCTTATCTACACCGGTTCCTGGGCCGATTACAGGAAGGGAAACGGGTACGACAGCGGCGATTTCTGTCTCAACAGGGGGAACCTGTACCAGGTTGTCAACGATCCCTGTTTTTCCGCTGTTTCATCCGTGGCACCAGTTCATGAAAGCGGCATCGTCACGGGCGCCGATAACATATCCTGGCGTTTTGTCCAGCCCTGCGATTTCTACCAGACTAATGTGTATAACGTGACATTTGACAACTGCATCTTCGAAAAATCGGGGAACATTGTCGCCAACTGGATAGTCCCCGGCTGGATGTGGGCAAAATATGGCGGCGGCCCTCACCGACCGTTCTATCCCGGTACGGAGAGAAACTCCGGCTCCTGGGGAATCTCCGTCAACAACTGCAGGATAACCGGGGCGAACCCCCAGGTGCTGGTAAACCTCATGGGCAACATGAAGGATGTCACAATAAACGGCTGTTTTTTCAACAATCCCCGGTGCACGGTAATCAACGTCGATCAGGATTCAGTCAATAAAGAATTATGCGCTTCCATCAACAGCTGTATGTTCCTGGAAACCGGTAGCCCGGCCGCGGCTGTTCCCGGCGGTAGCAAGGCCGCGTTACCGAATTATCAGGATTGTCCAATACTTCGACGGGATATTGAGGATGCCGGGAAATTTATGGTTGTCCATAACGGGGGTAAGGTTCATTGCAATGCGGCTGGCAACTCATACCGCGGCTCCGGCTTTGAGTGCGCGGTTTCCAATGGTTCTCAGTTACGTTTCAGTTCCATGGACATGCCCCTGAAGAATCTTGAAATACTGAAACCGTCAATCGGCGACGTATGCCGGGGAACAGATGGCCTGTATTTGTACAAATCATCCGGCTGGACAAATCTTTCCGGATGATTCCGCTCCAAAAAAACCTCCTGAAACAGAGACCGTAAAGCGTTAGCGTAAAACGAAGAACCAAGAATGACGAACAAGGAACTAATTCGCATCCCATTTCCCATGAACCATTTACCATCTGCCATTCCCGCTACCATGCGGGCCGTGCGTCTGCACGGCGCCGGATTTGAAAACATCCATGTGGATACCGTGCCGGTCCCGCGGCCCAACGATAACCAGGCGCTGGTGCGAGTGGATGCGGCAGGGGTCTGTTCTTCCATTCTCAAGCTGGTGGCCCAGGGGAGCGAACATACCTTCATCAATGGCTGGGACTTGGGCCTGTATCCCATCATTCTCGGCGATGAAGGCTGTGTGACTATCGTCCAGGCCGGGAAAAACGTGACGGGCAAGTATCCCATAGGCCGGCGTTATGCCACCCAGCCGGCGGTGGATCATCCCCCGGTCAATCACCGTGAGCGGTACCGGAACGGCGGGGAGGGCATGGAAAAAGTGGCGGTCGGTTATTCCCTGCCCGGGCACTTGGCCGAATACATGTTGATTACCGAGGAGACAATTGCCGCCGACTGCCTCCTGCCCCTGCCTTCCGACGACATTCCCTTTTTTGCCGGGGCCCTGTGCGAGCCGCTTTCCTGTGTGATTTCAGCCCAGGACCGGCACATCCACATTTACCAGAAATCGCCGACCGCGCCGCGTTCCCCACAGTTGGGTCTGTTGCGCGGCGGCGTTGCCGTGGTCATTGGCGCGGGACCCATGGGCCAGATGCATGCCGAAGCCGCCTTGCGGTTTGCGCCGCGCCACCTGGTCGTCATGGATATCATCGAAGAACGTTTGGCGTGTGTTCGCGCGAGTTTGACGGAAAAAGCTCAGGCCACCGGTACAGAATTGCATGCCGTGCTCTCCGCCGAAGGTCCGGCGCTTATCAAGCAGGTCAGTAACGGCAAGGGCGCCGATGACATTATCGCCGCCGTTGGGATCCGCAATGTCCAGCAAGAATGCCAGCAATGGCTGGCCAAGGGCGGCGTGTTGAATCTCTTTGGCGGACTCAAGCGTGGCGAACATATGATCGAACTCGATACCCTTCGCGTGCACTACGATGAAATCCGTCTCTGCGGATCGAGCGGCGGCAGTCCGGCGGATGTTGTGGAAGCTTTGCGCATGGTGGCTGACGGCGAGTTCAATCCCGGGGCGCACTTAGACATGGTTGGCAGTCTGGACCAGTTTTCAAAGGCTTTGGAGCTGATCAAGTCCCAGTCCGTGGAAGGCAAGATCGTGCTCTATCCGCAGGTTCCAGCAATGGATTTGTTGCGCGTCAAAGCCTGGAAGCGCCGCGACGAAACCGACTTCCTCAAGTCCCGCCGGAAATCTTGATCAGTTTGCCGGGGTGTAAGATAGATTTATTGGTAATGACTGGGGCAAGGTTATATTCGCGGGGCAGTTGCGCCGCGCATTTCTTTCGAAACGGGCCGGTGATTTTGCCGCATCTGTCGGCTTTCTCCTTCGCTCCTGCCGGAGCTTCGGAGGACAGGTCCGGCGCTCGCGCGGATACATATCCAGTGCTTCGCGCTACGCGCCGGTATCTACAGCAAACTTGCCGATCCTTTTCGAATCCCGGGGCGGGAACCGAAATGCGTGTCGCGAACGTCATCGTGCCCGCAGACCCGGCGCAATATCCACCCCGGATGGCATGGCATCCCGGTCTTGAACATCTCCATGAGGCGCCTCTTGTATCGGTTTCTCGATTATATCGTATCCAGCACCCCCGCTTTCATATTACATCTGTTTGTGCGGCCGTCAACACAGATGATAGGCTCTATTTAGAGCTTGTCACAAAGCGTTGAGCGTTATTTCAGACGGTGTCGCTTGCCACGCGTCCCGCGTGGTTGTCCATCGTCTGACGTCTGGCTACGTTCCACGGCCTACGGTCATTCTTCAGTCCGTCATTCCCACACGCCCGGAATCGTCTTGCCGCAGGCCTTGCAGGCGCTTTTGACGATATTATTTTCCAGGATACGATAATTATAACGGCGAATCAACATGGCCTGGCAGTGTGGGCAGACGGTATTCTGGGCTTCCTCGCCGGGCACGTTGCCGATATAGACAAAGCGACATCCTTCAGCCAGCGCAATCTGGCGCGCGCGCCGCAGGGTGTCGGGCGGGGTGGGGGGGATATTTTTCATTTTGAACATCGGATGATATCTGGAAAAATGGAGCGGCACGTCCGGACTCAGGTCCTTTACGATCCAGGCCGCCATGCGCTTGATTTCGTCGGAGCTGTCATTCAGGGTTGGAATGATGAGGACAACGATTTCGAACCATACGCCGGACTTTGCCATGCGCCGGAGGGAGGCTTGCACCGGCTCAATGAATCCGTCGCAGATGTCCCGGTAGAAAGACGATGTGAATGCCTTGAAATCAATTTTGATGGCCTTGACCAGTGGGAACAGCGCCTGCTGGGCCTCCGCGGAAATAAAGCCGTTACTGACCACGACGCTCTCGATGCCGCGCGCCTTGCCGGCCCTGGCGCAATCGGCCATGTATTCAAAAAAGATGGTGGGTTCAGTGTAAGTATAGGCAAGCGTGCGCGCGCCGGACTCCACCGCCCGTTGTGCGATTGTCGCAGGGGATTGATATGGCGGCTGGATATCGTCGGGACTGGCTTGCGAAATGTCCCAGTTTTGACAGAACTTGCAGGCGATGTTGCATCCCACCGTGGCAATGGAAAAAGCCTTACTGCCCGGATACACATGAAAAAACGGTTTTTTTTCAATCGGGTCGGTGTGCAGGGCGCAGGGTCGGCCATAGACCAGCGAATAGTAGCGTCCACCGCGGTTTTCGCGGACGCGGCAATAGCCGCGTTGCTTGTCACCGACCACGCACCCGCGCGGGCACAGCTTGCAACGGATCTTGCCGCCGGCCAACTGTTCATAAAACGAGGCTTCGTGCAGTTCGGCGCCGTCCTGCGCCGCACCAAGCGGTGTTGCACCAATCAGTGTGTCAGCCAAAACACAACCGGCCACACCCGTTCCTATGCAACCCAGAAACTCACGCCGTGAGACGCCGGGACATGATGAAATTGGAAACTGGAAATTAGATATTCGGCCTGCATGCTTTTGTGCTGTTAATGAACCGGTTGACGCACTCATTTCTTGCCCTAATTTCGAATTTCAAATTTCAAGCTGCGCACGGCTCCCTAATCTTGTTTTCACAATATTTCCACGCGGCGGAACGACAGCAAGCCCAGGGCGAGCACAGCGATAGTATATAATCCTGCATAGCCGGCGGTTGTAATCACATAGCGCCAAGGGATATTGCCGCCGCCGGAAAGCGCATCCACGATCCAAAAATTCTGCCAGTGCGGCAATAGCCGATAGCTCAAATTGGCCCACCATGAAGTTGCGGCGGCAGTGCGGAACAAATAATCCGACACCAAGCCCAGAAAAAATAAGGCCGCGCAAGCCGATGTGCTGAGGACCGGCGGCAGTCGTGTTGAGAGTGTAACGGCCAACGCGGCCAAAACCATGACGGCCAGGCTGACCAGGATACCGGCCGGAACCATCCGCCATGCCATCAGACTGCCGAATTGAACCACGTGCCCGTTGGGGGCAAGCCAGGCTGTCGCAACGAACGCCGCCGCCAGGCACGGTAACAGCCCGGTAAACGCTTGCGAAACGAACTGGCGCCGGAACATAAAATTTGAAATTGCCGCATAGCCAAACGCGATCAGCATGGCCGTCAGGAAGAACACTCCAATCCGCCCGTCTGTTTGCATGCCCGGCAAGACCATTCGCACACTCAGCAATCCGGCCAGTAGGGCGATGGCGCCGAACAACATGAGGACCATCAGTATGCCGGCATACGTGGATAGAAAATACAGACTGCGGGAAACTGGTTTGCACAGAACTGTGGCGGCGGTTCCCCTCTTGATTTCGGTGTAAATCGTGGCCGCAGACGCCGCGCCGGCCACCAGCAGGCCAAATACCAGGTGCAGTGCCAGAGCACCATCATGAACCAGGCGCGCCTCTTCCCCAAAGGCAAATACTGCAGTTGAGGGCAATAGCATGATCAGGACAACACAGGTAGTGGTCAACAGCAGGATCACCGGTTGACGGATAATGTCCAGCACCGTATTCGTCGCAAGGGTCCATGCCTGGAGAATAATGCTTCTCATATCCAATGCGGGCTATGCCCGTAACCCATGTGAGTTGTTGTCAGTGATCGTAAAAGCAACGCCAACATGCCACCCATTCCTGATCGCATACATTGATTGTTCAAGCCAAGATTTTTTCGCGTCCGTGTTTCGCGGGCAAAACCCTATGTCTTCTTGTTTTTCTTAACAGTTTTTGGCGGTTAAGGTTAAAATCATGTCTGGTTCTGTTGCGTTGTCTCCCCTTCCATTTTAAAGTTGGGAGTTGGACGTTGAGCGTTCGACGTTTACTTCTTCCTCATTCTTTTCTGGTCTGTCGTCCGTCGTCTGTCGTCTGTTGTCGGGCTTTGCCCCGCTGTTCCACAGACGTTGATAACAGATAGCCTTGGCTTTCCACGCGGCCACCATGGTCAGGGAACACGGCAAGGTGGTTGCCACGTAAAGCCAGACGGGGATGCGGTAAATCGTCATCCAGATTTCCTCGGCAAAAATTGTATTATAACGCATGGATGCCACCAGCGCAAACAAAAGACCAATCAGGAAAGGCGCAATCATCAGGATAACGACGCCAAACGCAAAAACCTGGGATTCAATCCGGCCGCCCGATTCCTCAAACAGGCTGAATGTTTCGGCGGCCAGCAGATTAACCAGCATAAGGATTCCCATGCCGGTCAGGAGCAGACCAAGAACATTGACCAGAAATAAATTCTCGTAAGGCATGGCTTGCCACCAGGCGATAAACGGGGCGAAATATATGATCAGCAATGCCAGTCCCAATGCCGTCCGGGTGTGTCTCTGCCAGTTCCGTTTTGCAGGGACGGCCGACCGCAATAACCACAATCCCCAGCCGATGAGTCCGGCGCCCAACACATAGGCGGGGATGCGAATGCCATGAAAAAATTCCAGTCCCGCCTGACTAAGGAACAGGCCGAGCATAAGAAACATACCCCAGAAAATATGCGCAAATCCCTTGGCCAGGCATAGAATCTGTGCCCGTGTTATTGCGCCGGCATTTGACCGTTTGTCATTATTTGCGCCTAATGGAATTTCGGTGTAATCCATTCCAATACCATGCATTTCTGATTCGTTAAACACATGTTGCTGACGAACTTATTTGATAATATAGCACGTCGGAATTAATCTGGCCATCGAAACCTTTGCGGTTGTGTCACCTCGGAACGTGTGAAAAATTAGCGCCGCAATCACTCGAAAGCGCTATAAAAAACAAGAAAATTAACCGCGAAACACGGAACACACGAAATGGATAGGACCGGATTCTGTTTGGCATTGCCAAATATACAACTTCTGACGCATTGCTCCGCAACGCATCCTGCGATTGACAATCCACCGCCAACATGATATTGGCGATAATAAATTGCATCGCTCTAATTTTTTACAATCAATCAGGAGGTTGTCATGCATGGTGTATTTATGACAGTGGCGGCAATTTTGACTTCGATGACATTGGCATTGGCCGGTGAACTGGGCCAACCACAAGCGCCGAAGGAAACAACGGCAATGGCGTCCATCACCAGGAAGCAGATGGTCAAGTTCGTCGAAGAAGCCGCCGCCTATGTCAAGGAAGTCGGGCGGGAAACGGCCCTGAAGGAGTTTTCCAATCCTGAGGGCAAATTTGTGCGCGAAAAGGGCGAGCTTTACATTTACGCCTACGACTTCAATTGCGTGTGCCTGGCGCATGGTTTTACGCCAAATCTTGTCGGCCAGGACCTGACCGGAAAGCAGGATAATCGTGGATCGCTGGTCATTCAGCAACTGCGCGCCGCCGCCAGGGACGGCAATGGATTTGTTGAGTTTGGCTGGATAGACCCGGCTACCGGCAAGGAAGGCCGCAAACTCGGTTATGTTGTCAAGGTTGACGATTCATTCTGGCTGGGTTCCGGCATCTATTTATCGCGTTGAAGTCCTGTCTGTTGGCAGTTCGGCCGAATAGCCGCCGGCGGGATTCCTCGTTGCGTTTGGATGCATGCATGTTGTCGAAGCGAATGATTTGTTGGGCCGTGATGGCGAGGGAACCGCGGACGGCATTCATGCCGCGGATCTGGGATTCTTGCGCATAGCCGACGTGCTGACACCGGTGCTGGCGGGCTTGATCCAAAAATACTCGTCGCAGAGCGTCAAGCACAGCGCGTGCATCTTTCTTTGCCCTCAGCCCTGTTTACTGGAAAGGCGCTTGTCAATCGTCTCGTAATGCCGTTGCGGGGAACCGATATAGACCTGGCGCGGTCTTAAGAATTTGCAACCCTCGGTATGCACCATTTCGCGCCACTGGGCCAGCCAGCCCGGCATGCGTCCGATGGCAAACAGCACCGTGAACATATCGTAGGGAATGCCAACCGCTTTCAGGATCAGGCCGGAATAAAAATCCACATTAGGATAGAGATTGCGCTCGATAAAATATTCGTCCTTCAGCGCCAGTTCCTCAATTTTCAGGGCAATATCAAACAGCGGGTTGGCAACGCCCGGCTTATTAAGCAATTCATGGCAAGCCTGCTTGAGAATCTTGGCTCGCGGATCAAAGTTCTTATAGACCCGGTGACCAAACCCCATGAGCCGTTCCTTGCCGGTTTTGCTCTTGGCCCGTCCAATGAAAACTTTTGGGTCTTCACCGGTAGCCAGAATGCGCTCCAGCATATGGATGACTTCCTGATTGGCGCCGCCATGACGCGGCCCCCACAATGCGGAAATTCCCGCCGAAATCACGGAATAAATGTTGGACAGACTGGATCCGACCAGGCGCACCGTGGACGCACTGCAGTTTTGCTCGTGGTCGGCGTGCAGGATCAGGAACAGTTCCACCGCCCGTACGATGTCCGGATCCTGCCGATAATCCTTGACCGGCGACGAAAACATCATGTTCAGGAAATTTTCCACATAACGCAGTTTGAAGGACGGATACACCGTCGGCTCGCCGATAGATTTTTTGTATGAAAAGGCCGCCACGGTGCGCACCTGGGAAATCAGGTTAGCCATGAACTGTTCTTCGGCATCCGGGTCCATGATATCCGGCACGGGGTAAAACGTGGAAAGCGATGCCACCATGGTGGCCAGAATGCCCATCGGATGCGCGTATTTCGGGAATGCCACAAAGAAGTGGCGCATGTCTTCGTGGATCAGCGACGATTCATTCAGCCGATTGGAAAAAACCGCCAACTCGTCTTTCGACGGCAGTTCGCCGTGAATAAGAAGATAGGCGGTTTCCACGAATGTTGATTTTTCGGCCAACTCCTCAATGGGATAGCCCCGGTAGCGCAGAATGCCCTTTTCGCCATCAATATAGGTAATACGGCTCTGGCAACTACCCGTATTTCCCAGGCTGGTATCAAGCGTAATCAGACCGGCCTGCTCCCGCAGGCTCGTAATATCAATGGCCCGCTCACTCTGGGTGCCCGTAACAATCGGGAACAAGTGCTCTTGCCCGTCAATAATAAGTTTAGCTGAATTTGGCATAACCAATCTCCAGTTTTTGATTTCCGATTTATGGATTCCATCTGTCGTCTGTAGACAGTCGTCTGTCGTCTGTAGACAGTCGTCTGTCGTCTGATCTCCGATCCGTGCAACAATAGAAGGATGTATCGTTGGGTGCAAGTAAAAAATATTATTTTCGTTCTGGTTTTAATTGACGGGTTAGGATATGCTTGATTTTGTGATGAATACAAAACCGCCCCTTTACCCGTTAATGTTCAAGCCGGTTTATAAGAATTATATCTGGGGCGGGGACCGCATTGCCCGCCGCTACGGCCGTTCCTTGCCGCCCGGTGTTTACGCCGAATCCTGGGAAATCACCGACCGCGCCGAGGGTATCAACGTGGTGGTCAACGGCACCCTGGCCGGCAAGGATATTCATGAATTGACCCAAACCTATGGAACCGAACTGCTGGGACGCCCCTTAGAACGCTTCCCGCTACTGGTCAAACTGATTGATGCCAAGGAACGCCTGAGTGTGCAGGTGCATCCGAACGAAGCTTCCGCCAAAACGGTGGGTGGCGAAGCGAAAGCCGAAATGTGGTATATGCTGGATGCGGATCCGGGCGCCGAAGTGTTTATCGGTTTTCAACCCGGTGTAAATGAAAGCCGGTTCCGGGAAGCCCTTGCGGCCGGCCGGGTGGGCGATCTGCTCAAACACGTTAGCGTGCATCAAGGTGACGTAATCTATATTCCTGGCGGTTGTGTCCATACCATAGGCGCGGGCGGCCTCATATTGGAAGTTCAGCAGAATTCCGATACAACTTATCGCGTATTTGACTGGGACCGGGTTGGCGCAGATGGTAAGCCGCGAGAACTGCATATCGAACAGGCGATGAAAGTCATCCATTGGCAAGACATTCCCGCCGCCCGCGCGCTCATGCCCGCAGTACACGCCGAAGTGCCCCAAAAAGGAAACCTTATTGTAGAACGCTTGCGCACGCCCTATTTTAAATTTGAGGAACTGACCGTGCCAGGTATGCTGGATTGCCCGCTGGATACCCATAGTTTCCACGCCCTGTTCCTGGAAAAGGGACTGGTGCGGATCAAGTCGGGCAGTATGCTCGTGGATGTAACCCCGGGAACCACAACCCTTGTGCCGGACTGTCTCAAGAAATATGAGATGGCCAATCTGGATACCACCGGCGCCAGCCGACTACTGCGTATCAGCCTGCCGTAGCAGAAATTGAGTGACTTGCCCGCAATGTTGCGCATGGCCCTGCAGGCGGATTGAGATTCGGTGATTCAGCGATTTTCCAATCGGGAAATCGCAACGGCTGATGTCAGGATTAGACGTTCCGGGCCGGTGTCCGGCTTAAGAACTGCTACGGTCCGTGTTATGATATTTGCCGATCAGGTCACGGATTCCAGGTTCCAGGTAAAAGCCTTGATGCCTTCGGACCCCATTGTTTTCCGCAATTCCCGGATGCATTTGAGTAGCGGCGCGGTGGCTTCATCGTCCACCGCCATAAGCAGGCTGTTATTGCGTCCCGGCCAGATATCGGTGCCCAGGTGGGTTCCGGACGCCGAACCCTTGCCGAAAATTCCGTTCAGGCGGGTATAACTGCCAAGCCGGCAATGGCGCAGGACTTCCATGACTTCCTCATTCATGGCTTCATTAAAAACCAGCATGATCATTTTCACAAATACACTCCTCCCGTTGCCTAATGCGCGTTAATGGTTTCAGGTCCGGTCGCGGGGTTGATTTTTCTAAACCGCTTCAAGTTTGATTCAAACACGGCATAGAGCGTCGGCACGAAAAGCAGCGTAATGAACGTCGAGACGGTTAAGCCGCCGATCATGGTAATGCCCAGCGGTTGCCATGTTTCTGAGCCTTCGCCGCGCGAAAGCGCCAGCGGCAGGAGTCCCATGAGCGTGGTAAGTGTGGTCATCAGCACGGGCCGCAACCGGTCGCGTCCGCCTATCGTCACGGCTTCCAGCATTGTCAGGCCGCGTGCGCGCAGAATATTGATGTAACTGATCAGAACGATGGCGTTATTGACGACAATCCCCATAAGCATGACAATGCCGAGGAAAGTGATCACGCTCAGGGTGGTGCCCGTGAGCAGAAATGCCAGGATGACGCCCGTGAAAGTAAACGGCACGGCAAACATGACAATAAAAGGATCCAGTAAAGACTCGAACTGGGCGGCCATAACCATATAAACCAGGGCAATCCCCAGCAAAAGTAAAAGCGTCAAATCCTTGAAGGCTTTGCCCTGTTCCTCGGCTTCCCCGCCGATCACGATGGCGACATCGGCAGGCAAGATAATGCCGGCCATTTTGCCGCGGATATCTTCAATCACTTTGCCCATGGAACGTCCGTGTGTATTGCATTCCACGCGCACCACGCGCTCGCGGTTCTGGCGCTCGACTTCCACCGGGCCGACAGTTTCGATGATGCGGGCCAGGTTGCCCAGATACAGCGCTTGGCCGGTATAGGGCGAGACCGGCATCAGGGATTCGATATCCTTAATCCGGGAACGATCTGTTTCTTCCAACCGGACATAAATATCGTAAGTCTCGCCTTTTTCGCGGTATTTGCTGGCCGTGGCACCATCCATGAAAGCGCGCACACTTTGACTCAACGTATACATATCCAGCCCCAGAGCCGAGGCTTTTTCGCGGTCCACGGCAAGGCGCAGTTCGGGCCGTTTCATTTCCCGTGAAATACTGACGTCCACGGCGCCGGGGGTGCGTTCCATGACGGCCTTGATTTTTTCGGCGACGGCATCCGTATCGGCGAATGAATTACCGATGATTTCAACCTGCACGCTCTTCCCGCCCGTGCCGGTGATGACCCGGCCAAGGGGATTGGCCGTGCTGAGATCGGTTTTCACCACACCGGGAACAGCCTTGATCCTTTGGCGCACCGCCTGGGCAATCTCCTGAATCGAACGGCGCCGCTGATCCTTTGGCGCCAGCTTGACGCCGCCTGAAATGACGTGTGTGCCGGATTGCCCGCCGAAAATGGCGCCCATGCCCGCAGTTGCACCGCTACGCACACGCATAGAAATTTTTTCGGGAATCATTTCGTTAAAAATCACCTCAATTGTGTGCGCCACGCGGTCGGTTTCCTCAACGCGCGTGCCGATCGGTAAATGCACAGTCACGTTCAAATCCCCGGAATCCTCCTCAGGAATAAATTCGTTACCCACAAACTTTATCAACAGCAGACTGCCCAGAAACAGGGCCGTAAACCCGAAAATTATCGTCTTGCGGTGGTCCAAACACCAAGCCAATGAGTACCCGTAACCCTGCTCCCACGCCGCGAACCAGCGCTCGGAAAGATCGTAAATCTTCCGGAATCGGGAAATGGCCGGCATCGCCGTCACCCTTGCGCCCGTAATGGCCCGTGGCGTCCGGCGCAACCACCGCGAACAGAGCATGGGCGTAAAGGTGGCGGCGGTAAATAAAGAGGCAATCAACGTTACACAGACAATGACGGCCAACTCGCCAAACATGATCCCAACCACTCCGGACACAAACAGCAGGGGCATAAATACCACGATGGTCGTGGCCGTCGAGGCGGCAATGGCCGGAAACATTTCCGAGGCGCCGAAAATCGAGGCTTCCATCGGCCGTTCCCCGCGGTCCAAATGGCGCGTGATGTTATCCGCCACGACAATTGCATTATCCACGACCATGCCGATCGCAATTGTCAGCGACGAAAGACTGATGACGTTGATCGTTTTGCCGGCCAAAAAAAGATAAATAAACGCGATCAGCAGTGAAAATGGGATCGTCAGCGCAATGATCATACTGGATCGGAAACGCCGCAGGAAAAACCAGGTTACCAGGATCACCAGCAACCCCCCGTTCCAAACCGTGGATTTGAGCGAGGAAAGTGCATCCAAAATGTCCTTGGACGTGTCCATAACAACAAGAAAATTGACGTCCGACGGCAGAGTCGGTTCCAATGCCTTGAGTTTTTGCTTAACCCGTTGGGCAACCTCAACGGTATTGGCGCCAATTTGCTTCTGGATCATCATTTGCACGGCGCTCTTGCCGTTGACGCGCACGATCGTCGTGACTTCCTGAAATCCATCTTCTACCCGGGCCACGTCCTTCAGATATACGAGCTTGCCCTGCCGTTGCCCAAGGATGACCGAATTAATCTCTTCCGGGCTGGCGAATTCACCCGGCAGACGCAGGAGGTAATCGGAAAGCCCCGTTTTCAAGTTACCCACGGGCTGGGTGATGTTTTCACGGGCCAGGACATTTTGAATATCCAGGATGGAAAAGCCGGCGCCTTCCAGCTTGCGCTTATCCACCCAGATGTTGATCTGCCGCTTCAGGCCGCCATGCAACTGAACCGTGCCGACGCCGGGCAATTGACGCAAGGCGTCGCCGATGCGCTTGTCAATCATATCGTAGAGTTCCGGATAACTGCGTTCCGCCGTGATGCCGACGAACAGGATGGGAATCATTGCCGTGTTGAATTTAAAAATAAAAGGATTATCCATTTCATCAGGGATATCGGGCAACACCCGCTTGGCCATTTCAATACGATCGCGGATGTCGTTGGAGGCCTCATCCAGGTTGATGCCCCAGGTGAATTTCAGGGTAATCACGGCAACCCCTTCCAGGGAACGTGAAGTGATTTTTTCCAGTCCCGGCGTGGTGGCCAACTGGTTTTCCAGCGGCTCGGTTACCTTGATTTCAACGTCTTCCGGACTGGCCCCGGGATAAACCGCAATAACCGAAATCGCCGGCGGTTCGATTTCCGGCATCATGTCCACGCCTAAGCGCGACAGGGCAAACAGGGAAAGCAGGATGATCCCTGCGAAGATCATCAGGTTGGTCACGGGCCGACGCACGCCAAAATCGGGGAGATTCATAATGAAATCCTAAAATTCCAAATTCCAAGCAAGCAAAGCAAAAAGGGGGGAATTTCAAGGCGATACAAATAGAAAGCCGCTTGTTTTGTATTTTTCAGCAGTTTGGGTGTATTGATTAAAATTACGATCTTATTCCTCGGAATTTGGATTTTGGAATTTGGAATTTTTGTCGGTCTCTTCCGCGCGAACCTTGGCGCCGTCATGCAGGCGCTGTTGGCCCATGATCACCACTTGTTCGCCGGGCTGTAAACCTTCCGTCACTTCATAATCCGAGTCTTCGCGGAGTCCCAGGCGCACGTTTCGGATGGCGGCCGTATTACTGTTGACCACGAACACATAGGTATCGGGATTCTTGCCTAACACCGCTTCCTTGATAATTACCGGCCGGTTGGCGCGTTCTTCGAGAATCAAACGAACCCGGGCAAACATACCGGGCTTGAGTTTGTAACCAGGGTTGGGGATGGTGATTTCAACAGGGGTTGTGCGGGTTTCCAGGTCAATAACCGGGCTGACCTTGCTCACCCGCCCCGTAAAGGTTGCGCCCGGCCAGGCATCCACGCTCAGATCGGCGTTCTGGCCCAGTTTGACCTGGGCAACATATTTTTCCGGCACATTAAGCAATAATTCAACATCTTCAATATCCACAACCATGGCCACGGGTGTTTGCACCGTCACGCTCGATCCGCGGTCCACATAGACACGGCCGATAAACCCGGCCAGCGGACTTTCAACCGGCGCCTTCTGATAGTCGAAGCCTACTTCGTCGCGGTCAATATAAGCGATAACCTCGCCCTTGGCGACGCGATCGCCCTCTTCACGGACTTTTTTCAGAATTTTACCGGGCACCTTGGGATAGATGAGCGCCTCTTCGCAAGAGCGGATATTGCCTGCGTAGTCGAGCGAGAGTTTCAAACTGCGTCGCTCAACGCGTTGGACACGAACGGGGATCCGTTCATCCACAGCCGCTTTTTCACTCTTCTGGCACCCCGCCAGTATGAGCGTTACCGCAATCATTGCGCACAGTGCCATTGCGCAAAAATTGCCGCCGATTATCCGCATCTGGCCGTCCGGCGTCTGGCATCCGTCCTCTGCCCGCCGCCTTCCCGACTTCAAAAATGCGGCTTCGGACAGGCCGTCGGGTATTTCCACGCTCCACGCTATGTTTCTTAGTCTGTCCTCCGCTGTCATGCTAATTCTCCAGGGTAATGTTGTTTTTGGCCAAAATCACGCCTTCCGAGTGATCCAGGCGGATCAGGGCAATCTGGTAATCAATCAGCGCTTTCACATAATCCAGGCGTGAGGATGCCAGCCGGTTCTGATAATCGAGCAGGTCATGGGTGCTGACCTGCCCGTAAGCGTAACGCTCCTGCTGGGCATCGTAATTCTCAGTCTCCATTTCCGAAGCCAGCCACGAGGCATCCGTCTGGCGAAACTGGATATCAACTTCCCGAACGCAATTGCGGATTTCGAATACGATGTTTTGCTCCAGGCGCTTGATTTCCAGCAGTGATTGGATCTTTTCCCATTTGCTTTTATCGAGCTTGGCCCGTTCAGCGCCGCCCCAGGGCACGGTCAGTTTGGCGCCCACCATCCAGTCCTTGTAATCCATGCCGATCCGGCCGAGCGCGTCTTGGAAACTGTCGCCCAAGCCGTTCAATCCGAAACTGCCGATTAAATCCACGGTGGGCAAAAGCGCGTTTCGCGCAACCTTGATCTGAATGTCGCGGCTGGCCAGAGCAATTTTCAGCGCCTGGTAATCCGGCCGATATTCAAAGGCGCGCTCCAGGCTCCGGACAAGATCAACGTGCTGGATACTCAGTTCCGGCTCGTCAATCAAAAACACCCGCGCATTCCATAGCACCGGATCGTCAACAAGGTTGGTGACCAATTTTAATGCATCTTCCGCATTCTTCATGGCGGCTTCCGCGGCGATTACGTTTTTCTGGCGCTCGGCCGCCGCCGTTTCCGTTTCAAGAAGATCCACGGAACTGATCAAGCCCTTGGCATAGCGCTTCTGGTTGATTTTCAGCAATTCATACGCCCGATCCAGGGCTTCCATTTCAATGGCATGCCGCACCCGGGCATAAAACAATCCATAATAGGCCGTCAGCGTCCGGCTGATGATCGTCATGGTAGTTTCTTCGAAAGCCTTTTTGGAAATGACCAGATTGTTCCGGGCAATGATAATGTCGGCACGGTTCACCACAATGCCGGCGCCCCGTAAAAGTGGTTGGGTCAGTGTAATCATGGGTTCCGTGCTGTAGGCCGGATTGATCGTCTGGAAAAAAGAGCCGCTTTTAAGCGCATCCGCCAGAAACGCGAGATTGTAACGCGTGCCGGTGGGCAGTTTCCCCCCGAGATCCACGCTGAAATCCGTGGTCCGTGTTAAGGCCGTGTTACTACTCATGAGCGAGGCCGAGCGCTCCGTAGTGTCGTGCAGGTTGGCCTGGACGTTAAGGCTGGGTTCAAACTCCGCCCGCGCCACGGCCACTTCATCGGAACGCAAAATCGGACTGATGCGTTTGATCCTGATTTCATTGTTGGCCTGCAGGGCATACGCCATGCAGTCCACCCGCCCAATGCGCAGGAGCATATTGCTCCGGGCGCCGGCCAGATAAGCGGTTTGATCAAAGCCGATAACGGGAGGATTGTCCGGCGATTGGGCCATCCCCAAAAAAACCGGCGCGCCCAGAACCAGCGCCAGCCATACCGCGACGCTTGCTTGACACATTTTATGTTTCATTGCTTTCCTTGCCAACGGCCGCACCGCCATGGGCTTAGCCCCTGTATTTCACGGGCAAAAAGCGTCGTGAAATTTCCGGGTTAGACGGCGGACAGGGCCTTCAGGATTTTTTCAATGATATCCAGATAAGCGGCGCGCTCTTCCGGCGAAATATGTTGGAACATATGCATAATTGATTTGTGCCGTTCGGCATACAGGTGTTCAAGAATTTTACGGCCTTTGGGCGTGATTGCCGCCAGGACGACCCGGCGGTCAGCTTGGCTATTGAAACGTTTGAGCAGTCCCAGCTTGACAAGACGATCCACCAGTCCGGTTACAGTGGATGATTTCAACCCCAGTGTCTGGGCCAGCAGGCGCATGGCGCAGGTTTTGCGCTCGGCAACCTGATGGAGCGCCCATAACTGCGGCAGGGTGATCAGCCCGCGCGCCAGGTAGTTGCGATCCTGGGTCATCAAGTGCCGCATGAGCCGTGGCATTAACCGGCCCAGTCGGCCGGCAAACTGTTCCAGCGACATTTCCGGCGATCTTTTATTACTTGAAATATTCATAAAATGAAATATACGCGATACGAAATAAATGTCAAGCACTTTTATTATTTTTTCGGGATAGGGGGGGGGCGCGGCGGTTCGGGAGAACCGCAATGTTATTCCCGACACGTCCCCGCTTGCGCGGGGGATTGATTCAGCCTTTTCGGCCAGGAGGCTTTACTGCGGCAAAGCAGGCTCGGGAATTCAGAACGGGGTTGAATTCAGAAACAGCCGGATCCGCGCCGCGCCGGCTTAATGGCGCGCTCATTTTTCCAATGCCCGGGCCAGCTTAAGCAGATGTTTGATTTTGGAAAGCCAAGCCAGCTTGCTCATGTGAAAGGCAATCACGTAAGGTTTGCTTGCGGCAATTTTACGATACAGCTTTTCAAGTTGTTCGGCCGTCAAATCGCGCAAATCCCATGCCTGAATACAGGACCGAAAAGGACAAGGGCAAGAGCGCGCAAGCAATTCCGGCGTCACATATTGATCGGCCGAAGGATCAAAATAACTGATATTCAAATCGCGCAGGAAAGGCAAATGCACTTCCCGGAGCAGTTCGCTGTGCAAATGTCTTTCCGTGGCTTTTAATCCCTCGTAAAGGCGGTTCCAATACGGAACCACAAACTCGCCGAAAATTTCCGGCGGCAGCATTCCGGCGAAATCATCGGGAATACCGCACGGGCCGGGTTCAACGGGCGCATCACCGTAAAAATGCCGGTGTAAAGCCGCAATATAATGGAGCGCGCTTTCCGTGCAGAAATTCAAAAGATGATGGGCGCGTTTGGGATCGTCATAGGGCAACGTCAGGAAATCTTGGCCAAATAGAAGAACGGCGGTGGTAATCGGTCCTTCCAGAAGATGCCCGATAAATTTTGGCACGGCATCGTTGCGCCGCCTGACTAATTCCTCGCATATTTTTAAACGTTGCTGAATTAACGGAGCCGCCAGGTAATCATCAGGTTCTTTCAGATGATCAATTTCTGCCGGCGTATGAATCAGCGGGAAAATATTCGGCTCGCCGTCTTCGGCAAATTCAATCGGCGCTCCCAAAGACACGATGTGCGGATAACAAAATCCGGCCAGGCGCGGTTTGGGCGCGTCAACGCCAAGTTCATCCGCCAGCGGTTTGACGCCGTCATACGCTTTCAAAATGGCGTCAACGTCAAAATGTGTGCTTTTGAGCGAAACACCGGCGTTTTCCGCCATCAAAGACTCGCTGAAACTAAATGCATATGGTTGCGACATGATTTTTCTCCTGTGTTCTTAGGGTTATAATCCCAGCTTTAAGATGCCGTTTATATTTTCCCATGCTATTTTTTCAAAAGTCTCCGCCGATATTTTGCCTTCTTTCAATGAATTCCGCAGGAACTCGGCGTGGCGGTGGTCATTTTGGGGCGAGCAGATGTCGGTGCCGAACAAAAGACGGTCCTGATATTTCTCCATAAAACGATATCCGAACTCCGCATCGCGCGTGAGCGCGTTATAACCGCTCCCGGCCGAAATGTCGCATTGCAGGTTCGGATATGCATCCAGCAGGCGCGGGACGGCGCCGCCGGGAATGATTTTGCCGGGAGGGTAGGTGTTGCGGTCCTTTTTCGTCACATCCGCGCTGATTTCCGCCCAGAACGGCTGGGAGTGCCCGATGAAAATAAGTTTGGGAAACAAACGCAGGCATTTCTCCAGGCGGGGCAAATGGAGGTCATCTATCAGGCCGTAACAGCCGCCGGCTTGCGGGCCAATGTGAAACAACACCGGCATTTCGCATCGTTCGCAATGATTGAACAGATTCAGGACATAAGGATCGTCAAACGGCATGTTGGCAGAGAGCTCCCCAACGCCTTTGCATCCCCGTTTTTTGTAATAAAGCAACGGGCGGGAAAAGTCAGCCTGAGGCGTATTGTCTTCGGAACGCGGATCAAGGTTGCAGAATGGGATGAAACGATCAGGATATTTATCAACGACTTCCAATATATCTTCGGGTGAAGTTATTTGACGCCGGCATTCGG
The DNA here is from genome assembly GCA_043814705.1 of Verrucomicrobiota bacterium. Taxonomy (GTDB): domain Bacteria; phylum Verrucomicrobiota; class Kiritimatiellia; order JAAZAB01; family JAAZAB01; genus VSJD01. The sequence goes on along the minus strand of JBDRJR010000122.1, from coordinate 3,262 downwards.
GACTTACGCCGGGCAAAAGAATTCCCTTGTCCACACCGGTTCTATCCATCATGGCGATCAGTTCCTTCGGGGTGGCATAGTTGTCGCCGGAATCGTTGCGCGGCAGGCCGTCCTTGATGCGCGTATGTAAATGACAGTCAATCATCATGGTCGTTTTACCTCCCGGGTTATTCGTTGTTTATTGTTGTTTGATCGGATAACGGGGCCGCAATTTAACCCCGATTAAACGAACAAAGGTCTCGCCATCTTCTTGTTTTATCGCGTCGAAAAAATCAAATGCCGCGTTGCCTGAATTCCGACGGTGCGCATCCGGCCATTTTTTTGAACCAGCGCGAAAAATAAGCGTTGTCCTCCATGCCGAACTGCGCCGCAATCTTGGAGGAAGGCAGATCACTTGCGCGCAATTGATGACATAATTCCACAAAACGCTTTTTCTCCCAGAATTTGTGCGGTGTCATGCGAAAGCATTTCTGGAAAAGGCGGTTCATCTGGCTCACGCTTAATCCACAAAGGCGCGCTATTTCCGTCGCCTGAAAAACCGCATAATCAGGCGCGCTCAACCGCCGGCAGGCCTCCCGCAAACGGGCGTCAATGATTTTGCGCTCTTTTTCGCGCAACGGCACGGCGGTCAAATGATGCCGGACGATTTCATGCGCCAATATTGCGAGACGCAAGCTTTCCGGCAAACCTTTCTTGCAAATGTTTTCCATATTGCGCAGAAGTTTCATGATGGCGGCGAAATATTCCGGCCGGAAAACGAGCGGCAGAACAGCGTGTTCTTCCAGCGGATCGCCGTTGGCGAGCCAGACCCGGTAATGGATGTTGAGCATTTCAAAGGGCGCGTTGATCTTGAAATAAAAATGCACGAAAGGCGGCACGGCCACCACCGTGCCGGGCCGCAGGCGTTGTTTTTTATCTTCAATAAAGACCGTGCCGGTCCCGCGCACAATGTGCATCAGGTGGCAGTCGTCATTGATATGAATGCGTCCAATACCATTTACCGCGGCATGAAAGACCGGGCAGAAGGAAATGAACTGGAATTTATGCCGGCAAAACAAATCTGATTTCATTTGCGTTAATCATCCCATATTGATCAAAAAGGTCAATGGATAATCCGCGCATAATATTGGACAATCCGCGCATAAATACACTGATCGGAAATGGTTAATGGTTGCCGCCATATGCGGCCCCGCCTCGGCAAAAATGGTCACTGCATCCGGATGAAGCACGCTTGAATTCGGCGCGCAAAACCATAGCGCGTGATCCATCAAGCCCCGCTTGAGTTTGCCTTGCCGATCATTATCCGCGCGTCGCGATGCGCAGTTTTAGATAGTATCAGGGCTTGACGCCGGCGCCGAAAAGCGCCATCCTGTGGTTGAACGAAACGGACTCTCCTGCGCCAGAGCGCTACGGAGGGCAGGCGACGACGGATAACGGATGACGGACCCTGCTTCGTTCCATCCGTTGCTCCAGGAGTTTTGGATGACACGCGGGGAGCTTCCCTCTACGCGAAGCCGCTACGGCGGGACAAGACGCAGGGCAAGCGATAGGGTTTCATTCTGCATTCTACATTTCTGAAAGGAGGGATGACTTATGGCTTCCAAACATGGACTGGGACGGGGATTGAGCGCGTTGATCAACGAAAAGCCGGCCGCCGCCGAAATGCCCGGGCCCTCGCCCGTAAACGCCGGCACTCCGCCCGAAGGAATGACGGCGGTCCCGGTGGATAAGATCCGGCCGAATCCCAAGCAACCCCGCCGCCGGTTTGCTCCCGAAGCGCTGGAGGACATGGTGCGTTCCATTCAGACACATGGTGTGCTTCAGCCTCTGCTCCTGCGCCGGATCGGCAATTCCTACGAGCTCGTGGCCGGCGAACGGCGCTGGCGGGCGGCCAGGCAGGCCGGACTGGAAACCGTGCCGGCTATTCTCAAGGAAGTCAGCGACCGTGACGCCCTTGAATTGACATTGATCGAAAACCTTCAGCGCGAAGACCTGAACGCAATCGAGGAAGCTGAAGGCTATCAGAGCCTGGCAGAGCAATTCAATCTGAGCCATGAAGATATTGCCCAACGGGTCGGCAAAGCGCGCGCCACAGTGACCAATGCCCTGCGCCTGCTCACGCTTCCCGGGGAAATCAAGCAAATGCTGACGGATAGCCGCCTCTCGGCCGGTCATGCCAAGGCGCTCCTGGGCGTGGCGATTGACGAGGAAAAATGTTTTCTGGCCCGGCGCGCAGTTGAAGAAGGCTGGTCGGTGCGCGTGCTGGAAAAGGCCGTGGAGCGGCTGGCGCGTGCGCCGCGCAAACCACGCGCCATGCGGGATGATATCCCCGCCGCGCATCTTCAGGATCTCTCGGACAAACTGCACCGGCATTTCGGCACCAGCGTGCGCCTCGTGCCATCGCGCACCCTGGCCAACGGCAAGAAGGCCAAAGGCCTGATTGAAATTGATTTCTATTCCAACGAAGATTTGACCCGCATCCTGGATCTGCTTGGCCTCTCGGACTCCGCCTGACAGACGATAGCCAACGGATGGCGGAAAACCGCGTCAAATGCAGAAGTCAGAGGTCAGAAATCCGTCGGTATTTTCCGGATGTAATTCAAATTTGTATCTCCCGGCCGCTGGCCACCTGTACGATCCGGGCTTTTTTTACTGTCGGTGTCCTGTGTGCAAGCGCTTTCCTCCATCAGGTCAAGCAACTTGTCGAAAACCGCCTGCGCCTGGTGTCCTCGTTTCAAATCGGCCTTCACCTGTGCAATCGCGTCCTTGGGTATGCGCGCGGAATACTTGTGTCCCCGGACCCAGCGTTGCCAGACGTAATAAGGGCCTCGGCGCCGGATTTTCCCGTCAGGTCCCTTTAGCTCGTAATACTGTTCGCTGAGTTGTCCGCGCCGCGCAGTTCCGATCGCCATCAGCTCCTCAAAAGCCGCTTGACGTCGCCGTGCTAATGTTTGCATGGCCATCTCCTGTGATGTCTACTTCTTCGTTCCGTTAGTCAGAGTTGCCGCTATGTATCCATATCAAATACAAAATACGCAACAAAAAGAAAGACGCAAGGCCTTTTTTTGATTATGATTAACTTTCTTGGTTTACACTCGCATTTCACATTGCTGATAATATTTCTGTCGCGACTTTTTGAAAATGTCCCCTTGTAACTCATTAGAAATGTCCCCATGACTGGTCCTAACCCGAAAGGGAAGGAGGCCAGATGGAGACGATTAAAATGAGCATAAGGGAACGCAAACGTATGACGTTAATGAGC
>JBDRJR010000121.1:0-6134 GCA_043814705.1 Verrucomicrobiota bacterium | reverse complement strand
GTCGGAACAGAATAAACACAGATGGGAAAAACCGGAACTGCGGTTTTGATAATGGTTTTTAATAGCCCTCGGTTTTATTGGGGTTTTCCCACAGTCAATAGCCCACAGCCCTCAGCCCAAGCATCCTATGGGATGCTAATGGTTGATGGTCAATGGTCATCGCGTTCACACACATACCGGCGCTGAAACATGATTGTCTGCCGCATGGCCGCGGGCGCCACGCAGGCACAACCCTTCTCCGTCAATTCCGCCACTCGTTCGCGGATGCCCTCCCGCCCGGGTAACAGCGCCAGAATATTCCGGTAACACATCAGGGCGCGAGGCACATCTCCGCCCTCTTCATACAACAGACCGCGATAGACGAGCATCTCGGCGCGATCCAACAGCGCCTGGATTTTGTCCGGCCCCGGGTCCCGCTCCCAGAGCCGTCCGGCGGCGTCAAACGCGCGCGCGGCCTCAGTCAGAGCGCCCATTTTCAATGCCAAGCGCCCTTTTTCCAGATAAACACGATAATCCTTCGGATTGTTCGCACGGGCTTCGCACAGCACGCGTTCAGCAAGGTCCGGACGCCCCCCATCACCCGCCAGCCAGAATGCGGCTACGCTGTAGGCCTCCACATTATGCGGATCCGCGCGCGTCGCAAAATACAGCCACGGCACTATCTCGTTCACATCTGCCGACTGCAAATGGACATGGCCCTCGGGCGCAATGGCCTGGGCCAGACGCATAAACCCGCTCGTAAAAGCCCTCCGCCGGTAAACACCCACTCCCCTGTGAAACGTTCGATCAGCGTTGGCATATAATTGATTGCCCGCCACCACGCGGCTTGCGCCAAGCGCTTTAATCGCCATCGAATCGGCTTGCGCGCCGGGCGTTAATCCGTCAGCCGACAAACCGGTCAACCGACAACAGAGCGCAAATGCCACACCCCACATAACCGCCAAAAATAATGCTATCCAAATTCCCGCCCTGACCTGCGGCCCTTTCACAGCATTGCTCCCCTTGCGAAACGCTTGTTCCGGTAAGCCAGCCAGCCCAACGTCAGGAACACGGCGGTCATCAGCAACCCATATAATAGCGTCACCAATACCGCTGTGCCGGGCGCCGGCGGCCACCCGTAAACCAGGCGGCGGCGCAGATCAAACAGTTCCAGGTGCGGCAAGGCGTAATATATCACCATGAGCCCGGTCTGCGCCGCGCCCCGTGCCGTCAATGCCAGGTCCGGCACGCGCGGCAGGACCAGCCAGGCGGCCAGCGTGACCACATAGGTCAACGCAGAGGCCGCATCCGCATGCAAACGCGTTGAAAACGCCATGCCTAACGCCGTGATTACAGCAAGCAGGCCAAGATGCAGGACCCAGGCCTGCGCCAGCACCACCCCGTTGAAACTCCCGCCACGCAGGACAACCATGAGCGCCAGCAGGACATAAAACACAAGCGTGGCTGAACCCGTCACAACCCACGCGCCCAGCCATTTGCCGAGCAAAACTTCCGCCCGGCTGACCGGTTTGGCCAATAGCGAAAAAATCGTACCCTGCCGTTCCTCCTGCGGCAATTGACGAACGCTGACGGATACCGCCAGAATCCAGGAGCATACCCATGCCAGCAACATTCCGATTTCCTTTAAATAACTGACCGCCTGGCCCAGCCCAAACAGATCAAGCGTCATGAGCGTCACCAGGAAAGCCGCCAGCAAGATAAGCAGGACATAGATGTCCTTGCGCCGGATCATTTCCAGCCACACCAGCCGGGTCAATGTCAGAATTCGAATCATGCAATCATCCTGATGAAATATTGTTCCAGACTTTCGCCGGCTTTGACCAGCTCGGCCATGCGGCCTTCCGCCACCAGTCGCCCGGCCGCCAGGATGCCGACCCGGTCACACACGCGCTCCACTTCCGAAAGTTCATGCGATGAAAAAAATACCGTCTTGCCGCGTTCCCGGAGCGCGGCGATGATTTCTCGGATGCGGATCCGGCCCAACGGATCGAACCCGCCGGCAGGCTCATCCAGGATTACGAGATCCGGATCATTAACCAAAGCCTGAGCCAGGCCAATACGCTGGAGCATCCCGCGCGAATAGGCCGCCAGCCGGCGATCGGCCGCCGTTTCCAGTCCGACCAGGGCAAGCAGTTCTGTTGTTCGCGCATGCAGTGCGGCACGCGGCAGACCGAAGAGCCGCCCGGCCATGCATAACAGTTCGCGTCCCGTCAAAAACCGGTAGGTATCCGGATGTTCCGGCAGGTAACCGATCCGGCGCCGGGCAATGGTCTGGCAAACATCCTCATCGAAAATCCGCGCTGTGCCGGCGGCGGCCTTGATGAATCCCAGTAGGACGTGCATGGTGGTGGTCTTGCCCGCGCCGTTGGGACCCAGGAATCCATACACCTGCCCTTGGGCAACGCTCAGGCTCAGCCCCTGCAGAGCGCGCACCGTATCGCCGCGCGTGCCCGGGCCCGCCCGAGCGCGGCCCGGGAATTCAACCACCAAGTCTTGAATGTCAATGGCATTGGACATTGGAAAATGGTTGATGGTTAATGTTCGATGGTCAATGATGTTTTCAGATAAAACTTTACAAGTCGATTTTTTTCAAAAGTTCTGTGCAATCATAAATTCCGCGCATTCTGCATTCTTCATTCTGCATTTTGCATTTCTTCCGGATACGGCATTCGCAACAGCCGGGAAATGGCCTTGAAAAACCGCCGTTTTTCTGTGGCAACAAAGGCCCGTTCGACCGCAAGCTGGCGGGCCATACCGGCAAAATCCAATCCCGCCGGAGCGCCGGCATGTGTTTTCAGCGCAATGGCCTTGGCCGGGTCGAGACCTTCCAATTCGGCCAGGTGTTTTTTGACATAATGGTAGGCATCCCGGAAAGGCATCCCACGCGCCACTAAGCTCAGCGCATGATCGGCGGCAAATACCGCCGGAGTGAATCCCCGCCGTAAAGCCTCGTGGTTGACCTTTAAACCGGCGATCAATGGCGCCATTATTTTCAGACTGGCGCGTGTCATCGTCAGTCCCAGCATAAAAGGTTCCTTGGCTTCCTGCAAGTCGCGGTTGTAGCCGCTGGGCAAACCTTTGATAATATCCATAACCGCCTGGGCGCATGCCATAACCCGCGAAGCGCGCGCGCGCACCAGCTCCAGTATGTCCGGATTGTTCTTCTGCGGCATGATACTGCTTCCGGTGCCCATGCCGGGCGGCAAACCAAAGTAATTGAACTCCGGCATCGTAAAGATCAAAAGATCCTCGGCCAGCCGCGAAAGCGTGATCATGACCTGGCTCAATGCCGACAGAATAACGCTTTCCATTTTGCCGCGGCTGTTGCCGGCATGTAGAACATTGTGAATTGGACGACGGAATCCCAGCAGGTCCGAAACCTGTGCGCGGTTAATCCTCAGGGGGACACCATAGCCGGCGGCCGATCCCAAGGGACATTGATCGTTCAGATCATAGGCACCTTTCAACAAACAGACATCGTCAAGCAGGTCCTCCGTGTAGGCCGAGGCCCACAACCCGACGGAGCTGGGCATGGCCGGCTGGAGATGGGTCCGTCCAACCATGGGCACATTGCGATTCCGCCGCGCCTGGACAAGCAACTCCGCGCCCAGCATCAAAGTTTCCTCAATTACCGCCAGTAATTGTTCCTTGGCAAACAGGCGCAAATCCACTGCCACCTGGTCGTTGCGACTGCGGCCGGCATGGATTTTACGGCCCAGCTCACCGAGCCGGCGGGTTAATTCGCGTTCCACCGCCAAGTGCACATCCTGGTCCTGGAGCGAGATGGTAAAGGCGCCGCGGCGCGCCCGATGCATAATCCGGACCAGTTCGGCTATGATTCGGGCGGCGGCGCGCGCGGAAAAAATTCGGGGGCGCAGTGGTAATCCGGCCAGCATGGTCACATGCGCCGCTGAGCCGATGCAGTCGGCATCCACCAGGCGCGTATCCAACGCCGCATCCTTGCCCGCCGTGTAAGCTAAAACGTCCGCGCGAATGGTTCCGATCATGGTGTGTTGCGCAATGTTTTTTTTCATTGAATTAAATCCTTGGTCATGGGTTCTGCCAGGCTCTGTTTTTTACCGTCACGGCGGCTTGTCCTTCCTCGAGTTCCAGATGCTTCACATTCGCAAGCAGGGCGCGCTCCCGGAAACTCAAGCCCATGAGCGGACGCAAGGCGGCCGTTGCCGGCGCACTCGCCGGACCCGGCAACGGGAGATGTCCAATCCGCCCGCTTCTTATCGTCCACCGCAACCCTGAATGATGCGTGGCAAGCCCGTTCGAGCCCCGTTCGGGAACCACCGTTATCCGGCTGGTCACGCGCCATGGACCCAGCTTAAGAAACCCAACCGTTACGGGACCCCACACGGATACCGTTGAGATCATAATGGCATTAGGACGGATGTCCACCTCAACCGCCTGCGGCACTGTTGTCCACAACCCCGGCGTTCGCGGCGGATGAACCCTGCGCAGAAGGAGATCAAGATAGGCATTGATTTCGCGCTCGTTAAATAATTGTGACGCGGGACTTAGCCCTTTTTCCAGAAGCAGGATTTTTCTGTGTGCCTGCCGGGCATCCGCCTCGGTTCCTTTGCGGCCTTCCAACGGCATCGGCCACAAGGCCAACACAATGCCGGAGAAAATACCGGCGCATAGCACCAGCCCAACCAAGCACCGGCGCCGCCCGCGCCCCGGCTTGGATTCCGGTTCATTCCAAGCATTACCGTCAAGCGCCCGGATGTCCAGCTTGGACCGGCACTGAATGCAGAAGATATGGCCTAATGCATTCTCATACCCGCATTGCGGACATCGGATCATAATGGATGAAAGCCCCGCCTATTTTATGCAACTACCGTCGCATTTCATATGCGCGCTTCACGCTTTTCCGCCTGAGGCGGATCCGCCTTCGGCGGAACGCTCAACGCTTCCACGCGCTTCTGTGGCGGCCGCGGCGGTTTTTTCGGTTTTGGCCGGTCCAGCGGCCTTGACGCCGTCTTTGGGCGCGGATTTGCCCGCCTGGTCACCGGGCTTATCCGCCGCCGATTGCTTTTTGTAATGGTCACTGCGGTAATCCGTCTGATAAAATCCCGAACCCTTGAAAATAATCCCCGCGCCCCGGCCGATCAGCCGTCGAACCTTGTTCTTTTTGCATTTAGGGCAACGGGTAATGGGCTTGGCCGTGATGCTCTGATAGAGTTCGAATTTATGATGGCAGTTGCGGCATTCATATTCGTAGGTTGGCATAACGCGAAATCACCCCTCCCTTTTTTTGATCGATAACAATTAACCGGATTATGATACACGATACCCGGAAGAATTCAATCACTCATTGTAACAGAAGACAGAATCCTGAATTTAGAACGTCATGCCATAGGCAGATCCGCCTAAGGCGGAAAATGCCCGTGCCGGCTTTCCCTGGCCGACGCTCGAGCAGGCCTCATGCTTAATTCCCTGACCGAGCTCGGGCAGGCTGACTCCTGAATTCTGGCCCCTATGTAATCACATATTCTCCTGTCATTTTCATCGGCCTTGTCATACTATGAAGTCCAATCCGGCACACGGGGGTAGCATCATGTTTGACCTGCAACGTTATCTGGACAATAAAATCCGGCTGATCAATACCGCGCTGGACCGGCGCATGCCGGGAGAAACCGAGCGGCCCACCGCGCTCCACAAGGCTATGCGCTACAGCGTGTTCGCCGGCGGCAAGCGCTTGCGTCCGCTCCTGTGCCTGGCGGCGGCCGAAGCATGGGGGCCGGCCGGCGACACGGCGCTCACCGCCGCGCTAGCTATTGAAATCCTGCACACCTACACCCTGATTCACGATGACCTTCCCAGTATGGATAACGATGCCCTGCGCCGCGGCCGGCCCACCCTGCATATCGTGGTGGGCGAGGCCAACGCCATCCTGGCCGGCGACGCGCTTTTGACTCTGGCATTTGAATGGCTGGCCGAAACAAGTGCGCCGCCGCCATACCCGCCCAATCAGCTCAGCATGGAACTGGCGCGGGCCGCGGGAAGTCGGGGTGTGGTCGGGGGCCCCGTCGGAGAACAGGGCGCCGCATGCCCGGGGGCCCCTCCCCGCCCCGGTGGTTAAAAACAAACACCCAACACCCCCCCCCGCAAGCGCGCCGCCG
>JBDRJR010000120.1:0-12370 GCA_043814705.1 Verrucomicrobiota bacterium | reverse complement strand
ACCCCAATAAAACCGAGGGCTATGAAGGACCATTATCAAAACCGCAGTTCCGGTTTTTCCCATCTGTGTTTATTCTGTTCCGACCCACAGCCTACAGCCTACAGTCCACAGCCCATGGCGTCCCTGTGGGACGCCAGTGTTTTCATTTAACTTGTTTGTGCAAACCCATGCATGATAAAATATATCTTGCCAGATGACAAGTAAAATACTAATAAACCCGCATGGAAGTTATTATTCAACCGGATTTTGACACGGCCGCGCGGCTGGTCGCGCGCCTGATCGCCAAGGCCCTGCGCCGGAACCCGCGCCTCGTGCTCGGCCTGGCCACGGGCCGGACCATGGAGCGGGTTTATGCCCTGCTGGCGGACATGCATAAACAGGCAGGCCTCGACTTCGCCCATTGCCGGACTTTCAATCTGGACGAATACGTGGGATTACCGCCGGAGGATAATAATTCCTACCGGTTTTACATGGATCAGCATCTGTTTTCCAAGATCAACATTGACCGGCGCAACACGCACCTGCCGGACGGCATGGCGTCCGACCTGACTGCGGCCTGCGCCCAATACGAACAGGCCATCCGGCAAGCCGGCGGCATTGATTTTCAATTACTGGGCATCGGCCACGACGGGCACATCGGCTTCAATGAACCGCTTTCCGCCCTGCGCTCACGCACACGGGCCAAGTTATTGGCGCCCCAGACGGTGGCCGCCAATGGCCCGCTTTTCGGCGACCAGGCGCGCATGCCCCGGCGGGCGCTCACGATGGGCGTGGGCACGATCTTGGACAGCAAACGCTGTGTTCTGCTGGCCACCGGCAAAACTAAAGCCGATATCCTTGCCAAGGCCGTCGAAGGCCCGATCACCGCCATGGTGTCCGCCTCCGCCCTGCAATTACACCCGCACTGCACCATTGTGACGGACGAGGAAGCCGCCGCGCGGCTCGCAGGCCAGGATTATTACCGCTTTATTTTCCGGAACGAACCGGAGTGGCAGGAATTTCAGTGAGGATAAGAACACGGGGATAAGTCAGGCCCGGGCTGAAAAATTTTGAAATTTTATGGCTTCCTTTGCGTCTTCGCGCCTTTGCGTTAATCTTTTCTTGTTATCCGGCGATTTTTCGCGCTTGCCTTGAGCCGGACAACGTTTATACTGATTCCCGTTTTTATTGACCGGATCATCAATCATCGGGTATAGCCCCGCAACAAGGAGATGTTATGACTGTTAAAATCCCGTTACCGGAATTCAAACGCCGCCAAAAGGAAGCCCAGCGCCTGATGCAGGCGCGCGGCTTGGACGGCCTGTTGGCCCACAGCGATGAGGCCGAGTTCGCCAACGTCCGTTATTTTTCGGACTATTGGCCGATTTTCGAAAGCGCGGGCGTGTTCATCCCCGCCAAAGGCGAACCGACCCTGCTCATCGGGCCGGAAAGCGCAACTTTCGCCCGCGACCACAGCGTGATTCCCGCCATTAAAAAAATCCTGTATTACCGCGAAGCCGCCGAGCCGGATTACCCGAATATCGCGCTTGACAGTTTCAAGGAAATTTTTGCTTCCGCCAACGGCGGCCGCGGCGTGAAAAAACTGGGCATTGCCGGCTACACCGCCATGTCCGTCAGTGTGTTCGACGCCGTGCGCGCGGCCCTGCCGGCCGCAAAGATCGTCAAGGCCGACGATCTTATCTACCAGATGCGCATGATCAAGAGCAAGCCGGAGATCGCCGTCCTGCGGGAAGCCTTCCGGGTTTCGGAGTTGGCCATGGATGCAGTCTTGAAACGCATCAAGCCGGGCATGACCGAGCTCCAGGTGGTGGGAATCGCGCAGGAAGCTTTTTACCGGCAGGGCGCGGAATACGAGGCGCACCCGACCTACGTGCTGGCCGGGATAAACAGCTCGCACGCCATCGGGCGGCCCGGCCACCGGGTGATCAGGAAAGGCGACCTTGTTCAGCTCAACATCGGCGCGCGCGTGGCCGGTTATTCGCCCAGCATTGGATTGCCCGTCTGCATGGGCAAAATGCCGGCCAAAATGCGCGACCTGGTATCCTTCGGCCTGGAAGCGCATCTGAAGACCATGGAATGGATGAAAGCCGGTGTGCCGGCCGGCAAGGTGGCCGTGAATTTCTTCGACTTTGTCAAGGGGCGCGGCTACGGTAAGAACGCCTTGTATGGCCCATGCCACGGATTGGGCATGCACGAAGTGGAACGGCCCTGGATGGAAACCACCTCCACGTATCCCCTGCTTGAAAACATGACCTTCCAGGTGGATACTTTCCTGTATGGCCGTCAATACGGCCTGCGCTGGGAAACCGGCGCGCGCATCACGAAAACAGGCATTGAAGAATTCTCGCGCCGTTTTCGCAAGATTGTTGAAATCAAATAGAACCGTAAACTTAAGGCTATCCCATGCATCCTCGCGTCGTATTCGGTTTTGACATGGAAACGGATATCGGGAGTTGGACCCCCTTTTACGAGGGGCTTGTCCACGGCACGCCGCAAATCCTGGATGTCCTCGCCAAACACAATATTGCCGCCACGTTTTTCTTCACGGGGGATGCCGCCCGCCGGCATCCCCGGATTGTCAGGCAGGTGGATAACGCCGGCCATGAGCTGGGCTGTCATACACTCTACCACGAAACCATCGGCGACGAACTGTTTTCCATTCCCGGCATTAAGCCCATGTTGCCGGAGGAGTGTTATCACCGCATCAAGGTTGCCGCCCAATGGGTTCGCCAGGCGGCGGGCAAAAAGATTGTATCCTTTCGCGCGCCGCGCCTGTGGGGAAGCACCGGCATGGTCAACGCCCTGGAAGACCTGGGTTTTCTGACCGATGCCTCCTATCCGCTCTACTTTTATGCGAAACGGCTGGTCCCCTACCATCCCAATCGCAAGGACTGGACCAAGGAAGGCCGGATGCGCATTGTCGAAATTCCAAATTTTGCCGACATGACCATTAAAAGCAAGGACCCTTACGGACGGGACCGCGACCAATGGCCGCTTTTCCGGACGGAAGGCGCGGCGGCCATCATGGCGCATATTGATGCCATGCTCCGGTTCTACGAACGCAAGCGCCTGCCGGCGGTCCTGTGCTTTTATTTCCACCCGTGGGAATTTCATGAAATGCCGCAGGGCCTCATTCACTTCGGGGAAGGCGCCGTGCGCCCTGACCCGTTTATCGTAAAAAACTGCGGCAAGACCGCCGTAAAGGAACTCGACCGCCTTATAACGCGGTTGAAGGAACGCGGGGCCGAATTCCTGACCGCGCGTAATCTGGCCCGGCAGTTCTGAACCGCGGGCGCATTCATTGAAGCAGGAAGAATCCAAGGAAACACCCATGAATACTACCGGCCGTTATCGTTTAACACAAACCGCCCTGGGTATCGCCCTCGCGCTTTTGATCCGGCCTTCTCTGGCTGAAAGCCCGCACTCCCTGAGCGTGGGCGGCCGCTATCACACGGAAAACACCATTTTTAACGACCTGCCTTATGGTAACGCCGATCTCTCCTACGGCCTGGCTTACACCTTTGCCGAAGAACATGTCGCCATAAAATTAGGCGCTGATTTCTCGCCGGATGTATCCGGCACCCGGGACGCGCCCCATACCAACAAGACCGATTACGTCATCACGCCCCAGGCGAATTTTATCGTCAAGGACCGGATCTTCCGCGGCGGCGTCGGCATCCTGACCAGTTACATCCGCGACGACCAGGGCGAAGGCGAATGGCTGGATCCCTACTGGCAATTGATTCTGGGCCTCTGCCTGCCCATCTATAAGAGTCTTTCCCTGGAAGGCAACGTTTATTACGTTCTGGAACGATTTGATAAAATCACCGACTTCCGGCTGAAGGAACTGGAGTATGGCCTCTGGTTGAATTATAATTTTTAGCCTGATTATGACCGAACCCCTATTCCAGATCGGCGCGGAAGGCGTGGATGTTGAACACATCATGACCGGGATCCGCTCCGCCGTGGAGCAAAAAATGGCGCGCGGCGTCTATCGTGACGCGTATATCGCCCAGGCCGAGCGGACCAACCTGGCTAATCTGCATGACGACGAAACGTTCCTGCGGTATTACTTAGACTGCCTGCGCGATGCGGTTTTTATTGACATTAACGATTTTGAAATCCGCGAACGGCGCCGGCTGGGCGCGCGCCTGCTGATCGGCCTTAAAAAAATCATCTGGCAACTGCTGAAGTTTTATACCTATCGGCTCTGGTCCCAGCAGAACCAGGTCAACGGCATGCTGGTCACGGCCATCGAAGGACTGGACGAAAAATACCGCAACCGTCTCCGCACCCTCGAACACCGCCTGGCGGACCTCGAAGAGGAAAAGTCCAAATTAGGCGGCTGACGCCGCAATTACTCGCGCCCGGAGGTCGCGAGCCACCTTGAAGATCAACACTTAAGGTGGACACCAACCTCCGGGCGGCATTTCCGAATAACTTTGAAATTCATATGCAACACGTCACGTCAGCTCCCGAACGCATAGCCTTCGTCTGCCCGCGTTTTGCCGAAGGCGCCACGGTCGGCGGCGCGGAAACACTCCTGAAAGCGCTTGCCCAGCAGGCCGCCCAAGCCGGACATCGCGTCACTTTCCTGACCACCTGCGCCCAAAATCATTTTACCTGGGCCAACGAACTCCCGCCCGGCCCGCGCCGGATCGGAAACCTGGACGTTATCTTTTTCCCCGTGGACGCCGAGCGCGACATTGCCGCGTTTCTGCGTATCCAGGATGCCATCAGCCGCCGAAGCCATTTTACGGAGGCCGACGAACAGACCTGGCTGAGGAACAGCGTCAACAGCCGCGCCCTGTGCAATTATTTACAAGCGCATGGCGCTGAATTCGACTGGATCGTGATGGGGCCCTACCTCTTCGGGCTGGTGTATTTCGCCAGCCGCCTGGCGAGCGCCAAAACACTCCTGGTGCCCTGCCTGCATGACGAAGGTTTCGCCTATACCCGCGCCTTCCGCGCGATGTTCCGGAGCGTCGCCGGCTGTCTGTTTAATTCCGAGCCGGAACGCGCGCTGGCGCGCCGGCTGTTCGACCTGCCGGAATCATCCGGCGCGGTCGTGGGCATGGGGCTGGATCCGTTCGAGGCCTCGCCCGATGCCTTCGCCCGCGATCACGGCCTCACGACGCCCTACGTGATCTATGCCGGGAGACGCGAAGCCGGCAAAGGCACACCGCTCCTGCTGGATTATATAACGCTATTCCGCAGGCGCACGGGCAAGGATGTCAAGCTGGTGGTGACCGGCACCGGGGATCTCACGCCGCCCAACGCGTTACGGCCGCACCTGCTGGATGTCGGGTTTCTTGCTGAAACGGAAAAGCGCGCGGCCTTGGCCGGCGCAGTGGCGTTTTGCCATCCATCCATCAACGAAAGCTTTGGCATTGTCATCCTGGAATCCTGGCTGGCCCGCACACCCGTGCTGGTGCACGCCCGCTGTCTGGTCAACCGGGACCATTGCCGTAAAAGCAACGGGGGCCTCTGGTTCCGGATCTATCCGGAATTTGAGGAAGAACTGCTCACGCTCCTCCAGCAGGAAAATCTGCGCCGTTCCATGGGCGCGGCCGGCCGGGACTATGTCCTGCGCGAATACGCCTGGGACGTCATCAACCGCAAATTTCAAGACGCCCTGCGGCAGTTTGCCGCCCATCGAACATGAAGGCTATTCACCAGTTCGTGGCCGGGTTCACCGCCGGCGACGCCATCAGCAACGAGGCGCTGACCCTGCGCGCGCTGTTCCGCCGCTGGGGCTATGCCGCCGAAATTTTCTGCGAACCGAACCATACCGGCCCGGCCCGGCGCAAGGAAGCCCGTGATGCCGCCCGGGCCGCCGAAATCGTCGCCCCGGATGATATCATGCTCCTGCATCTCTCGATCGGATCGGCCGTAAATGACATCTTCGCGGGCCTGGCCTGCCGTAAAGTCCTGCGCTACCACAATATCACCCCTGCTCATTTTTTCCGCGGCTTGCAGGAGAAACTCGCGCGCGACCTGGCCTGGGGCCGGGACCAGGCCCGCACCCTGGCAAAAACGGCCGAGGTCAACATGGCCGACAGCCAATTCAACGCCCGCGAACTGATTGCCCTGGGATACCCAGCCGTGCAGGTTCTGCCGCTCGTGCTGGATTTTGACGCGATCAACACGCGCGCTGACCGCCGTGTGCTCCGCGCGCTCAGGGACGACCACGTCAACATCATTTTCGTGGGGCGCTGTGCGCCGAATAAACGCATCGAGAATGCGCTCTATGCGTTCAACTATTTTCAGAAAACCGTGGCGCCGAACGCGCGTTTTATTCACATCGGCTCGTTTGCGGGCCTGGAGCGTTATCAGGCCCTGCTGGCCGTTTATGCCCGCACCCTCCACCTCAACCAGGTGGTCTTTGCCGGCGCCGTGCCGCAGAGCGAGTTGAACGCCTATTACGAGGCCGCCCACCTGTTTCTGTGCATGAGCGAGCACGAGGGTTTCTGCATCCCGCTAATCGAAAGCATGGCGCATAACCTGCCGATCCTGGCCCATGCCGCCGGCGCCGTGCCGGAGACGCTCGACGGCGCCGGGGTTTTATTCCGGGAAAAACGCTGGGAGGACATCGCCGAAATGATGGGGCAACTCACGCGCCGCGGACCGTTGCGCGAAGCCGTGGTGCGCGGCCAGCAACAACGCCTGGCGCGCTATCGAGCGCGCAACCTGGAAGCCGAACTGAAGACCTGCCTGGCACCGCTGCTAAGAAATGAAAAATGTAGAATGAAAAATGCAGAATGAAAAAAGCAAAGATCCAAGGGCAAAACCAGAACTTGGTGTCCGGCGTTTGCCTTTAAACTGTCGTCCGTCATCCTCTTACACCCGCGGCCTAAAATCTTCTTACAGCATTCTTTATTCTGCATTCTGCATTCTGCATTTCTTCTTCAGGCCATCGGCTGGGTATCGCTGGCGGAAGGATCTTCCATGGCCTTCAGAATTGCTTCCGTCCGATCCATCGCCTCGCGGATTACAATCATTTCGCGCCGAAACGCCTGCAGATTCCGGGAGGCAAGGGCATGGCGCTTTTCCAGAAACCGGCGCCGGAACTGTAATTCATCGTTTTCCGATTTGAGCGCATTGATCTGCGCGTGAGCATCGGCCAGCACGTCGGAAATTTCCGGAAATTCGTGTTCCACCGCCTGTTCGCCGGCCGCCGCGGCGGTTTCCGGCTCGACCGCAGAATTAGCGGCATCCACGCCGCCGGATAACGGCACCTGTTGTTCGGCGCCGCAATCGGGACAGGTTACCGCAAGACCCGCGCCCAGCGCGTTGATCACCAGGCTCTTGCCGCAAACACTGCATTCAAAGATAATGTCGTTTGCGGAAAACGAATCGTTAATTAACGATTCATTGCTGATATTCTCGTCCGCCATGGCCATATCTCCTGCTTATGGACATTATTATCGGTTCCGGCCGGGAAAAATGCAAGACCAAAAATGCCAAAAAATGCGAAAAAAAGATTGACGCCGTCGCAAAAACCGCTATAAGAGAAACCTCGCGCCGCACCACGCGCGACGTATGGCCAACACATAATGTTCCTAATCTTAATCAAGGAGATGCACTCATGATTGTCAACACTACGGCATTATTCAAACACGCCTATGGCAAATACGCCGTCGGCGCCTATAACATTAACAACCTGGAACAGATCATGGGCCTGTTCCGGGGCAATCTGGACAGCAAGGCCCCGTTCATGATCCAAATTTCCAAGGGCGCCCGGTCATACGCCGACAAGCGCATGCTGGAAGCCATGATCCGCACGGGCGACCAGATCTTCCCTGACGCCATTTTTGCCGTGCACCTGGACCACGGCGACGAAGAAGCCTGCATGGACTGCATCCGGAGCGGGTTTTATAGTTCCATCATGATTGACGCCAGCATGAAATCCTATGAAGAAAATATCGCCATCACCAAGCGCGTGGTCGCCGCCGCCCATGCAAAGAACATCGTGGTCGAGGCGGAACTGGGCCAGCTGGGCGGCGTCGAGGAGCATATCTCCGTCTCCGAGGACCAGGTCCACTTGACCGATCCGGAGCAAGCCGCTGATTTTGTCAAGCGTTCCGGATGCGACAGCCTGGCCTGCGCCATCGGCACAAGCCACGGGGCCTACAAATTTGCCGGCTCGCAGGGCCTGCATTTCGAGATCATCTCGGCCATCCAGAAACTTCTACCGGGATTCCCGCTCGTGATGCACGGCTCCAGTTCCGTGCCCAAGGACGAAGTGGACCGGATCAATGCCGCCGGCGGACAATTAAAAGGCGCCAAGGGCGTTGATGCCGGCCAGTTCCTCAAGGCCGCCAAGCTGGGCGTGACCAAGGTGAATATTGACACCGACGGCCGCTTAGTCTGGTGCCGCGTGCACCGCGAACATTTTAAGCAACACCCGGAAAATTTCGATCTGCGGCCTCCCGGCAAGGTGTTCATGGCTGAATTTGCCAAGTACATCGCCGAAAAGAACCGCTATCTGGGCAGTGCCGGCCAGTTGGATGCCGTGCGCAAGGTGCTGTAGAAATAGATCTGCGGCGTTCTTGGTTCTTCGTTCTTGGTTCTTCGCTCGTGATTGTAGTACCGCTCGCAGAGCGGTGCTACACCTAGTTTCTTCGGTTCTTCTTCTCTTCTGCAATTAACTTGATTGCACAAACAGGACATGATTCAAGAATCGGAAACGAAGAACGAGGAACCAAGAACAAAGAACGCTGGTTTCATGCGTCCTTCCGATTTGCTCGGCAAGACGTTTGCCTGCGAATGCGGCAAAACGCATTCGATCCCCGTCCGCGCCGTCGTTTATTGCGCAACGGCCATCCAGCAGTTGCCGTCCCTGCTGGATCGGCATCTCGCCGGCCAACGGATAAATCTGGTGGCCGACGAGCGAACCTACCCCCTGCTCGGCCGCGAATGCGAAACCGTGCTGAACCAAGCCGGGCGGATTGTTAAAGCCTTTATTGTACCGGATGGCCCTCCTGCGCCAAAGCGCTTCGGAGGGCACGCTCCGCAGGGCAGTCCCGTTTGCGATGACCTGACCCGCGACAGCCTGCTTCCCAGCCTGCCCCCTTGCGATGCTTTCCTGGCCATCGGCAGTGGAACAATCAGCGACCTGGTCAAATGGATCGCCTGCGACGCAAAACTTCCCTATGCCATGGTTGCCACGTCGGCCTCCATGAACGGCTACGCCTCGAACAATATCGCGCCAACGATTCGCGGCGTGAAGCGCGTGCTCAACGGAACGGTGCCGCGGGTCATTGCGGCCGTCCCATCCGTGATTCAGCAGGCCCCCAGCGAGTTGACCGCCGCCGGTTTCGGCGACGTCCTGGCCAAGTCGGTCAGCATGACCGACTGGAAGCTCAACCAACTGCTGTTCGGGGAATATTACTGTCCCGTCTGCGCGGAACTGATTCGCGCGCTGGAGCCGGCCTATATGACGCACCCGGAAGCGATCCGCGCCCGGGAGCCCCATGCGATCGAAGCGCTTTTCCAAGCCCTGGTTTTTTCCGGGGTTTCCATGACCATGGCCGGCACTTCTTCACCGGCCTCCGGCGGCGAGCACATGATTTCCCATGTGCTGGATATGACCGCCGCCATTCACGGTGTGCCGCACGACTATCACGGCCGCCAGGTGGGCCTGGGGACAATTTTCGCCTGTGCGCTTTACGAGCGCGTCCTGGCGCTCGATGCGCCGCGCTTCCAACTTCACGCCGAACCCACCGATGCGGCCTACTGGCAGTCGTTGACCACCGTCGTGGAGGAAGAGCATGCGCTGAAACGCCGCAAGGCCGAACGCGCCGTTCAGCGGCTACAGCAGGAAAACACCCTGTGGGACCGCCTGCGCGCCGAGCTGAAACCAATGACGCGGACAGCGGCGGCCATCAAGCAATGCTTGCGCGCGGCAGGCGCCGCCCACCGCCTGGAGGATATCGGCTGTTCACGCGACCGGTTCCTGGCCGCCGCGCACCATGCGCACCAGATGCGCGCGCGCTATACCATCATTGACCTGGCCCGCGCCGTCGGTGTTCTGCCGGGGGCCGCGGAGGAAATTGCGGACGAATACTTGATGTGCTGATTTTTTTATATCACCCCAGCAGGAGAATAAATCATGCCTACGCATACGTTAGGAAACGCCGTCGTGTTCAGGGTAGAGAAAGAATCCATCGGGGTGGACCGCCTGTTCGGCCTGACTTGCGAGGACAACGCGACGCCGGTCCGCGCACGGGGCCCGGCCCTGATCGCCACCAACCTGGGCCGCCATGAAGCCGATGGCCTGAAACTTTTGGAACACCGGATTGCGAAGGATAATGCCCGCCTGATATGGCAGGCCGGACAAGGCGCCCTTCGCCTGGAAAGCGACTGGCAACTTTCAGACGCAACCGGGGTTCTCAACCGCAAAGACCGCCTGATTAATACCGGCAAAACGCCGTTGACAATTTACCGCTGTCTGCCGCGGTTTACCCTGGCGCCGGGCCATTACGAGGTATATGCCCAGCAAAGCCGGTGGAGCAACGAAAGCCAGGGCGCGTGGATTCCACTCCATACGGGCAGTCTTACACTGAGTTGTGAGTGGGGACGCAACACCCTGAACGGCACACCCTATGCCTGCCTGCGCGAAGTCGGCGGCGATCGCGGCGTGGCTTTTCACGTAATCCCGCATGGGAACTGGGTCATTCGTTTCAGCACGCGCATGCCGAGCAACCCATGGCCCTTTGTTGTCGTGGAACTGGGCTTGGCGGACGAGGATTTGCATCTCGGCCTGGCGCCGGGCGAAGCGCTTGATCTTCCGGAAATTCTGATCCAGGACCTGCACGATGGCGAACCCAGGTCGGTGGCGGCGGACCTGCACCAATATATCAGTGCCCGCCTACCGGCGCCAACCCTGCCGGAAATCCCGATTATTTATAACACCTGGTTCGATCACATGAGCGCCCTGGATGTGCCGCGCCTGCGCGAACAACTGAAGGCGGCCCGCGCGATCGGATGTGAGGCCTTTGTGATTGATGCCGGCTGGTTCGGCCCGGACGATGCCGGTTGGGGCATGGTGGGCGACTGGCGCGAAAAAACGGACTGCGCCTTTCATGGACACATGAAAAATTTCTCCAATGAAGTCCGCGCGGCGGGACTCGGATTCGGCCTGTGGATGGAACCGGAACGGGTAGTGGCCGGGGCGCCAATTCGCCTTCAGCACCCTGAATGGTTTTTCCCCGGCGAACCACGCTTTAACCTGGATATCCCGGCGGCCCGCGATTACCTGCGCAAGGAAATTGCGCGCCTGGTCGAAACCTATGACCTGGCCTGGATCAAGCTGGATTACAATGTTTCGCTCGGTTACGACGGAAGCGGTGCGGAGTTGTTCCGGTATTACGATGTATGGTATCAAATGATGGATGATCTGCGCCGGACCCATCCGCGCACCGTGTTTGAAAATTGCGCCAGCGGCGCCCTGCGCACGGATCTTTCCTCCCTGTTCCATTACGATTGCCACTTTCTCTCCGATTCCGCCAATCCCCTGGATGTGATCCGCATTGGGGAAGGGTCGCTCCTGCGCCTGCCGCCGGGCCGTATCCTGCGCTGGGCCGTCCTGCGCGGCAGCGGCCAGACGGCCTTTGACTTATCGGGGCAACAAACGAAGGAATCAGCCGAACACCTGTGCCTCGTGCCCGGCGAGACCAGTGGTGCCACGTGGGTAGGCGTGGAATCCGCCGATGTGGATTTCATCATGGGCGCGGCCTTGCCCGGAATCCTGGGATTCAGCGGCGACCTGTTGACTTTGCCCGCCGCGGCGCGCGAGCGTATCCGCTGGCACGTGCAGTTTGCCAAGCAGTGGCGCGAGTTCCTGCGCACTGCCGTGGCGCACCTGCTGACCCCGCCCCGGCCCATGACGGACCGCACCGGCTGGACGGCCTTCCAAATGCAGTCGCCGGAAACGACGACCAGCCTGGTATTTACCTATCACCTGCCCAATGACGGCAGTGCCCGCCGATATTTTCGGCTACACGGCTTGCATCCTGACCAACGGTATACAGTGCGGAAGGTCAGCCCCGATGGCACGGCGGAAACCATCGCGTCCGGTGAAGAGCTGATGCACAACGGCGTGGAGGTGGTGGATCCCTACCAACAACACGCCCGCTGGCAGGCCCACATTACGATCATCGAACCGGCCTGATCCATTGACTGCCAACCAGCCTGAATATAATACGAACATTAAGGTAAAGGAAAAACATTAGCATCCCATGGGATGCTTGGGCTGAAGGCTGTGGACCGTTGACTGTAGGAAAACAAACGGAAAAAGCGTGATATTTTAGACAATTACCAAATTTACAGTTCCGGTTTTGCCCATACGCATTATGCTTGTTCGGAC
>JBDRJR010000119.1:0-6589 GCA_043814705.1 Verrucomicrobiota bacterium | reverse complement strand
TCCAGTTACAGGTCTGACTAATCTCCTTTACGAGGTCAATGCCTCACGCGACACATTCAGCCTGCAACCTGTCTACTCCATTCGCCTTTTGCAAATAGAGTATAACCACCGTCAAGCTCCATTCATACCATCTCCTTTCTTGTAACTATAAATAATTTATCTTGCCGTAATTATTATTTCATTCCGCGGCACGGCGCTCGTCAGATCAAATCCGATCCGGCCGCAAGCCTGTTCTTGCGGAGCGGCGCCGTCAATTGCATATGGATTCAACGGATATTCCGGCCAATGCGCCACAACCGCCAGAGATGATTCGATTTGCCAAAAATCGGTTGTCATCGGTTTGCCGGGTTTAATCATGCAACGGCCGTCGCTCAATGGATCATAAATCGTCTCGGCGCCATCACTTCCTCTAATTTTCAATCCTATCGCTTCGGCCCCGTCGCTTCCTCTAATTTTCATTCCCTTATGCAGTTTCAACAAGAAGGACGTCCAGACCTTTGTGGCCGAACCGAATTCATCAACGGAAAATTCCAGTCGAAGGGTCTTTATGTTCAATGCTTTGAGACGGATGGCACAAATCGTGCCGTCATAATCCAATCTCAATATATCTTCATCATCATTTGATATCAGCCTGGCGCCGATTGGACACCAACTCCGCCAGATTCCCTTCCATACGGAAAAATTTCCCCATAACGGCGTTTTTGAATTGCCGCCGCCGATTATCAATCCGTATTTCGCATGCCAGACCGAAACAAATGCGGCACGGTCCTGGTGCCAGGGATTGCCCGCATCTTGGATTTGATCTTCAGGAGACGTTACATATCCCGACAGGCACGTGTAAAATCCGCCATGTCTTCGGACCGCCGCATGCTTATTAAATATGACATGATAATTATCTAACATCTGAATAATTGACGGTTCCGCGCGAATGTTGTCGGGCCACACGGTCAAAGCCGATGCAATATGCGGCGAACAAAAACCATCCGGATAAGCCTTTAATAAACAATCGGCCATGTGCGCACCAAACATCGGACCCGTATTGGAAACCAGAAAACAAGGCAAACCCATGGCACTGGGCTTCGGCGCATATTTGACGCGACCATCAACTGTTTCCACGCAAGCGCCATCCGGATAGGTGAAATGCCGGTGAAAATCTGTGACGGTATTAATCGCCGGTTTCACGGATTCATCCCGCGACATGGCATAATACACGCCCAACGCATGGGCATAAACCAGATTGTATAATGTAGTGGGGCCGCCGCCTTCCGGCCAGAATCCATCCGGATGCATGGCCTTAACCAGAGATTCAAAATATTGCCGCGCATAATCCTGCCATTCACGTTGTTGGAACATCGCCCCGGCCTTAAAAAGCGCGGCCGCATTCCATGTGTTTATATTATGAATATGTCCTGGCGCCGCTTTTTCCCTGAAAATGCCCTCATAACACTGCCATAATCCCTGCTCCCAGCGTTTCTTCCGCTCTTCTCCCAAATGCTCGCGCAGGCAGTCAAATGCTTCCAGCCAGTGAAACGCCGACCAGGGCATATAGATTTTACCCCACCGCGATCCATCAATTTTGATAAATTCCCAGCGGCCATCAGGCTCCTGGGCATTTTTAAGCCCATCCCCGCCAGCCATTGCCAAATCAAGAATTGTTTTATCATGATAATAATGATTTTCAGGGTGTTGATGAGTATAAAGCCAGGCTAACGGCCAAATCACATCCTGATTAGTTACCGCCCAGCCGCCGTTTTGGGGAAGAAATTTGCCGCCGGCCGGATCAATATCATTTTGAGCCTGTTTGACCCCATTGGCGATGAGTTTGACCAGACTGTCCTTGCCTTGATTCATAAATCTCCTGTCCGGAAGTTTTGAAGAGACGCCCCGCATTTGCTGAAAATACTACTTGATTTTTAGTAAAACATCAATAATCATGACGGGCAAAGAAACAATCATATTGGGCGCGGAATATGGATAATAAAAAAGCCATATTTAAACAATTGCAGGCAAATATACTGGATGTTACCGCCAATCATTTCACGGCTTGGGCCGGAGAGCAGACCAATATGCACCTGCATCCCGGCCTCTGGCACGTTACCTACACTGTGCATGGGAGGGGAATATGCATCGTGGGCGGACAAAAATACCATCTACATCCCGGATTGATTCATATCGTTTATCCGAACGAAATTCATAAATACCGCGCGGATAAGGAACGACCCTATACCATCTATTTCCTGCATATTGATTGCGGCGGGCCGATCCCCGAAGTATTTCCGCGCACAATCCGCGCAAGTCAATTGAGCCGCAATACGCTTAAGATATTCGGTCAATTAGCTTATCTTTGTCATAGCGCCTTGAATCGCAGGCATTCAATTCGAATGCACGCCTTGTTGGGCGTTTTATTGGCCGACTTAATCGAATTTGAAATTGGGCTGGATTTGCCATCCGCTTCCACCTTTCCCAATAAACCCAAGCATGCCAAATTCGATGACATATTGGAGCGCATGCGAACACCGCCATTTCAATATCCCGGCATAAACAATCTGGCGTCAACACTCAATATGAGCCGCCGCAGTTTTACTCAATATTTCAGGGCAATTGCAGGGATGGCGGCGCGGGAATATTATTTGAAATATCGCCTGAACCATGCGCATATGTTAATGGAATCCGGAGAATTGCGCGTTAAGGAAATTGCGCGTCAATGCGGTTATGCCAACTCGCAGAATTTCATTCGGGCCTATAAAAAATACCGTGCGGATAAATAGCCGATCGTCATGTCTGATTATCCCGGAAAACTTGTTGAAATGATCCGAAAAGCGGTCGCATGCTTGAACCCCAACCGAATTTACGGTGGGGGAAAAGAGAAAAAATGCTTTACAAACAATCACGACTTTAGTATATGTTTTTCGTTCCACGGAATTTTGTGGTAATCGAACATTTGGACATAATGCGAATTATCAAATGTCATCAATGAGGAGGTGAACCATGGTCCGTCATGTTTATCGAGTGCTGTTTTGCCTTGGTTTATGTATCGGCATGGGGCTGACTGGATTTTCGGGGCCGGTTCGGGTCAAGCATCATCCGGAAACGACGCTTCTGGTTGTGCCGGCGCGTCCGCGTATGGTGCAATTGGCTTTTGATCTGGCGGATTTGCGCCTGGTTGTCGTGCTGTCCTACCGCGGGGACGCGCGCGCGGCGGATCCGCTGTTATTTGTCTGGGCGAACGATGCGTGGCAGTATGTAAGCCTGGATGATTTTCGCGAACGCCGTTTCATTTCCGAATGGCCGCGCCGGGTAATTATGATCGGCGATGACCATGTTTTGCCGGCCATGCTGGAGGATGACGCGGCTTGGGGCGCCGATATGACGCGGCTCAAGACCCTGTCGGTGGCCGATTTGATTAACAGCATGGACCCTGTGTTTCGTTTCACCGGTCGCGAATGGAAATGGTTGGCGCGGCGTTATGATCTGAACCTTACGGATATCAACGCGCCCCGCCGCGAATTTAATCCGTATGATACTCCGCGATCCAAACTGCCGCTGGCAACGAAGGACTTCAAGCAGAAAAAAGATGATGCGCCGCCCGCAGTGCTGATTGAATCCCCAGCGGAGGTGTCCGCCCCAGCGGAGGTGTCCGCCCCAGCGGAGGTGTCCGCCCCGGCGGAGGTGTCCGCCCCGGCGGAGGTGTCCGCCCCGGCGGAAGCCGTCAATCAGCCGGCGCCGGCAACCTTGCCCAAGGCCAGGGACCCCTCGCTGAAATAGTTACTCCCGCACCTGGCCCGTTCCGTGAATCACGTATTTATACGTGGTGAGTTCTTCCAGTCCCATTGGTCCGCGCGCGTGTAATTTATCGGTGCTTATGCCGATTTCAGCGCCCATGCCGAATTCGCCGCCGTCGGTAAAACGGGTGGATGCATTTACATAAACGCATGCGGAATCCACTTCATTGGTAAATATCTTCTGCGCCGTGTCTGAAGCGGCAACGATGGTATCGGAATGGTGCGAAGAGTAGCGATTAATGTGTTCTACCGCCGCCTTGACGGAGGGCACAATCCGAACGGCCAAGATCAAGTCCAGGTATTCCGTCGTCCAATCCTCTTCTGTTGCCGTGCGCAGGGCGGGCACAATCCGCCGCGCGGCCGCATCCCCGCGCAGTTCCACGCCGCGCGCCTGGAGGTGGGTTGCCATGCGCGGCAGGAATACTGCGGCAATTGCCTCGTGAATCAGCACTTTTTCAATGGCATTGCAAACGCCGCTCCGCTGGCATTTGGCGTTTTCGATGATGGCCAGTGCCATGGCCTGGTCGGCGCTCTGGTCCACAAATGCATGACATATGCCCTTGTAATGCTTGATCACCGGCACGCGCGCATTTTCCATGACCGTCCGGATTAAAGCTTCGCCGCCACGGGGAATAACCAAATCAACCAATCCTTCCAATTGCACCAGCTCACGAATTGCTTGGTGGTCACGAGTTTGAATGAACTGGATTGCATCCGTCGGCAGGCCCTTGCGGCGCCCGCCGGTAATCATGGCCTGAACAATCGCGTCGTTGGACTGCGCGGCTTCCTTGCCGCCGCGCAATATGACGGCGTTGGATGTTTTGAAACAAAGCGCGGAGGCGTCGGCCGTCACGTTGGGGCGTGACTCATAAATAATGCCGATCACGCCGATCGGCACGCGGCGCTTGACGATCTGCAGGCCGTTAGGCCGTGTCCAGCGTCGGATTGTGCGCCCGACCGGATCGGGTAGGGCGGCCACGTCACGCAAGCCCTGCGCCATGGCTTCGATCCGCGCATTAGTCAACTGTAACCGGTCCAGCAGGGCGGCCGAAAGCCCCGCTTGCCGCCCTTCTTCCATGTCCTGGGCGTTCTTCTGTTGAATGCGCGCGCTATTGCTGACAAGTTGATCGGCCATCGCCATGAGAATGCTATTCTTACGGCGGGCACCCAGGAGTGCCAACGCGCGCGATGCGGCCAAGGCCTGCTGTCCCATGGCCACCATTTCGTTGTGTAATGTCATTTTGCTCCGCGCTTTCTTGTCCTGTCGTCAACGCGCTACGCTTCACGCTTTACGCTCGGCGCGTTCATAAGCGCCATATTATCCCGATGAATAACTTCCTCGTAATCCGCCGCTCCCAGAATGCCGGCGATGGCATCCGTTCGATGACCCTGGATTAATCGGATGTCGCGGCTGGAATAGGAGACCAGGCCGCGCGCGATCAATGTTTGATCTGGAGAAAAAATATCCACGGCGGCGCCGGTTTCGAAATCGCCGTTCACCGTCTTAATCCCGATGGGCAACAGGCTCTTGCCGCCCCGTTCGATGGCTTGCCGTGCGCCGTCATCAATAATCAGCGCCCCCTGGGGCTTGTGGAAAAAAGCAATCCAGCGTTTCCGCCCCGTGAGGGATGCGGCGCGCTGATCGGCCGCAGGCCGGATCAGGGTGCCCGTGTCATCTCCCGCCATGATTTTACCAATAATACCGCTTCGGCGACCATCGGCAATGACGACAGCCGCGCCGGTTTTAGCCACGGCGCGGGCCGCTTCTAATTTGCTGGCCATCCCGCCGGTGGAAAGGGCGCTTCCCTTGCCCGATGCCAGCGCCAGCACCCTCGGGGTGACGAATTCCAGGAATGTCACGCGCCGGGAATGCCCGGAAAATGCGGGTTCACGCAGGCCGTCGGTGGTGGTCAGAAGAATCAACAGTTCGGCGTCAACCAGATGCACGACCAGCGATGCCAGCAGGTCGTTATCCCCGAACTTGATTTCATCCACTGCCACGGCATCGTTTTCGTTGACCACCGGAATGACGCCGGCGCGCAACATAGTCAGCATGGTGTTGCGCGCGTTCAGGTGCCGGGAGCGATGTTTCAGGTCGTCATGCGTCAGTAGCACCTGCCCGATCCGGCACCGTTCCCGGGCGAAAAGCTTGTCGTAGCGCGTCATCAAACGGCTTTGGCCGATGGCCGCCGCCATCTGTAATTCAGGCAAGTTGGTTGGGCGCCGCGGCATGCCCAGGACTTCCATGCCGGCGCCTATAGCGCCGGAGGTTACAAAAACCACTTCACGGCCCGCATTTCGCAGTTTCGCAATTTCCCGGACCAGCGCGCGAATACGGCGCATCTCGGGGCGTCCGGAGCGCTGGACCAGGATTCGACTGCCGATTTTCACCACAATCCTGCGGGCTTGCGCCAGCTCCCGGCGGGCCGTTGCGGAAATATCTGCAAAAGTACTCATAACGGCATTTATGCTATCATATTCAAACCATGTGTCGAGTAGAATGAGAACGGGGACCGCCTCTTTCAGCTGGCTTTGCGGGACATGCTTGGCTATATTGAACCCCGCAATGAATTAGCCTGACCATAAATATAATACATTGAACTTATTGACGTTTTGGCGGTTAAAGTATAAAAGTGTCGGAATGGCCGGGCTACACGACATGGATTCTAACGCGGGCTTATGCCCGCAACCCAGAGAAATCAACCACAGAGAAAGATGAGACACAGAGCTAAAGCAAAAAGAGATTTTGGCAAATTTGCGGCAACGAAACGTTGTTCTCAAATTTGCCAAAACACTTTGTTACTGGA
>JBDRJR010000118.1:0-56469 GCA_043814705.1 Verrucomicrobiota bacterium | reverse complement strand
CGGAACAGAATAAACACAGATGGGAAAAACCGGAACTGCGGTTTTGATAATGGTCCTTCATAGCCCTCGGTTTTATTGGGGTTTTCCCACAGTCAATAGCCCACAGCCCTCAGCCAAAGCATCCTATGGGATGCTAATGATCAGTCATCAGTAATCAGTGATGAGGATAGGCTGTAGGCGGACGACGGACGACAGACGACGGACCGAACGAAGAACCAGCAAAAGATATTTGAAATTTTGGCATGATTCAAAAATATCGTCTTGCGGGTCACAGACAAGGACGGCTCTTTGAGCCTCCGGATGGGTAGGGCGACGTCTTCCGGCCTCCCGCCTTCGCGAAGCCGCTTCGGTGGGCGTAGGAAGGTCGTCCGGCAACAGCCGGACGACGGCGGAGTAGGCCCGGCGGAGCCGCGGCTCGCTCGGAGAGCTCGCCCTACCAAAGTGTATGCAAAAGTTTAAATGGAACGATGTTCCCCGACATTGAACCATGCCAAAAAAAAACTAAAAAACAAGTTGCTTTTATCCGGTTGAAGGTGTTATATTCCCAATAACAGTTTCAGGGTGTTTTTGGGACTGCTTTTAGTCAGCTTACTGCCATGAAATCTAATAATTAGGCTGTGGACTGTGGGCGGAAACAGGAAAAATGCACAGGCCATCATATTCGCCAATCTTCTGCGACGCGCCCGGGGGAGCGTCAAGTAGTCACGTTTTGGAAATGAGCGCAAACATTAACAGTCCACGGCCTACGGTCCATAGTCCGCGGCCCACAGTCCACGGCCTACGGTCCACAGTCTATCTCCTGGGCGCGCTCCTGCTCCTGGCGTTCGTCCCGTGCGCCGCCTTCGCGGCTTATGATCTTACTTATTATTTTGAAATTACGACCAATTATCCAGGGGGGAGTGCGCCTTATGATACTTACGTAGGGCAACGCAACGCTATTCAAAATACCGCCGCAAACGGCGCGAAGTGGGGGATAGTTGATTATGATCCGACTTACCCGACAAATAATCATGGATACACTGATCCGCTCGTGCCTGATGGTGACTGGATCATTACCTTTCGCACGATGACCAATTATTATATTCCAATTTCTACGCAGATCACTGTCGGCACTTCCGCTAAATTTTTAACCAACTGGTATATTCCCTACTCAAACACACTTACGGTAGTGATTGAGGGGACCAATACCATGGCCGCGCCGGTTACCTGGAGTTTTTCGTCCTGTGGTGAGTTTTACAATTCGAGCACCTATTCCAATAATTCATACACCGGCAACAGGTCGTTTACGCCCGTTCCTACGGGCAGTTATGTGGTGGCATTTCCGTCCGTGGCCGGTTATAATACGCCTTCCGCGCAGACCAATATTACTTTGGCCAGTCCGACGGTCAATACCATTACCGGGATATATACGCTGGCAACTACTTCCTGCACGATAACCGTCAAGTTTATGCCGGCGGCGGTTCAATCCAACCAGTGGTGGGTCTATGACGATACGCACTTGATATCCTATGGCCCGTATATTCATAATGATACTAAAAGCTTTGCCATATCGAATGATTACACGGTCAGTTATGGCGCGGTGCGCGGTTATTATTTGCCGGTCTCGACCCAGCTGGTTAACTTCACCAATAATCTAATCATTACCAACACCTTCCGCCCGTATTCCAACGATCTGGCGGTTACGATTACCGGGATCACGACCACGACAAACGTGATCTGGAGCATACCGGCCTATGGCCGTCCGGATGAATTTACCAATGCCGTAAGCTACGGCACGACATTTACCAATACGTTTCCCGGCGCCACGCCCAACACCTATACGATTGCCTCAATCCCGACCGGTAATTATTCGGTGATCTTCCCGACCCTGGATGGCTACACGGTTGCGGCGGCGCAATCCACCAATATCGTCAATGCCAGTCCCCAGGTAAATAACCTGACGGGGACTTATGCCCGGTTGACGGGCAACATCCAGATTGAT
This sequence comes from Verrucomicrobiota bacterium, assembly GCA_043814705.1. Classification (GTDB taxonomy): domain Bacteria; phylum Verrucomicrobiota; class Kiritimatiellia; order JAAZAB01; family JAAZAB01; genus VSJD01. The sequence continues at coordinate 54,488 of JBDRJR010000118.1, read as the reverse complement.
GTTTCGCCATCGAACGGGGCGTGGGCGTTTACCTCATGGCCATTGGATTATACCAATTATACCAGCAGTGCCTTGAGCGGAACGAACGATGCGACGCTGACAAATGCGCCGGTGGGGTCTTATACCATCCAGTTTTTATCGATTCCGGGGTATGACTTGCCGTCGCCCTCAACCGTGACAAAAATCAACAGCGAATTGTTGACCACGACTTTTGAGGGTTATTATGAGACCGGCTGGCGCCTGACGGTGCATGTGGCTACATCGGCGGATACGAATCTGGCAGGGTTGGGGTCCGGGTCATGCTCGGTTTCGCCAACAAATGCAGGCTTTTTCGATGGCAATGAATCCTGGTATTTCAGCAAGGATACCAGTCCGGAAATTACAATCTTGGGCATCCCGGCGGCCGCGAGCTATTTCTATTGCTGGAAGGGCGACATTGGCGCCATGAATCCTAATCAAAATCCGATTGTCGTTACAATGGATTCTGACCGGGCCATTCAGCTCTATTTCAGCAGTGCCTGGAACACGAATGATAATGTCGGCGATATTGATGGTGACGGCCTGCCGGATGTGTGGGAACTGGCTTGGGGGCTTAATCCGGAGTCTGCCAAGGGCGATGATGGCGCTTCCGGAAACCCGGACCTGGATTTCATTCCCAGTGCCAGCACGAATGCGCCCTGGTCCGTCCTGGTTATCACCAATCTTGTTTCCTACTCCGGCCAGGGCGGGAATGATGCCGGCTATCCCCTGCTCCGCAATCGCCTGCTGACGCGGGGGCAGGCCTATTACCAGGCTGACAGCCTGGGTTATGCCAACGGCGTGTCTTTCAATAATTTCCTGGAGTGCCGCGGTTTAGATGGCTGGTATCGGACTAATACGCCGCCGGGTCTGTTTACCTATACTACGCCCTATGGCGACGACCCCATGACGGATCCCAAAGATAATGATACGGATAATGACGAAATGTGGGATGGCTGGGAATACTATTTCTGGTATTGGCGCTCAGCTAATGCCTATGCCGCCGGCGTCACCAACAGTGCCAACCTGGATTGGGTGCTGATCTCGCCCAGCATAACGCGTTTTAATTCGGCGCATGACAGCGGTTTCGATACCGATGGTGACGCCGGTCCGAGTATCGGCAACGACGTTTATGAGTTCCGGAACGGCACCGATCCCACCCATGCGGATACGGATGGCGACGGCATGGACGATTACTGGGAAATCACTAAGATTACGCCCTCGGCGGTCAGCAATGCTCTGGATTCCGCCAACTGGATTTACAATCCGGATGGTGATTATTATGCCACGGTCCCGAATCGGTTCGTGCTTACCACCGGAATGGCGGGGACGGCGTTCGCGGATGACGTGTGCTATAGCGGTTTGGCAACCAATCCGGGCGGGGTCTGGGTGAATATCCAGACCAATTCCGGCTCCAATGTCTTCGATCTCTACCAGGATACCATCCTCAAAGCCACGGTGGCGCTGACTAACCTTCAGGTTGCCGGCGGGATATATACCAACGGAACAGTCTATTACGGCACGAATTCCGGGCTGGGCGACTTCCAGCAAGGCTACCCTGTCTGGGTGGATATGGATGGCAGTGGGACTTATTCGGCGGACGACGTTGCCATTATCAACCCGCCGATCAAGCACGAGGCGGTTTATTGCATGGCGCCGGCGGTACCGAATCCCGGGGTCTGTAGTTTTGATCCGCGCACGGCCTGGACGAATGTCTTCCTGGATCTTTTCTCGGTTGTCCATGCCGCCCCCAACACGGAGCCCTATAATAATTACCAGGAATACCTGGGCGGCGATTACTTGGGCCGGGTGGTTTGGGACACCGGCGGACGCGTGATCTCCCTGAATGACGTTGAGTCGGCGCTGACCCGCGAAAGCTATACTATCCCGAATAACCAGGATACCGATGGCGACCTGATGCCTGACGGCTGGGAATTGTATGTGGGCTTGAATCCCAATAGCGACGCCGATGCCGCGGGTGATTCTGACAGCGATTCACTCAGCAATTTGGGTGAATGGGCCAATGCCAGCCATCCGTTAGGCACTTGCATCGCCGATTGGCCCAATAAGGTTTGGCCCACCGATCCGGGCGTCATCACCGCGCCGCCGCCCAACGACCCGCATCCGAGAGATACCGACTGGGATGGGCTGGTGGATGGTTGGGATCAGACTACGTTCACGGAGACTTCGACCATGATTGATGTTGGTGAATATCCCAGCCGCACTAATCCCACGGATGCGGATACAGACAGGCAGGGGCCGTTTAGCGAGGGGCTTCCGGATGGGTGGGAAGTTTATGCCGGCACCGACCCGTTAACAAGGGATGCAAATCTGGATTACGATGGCGATGGTCTCTTGAATTGGCAGGAGTATTGGACCGGCACGGTGCCGGAATGGATGAACTGCGATCCGGCCTGGGGTATGAAATTTATCGCCCGGCGTTACATGGATTGGAACACGCCGTGGATAGACGCGCCAACGGCCGATCGCTACACTACGTTCGGTAATTCGGAGGAGGTTGACACGCGCTGGTTTCTGCCGCCGGATTTCCTGACTTGCCCCTCGTTCCTTTACGCCAACGGCGTGGTAACCAACCTGGCCTGGCTGAGATCCACCAACGGATTCCCGGCGGCCAGCAGTTTGGGTTGCCGCAACTATCATACGACCGTAGCCAGTATCAGCAATGTGTGTTTTAGCACCAATGGCGATCCGACCGATTCGGATGGTGACGGCATGGATGATTTCTGGGAGGTGTTCCACTGCCTTAATCCAATCCGTGGATATCGCGACCTGGTTTACGGCACCTGGAGTATGGATAGATATGGCCAGTTTATGATTGTTGGCTCTGATGACGCGGACCCGAATCAACCCGGTTATCAGGTGGGAACGCAGGGATCTCCTTTTGCAAGCGCCTTGGAGCTTGTGACTTACTATAAAGACCTTTGGGCGTTGGCGACTGCTGATCAAAAAGCGGCGGCGGTAATGGCGCTGGTCGGCCCGCATAATTTTGGCCTGGTTGGCATGGATCCGGATGGTGACGGCCTGCCGAATTTTGAGGAATACACTTACTACCGGCAATCCCATCTGCATACTGCGCCCTCGCCGCTCTGGCGGACGGATCCCTACGCGTCCGGTGTTTATAGTTTCATCGCGCAGAATTGGACCAGGGACAACACACTTGAAGCAAGCGGATGGAACACGGCCGGTTTTTCCATGTTTGCCGGCATTACCTACAGCGCAGATCGCGGGTCAGTTCCGTTCCGGTGGGCGCCCATGACGGAAGGATTTGACACCGATAATGACATGCTGGGCGACTATGATGAAGTCACCGGTTACCGGGCGGGCGCGGACTCGGTGGCCGGCACGGACCCCTTAAATGACGAGAGCCCGCTCCATAACCGTGTGCTGTGGTTAGACGGCACAAATTCCTGGTTACGCTCTTATGCCTGGTCGCATTATGGTAATTTCACTAAATTTTCCGTTGAAGCCTGGGTGTGTCCGGCGCGCTTAAGTTCGACCGTGGATCAGGTTGTTGTTGAAAAAACATCCCGCTACACTGTTCAAAAACAGGACGGCAGTTTCACAAGTTCCGCCTTGGCGAACTTCCAGCTGGGTATCAGCTCTGATGGGGTGCCGTATGTTTTGTTCCATGGCGTAAGCGGATATACCACGCAACGGGCTTTGTCAACGCGGTTGGGTCTGTTGCAGGTCGGCCAATGGGCGCACCTGGCCGGCGTATTCGATGGGACCTATTTGACCTTATATGTCAATGGGGAAGTCTGCGCCACGCACCGCACCACCGATGTGCCCGCGCGGGGCATCGAGGGGGATTACGACACATGGCATCCTAATTGTAATTTAAGCATCGGCGCGCGCGAGCTCTCGCCGGGCTGGATGTTTCCTGGGTCCGGCGAGAAGTTTTTCGGCGGCTATATTGACGAAGTGCGCGTCTGGGATTGCGTGCTGACGGCGGGTGATGTCCGGGTCAGGAAAGACCGCCGTCTTACTCCCTCGGAAGTCGGGACGGTCCTGGGCGGCAATTCGCCCTATACGGAGGGCGCCAACAACCTATTTGCCTATTACCGGTTCACCGATCTGCCGGATCCGATTGTGGATGGCAAGGTTCCCAGTGATTTCCCCACCAATCGGCCGGCGTTGTCGCACAATTATTCGCTCGTATTTACCAATTATCTGGTGATCGCGCCCGACCGTGTTAAAAGAATTCCGCGCTTAGCGCCGTTGGATACGCGCGTGATTGACGGTGTGCCTGTTTCCACTTCCAGCAATGAACCCGATGCTTACGGCATTTCCGTCGCAAATTCTAATTATTTTGACATCCAATTGCCCGATGATTTCCGCAACAGCGCCAACCCCTATAATTTCACGCATAGCACATATAACATTGACATGGGCCGCGGCATGTGGCTATGCGGTTACGCGCAAGGTCTGCGCACCAATACCTGGCTGGGCACGCTCGACCCAAATAATCCGGATTCGACCGATTCCGACGGCGACGGCCTGCCGGATTGGTGGGAACAGCTTTACGGCCTTGATATCAATGATGCCACCGGCGATAACGGCGCCTGGGGCGACCCGGACGGCGATGGCCTTAACAACCGCGCGGAGTATTTAGCCGGAACCAACCCGTTTAATGGAGATACCTACGGCACCGGCGTCGGCGACTATGACTATCCGCGCGGTGTGTATTCGCGCACCTACGGTGAAATGTTCACCGATGGCGACGGCATGCCGGATGACTGGGAAAGCGAAAATAGTCTCGATCCCCAGAAATACGATGCCAACCTGGACCTGGATGGCGACGGCTGGAGTAACTATGCCGAGTATCAGGCCGGCACCGACCCGAACAATAAATACGATTATCCCCAGCCATTAATGTCCGGTATCGCCAATTATTACGGTAGCCGCACCGGCATGCTCCGGTTCTATGTCTATCAAACCAATGCCATGGATGGCGTGCCGCAGATTACCAAGGTCGGCACGGATTCGCTGGTGGCTGAATCGGTCGGCCAGGCCGACGGCACTTTCATCTTTACCGGTAAATTACCGCTTGCGCCGATTGATGTTAAGACGGTCGTCAGTATCTCAGCGCCGGTGTCAACCAACAATGTATTTGTGACCTTCACCTTTACCGGGCCGGAAACTTATACCTATTCCGGCGTCGGCACAGATTACAGCGCCACTTTGAACTACGTCAATGGCCGCTTTACTTTGCGCTGGGCCTCAACGGAAGTGCCGGCGGCGGGCGCCAACGTGACCGTGGCATACAATTATGTGAATCGTAATTCAGCGGCCTTCTCGCTGACCGGTTTCAAGGAAGGCGACTTTTATTTGATGACCCTGATGGATGACGGCAATGGTTCCTTTGACGTCGGTGAACCGATGGGTATCATGGATGACCAGCCGGTCTATCTCTCTTATTCCAGCATTTCAGGCGTTCGCGTTTTGCTTACCGATACGCGCCCCGGGTTTGGCCGGTTCGCCTGGACCAGCGTGACGTCTTCAAACGCTTACCCGGTGGTCATCAACAAGATCAGCCAAAGCGGCGCGCCAACCATTTTACAGCGTTCCGTGACGGCGCCGCGCAATTATTTCCATGAATGGGATTTCGAGCTGGCGGGCATTAATGGGCTTATGGCCGGAACTTACCAGTGGTGGATGGGTTCGCAGAACGGCACGTTCAGCATCAACTGGCCGACCAGCCTGGCAACACCCACGCTCGTCTATCCGCGCGGCGATGTGCTGTTTAATGCGCTCAACCAATTTGCCTGGACCATGGACTTGAACTGCCCCATGGCGCATGTTCAGGTTGCACGGGGATCCGCGTCCGGCGTCCTTGTGACCGATAAATATGTCCGCGCGCCGTGGATGGATGAACAGAACGTCTTCCGCGGCTGGCTGGATGATTACGCCAGCGATTGGGGCCAGGGCGTCTATTACTGGCGCGTGGCCGGCTGGACGCCCCAGGCTGAAAGCGCCTGGTCGGATTGGCAAACCTTTAATGTTGATTTGTCCGCCACCAATTCACGCTCGATCGCCGGTGATATCCATTATTTTGGCAAGGCGCCGGCCACGAAAATCATTGTGGAAGCCTTCGATAATCGCGGGTTTGGCGGCCGGCCCGCGGCGCGCCTGACCCTGACTCCATCCGCCAGCACCGGCTGGGAAAAATGCTCCTATACCCTGCGCGGTCTGCAACAGGATGCTTATTATGTGCGCGCTTTCCTGGATGTTGCTCCCGCTGGCAGTACGGGGCCAAACGGCAAGTTGGATACATGGGAATCGGTTGGTTTTTACCGCAATCCGAATAATTTCTATCAGGCCGGTTTGGTGGATCTCTCCGCCGTGCAGTTTCAAGATAATGCCAGGATTATTATCCGCGACCGTGACACCGATAACGACAAATTACCGGATGCCTGGGAAATGTATTATTTCGGTAACTTAGACCAGACCGGTGATATGGACTATGACGGCGACGGTGAAACCAACCTGGATGAGTATATCAAGGACGGCGTCAATCAGAATCCGGCCTGCTGGGATACGGATGGCGACGGCCTGCCCGATGGGTTTGAGTCACGCTATAACGGCGCCGCGTTCGGGTTTGTCAGGAGCGCAAAAACGGTCGGCACAACGCTTTGTCCCAATACGCGCGATACCGATGGTGACGGCTATTCCGACGGTGCCGAGCTTTTGCGTTACCGCACCGACCCGCTGAATCCGAGCAGTTATCCGCGCTACCGGCCGCTTAATATGTTCGATGCCTGGCCCAGTGCGGGTGATTACGATGGCGATGGCAGAAGTGATGTCGGGATTTATGATTTCAGCGGCGGGGTTTGGAGCGTTTTCACCATGGCCGGGCAATATGTCGCCTTGCCGTTCGGGTTCAAGGGCGCCTATCCGATGGTGGGTGATTATACCGGTGACGGCTGTTCCGAGTTTGCGTTCTATGATAAAGGACTATGGTCCATCTATACGTATGATGGTCAATCCGCGACCCTGCCGTTAGGTGATGATTCCATGTTGCCGGCATCCGCGGATTATACCGGTGACGGCCGCATGGATCTGGCCGTGTTTGACACCAATAACGGTAACTGGCACATTTACGACGTCTGGAGCGGCGCGCTGATTACCGTCCCGTTCGGTGCAGTCGGGATGATTCCAGCGCCCGGTGATTACAACGGCGACGGCGCCGCCGACTTGGGCCTATATGAACCGGCCACGGGCAACTGGCTGATTGGCTGTCTGCATAAGTATTACGGAACGTGGGCCACTTTCGGCGGAGCCTTCGGCGGGCCGACGTGGATGCCCGTGCCGGGCGACTACGACGGCGATGGCCGTAACGATGCCTGTGTGTTTGAAAGCAGTACTGGGCGTTGGATGCTGTTCACCCTGGCCGGTCAGTTCCTGGAGGGAACCTTTGGCTGGCAAGGATGCGTGCCGGTGCCGGGCGATTACGATGGTGATGGCCGCACGGACGTATGCGTTTACGACACGAATACCGGCGTGTGGTATATCTTCTGCTGGAGCGGCGCCTACTATGAAGGCCGCTTTGGCTGGCCGGGCGCGGCGCCGATCACGAAGGGAAGATAACGAAGAAATGCAGAATGCAAAATGAAAAATGCAGAATTAAGAATGTGTATCCACAAACTGTCCGCCTGAGGCGGATCCGCTTTGGCGGAAAATGTTTCTGCATTCTGCTTTTCTAATACGAAGGTAATATAAATATGAAATTCCAAATCCTGAAATATTTTTTCATTCTGCATTTTTCATTTTGCATTCTCTTCCTCGCCGGTTGCGAATGGACGGCCGGCAGTGCGGTCAGTTCGTGGGATGACAGCGGTAATTGGGTGGACTTCAGCGGTTCCTACAAGGCCTCAGATGGCAATGTGCTCGTGCGCCAGTTCGGCGCCGGGACCGCGCCGACTACCAATACGGCCTCGGACGAACTGCTGGCCACCGGGGATGGCTCAAAAACGGCCTTTTCCGGACAGACCACGTATACGCCCGTGCGCGGTTCGCTGACTATTTTCACCGTGGGCGGTTATCGCTTTACGGATACGGCCGGCACCACGGCCGACACGGTTTCACTCGCGGTCACGCCGGATGATGGCTCAACCGGCACATTCAATTACAGCACCCGGGCCTGGGCGTTGACCTTCCCGGCGCCGCTGGCCAGCGGCACCCAGATCATGGGCACTTATCAGTATGCCATCGTAACTCCGATTCAAGGCAATCACGGTAATGCCATTTACTCGTTTATAGTGTATCAGACGGGCAATAAACTTCAGATCACGGACAGCAACGGCACCATGTATGAAGGCACCATGGGCACCGTGCGCACCACGGGCGGATTGCCGATTAATGCCAACGAGTCCGGTGTCATTTTACCGACCACCGGCCCGGTTGTCGCCCAATTCAGCGCCACGGGCGTTTCGCAGGGATACAATGTGACGCTGGTCGGCGTCCTGCAGGGCACGCTTACCGACGGCACAACGCTCTCCGGCCGCTCCATGACCGCCACGTTTATCGAGGCCGGCGGCTATGAAGCCAGCGTGAGCGCGGCGGCAAACTGAGTTAAGAAGGCTGTAGGCTGAAGGCGGGACGCTCCTACGCATAATTCTTGTGGAACTTCGGGTCTTTAGGCGGTGTTTTGTCTGATTTCGGTTCCGGCATTCCGTCTTCCGTCTTTCGACCTTCGGCGTTTGATGTTTGTTTCTCTATCCCATCGCCCGCCTTCTCAGGTCTGTTGTCCGTTCCGGCAGTGCCGGATCGTCTGTCGTCTGTTTTTCGCTCTTCAGCGTCTTTGGTCTCGACAAAATTAATCTTGAGCGACGACAAGGTGTCTTTCATAAGCTTTTCTTCCTCGGCATCCAGATTGTTTTTTGTCTTTGCAAGAAGCATATCCAGCATGTCAATCGTGGCCTGGGCGGCATCCAGGTTGGTTGCCGCCTTGCCGGTGGCGGGATCCACCAGCTTGCCCATCTGCTGGATCGCCGACATTGCCAGCATCGAGACTAAGTGCATGAAGAGAACCTTGTTGATATCAGGCTTGGATTCGTTCATGGAATACCTCCTTTTTGATTGTTAATGCAAAATGCAAAATGAAAAATGCAGAATGTAATCCGTTCAGTAGCATCCCATAGGATGCTTTGGCTGAGGGCTGTGGGCTATTGACTGTGGGAAAACCCCAATAAAACCGAGGGCCATGAAGGACCATTATCAAAACCGCAGTTCCGGTTTTTCCCATCTGTGTTTATTCTGTTCCGACCCACAGCCTACAGTCTACAGTCCACAGCCCATGGCGTCCCTGTGGGACGCCAGTGTGATAAATTAATGCTCTTTTTTGTGCTTTTTGCGTCCGGCACCTGCCGGATGGCAACTTTGTCCGCCATAGGGCGGCAACTCATAGCGCCCGGAGGTCGCGATCTACCTGAAGCTATCGCCGCCCAAGGTGGACGCCGACCTCCAGGCGGCGTTCCCGTCCGAACTTTGTCCGGCTGTGCCGGACTTCGGTGGGCGAAGGAAGGTCGTAGCGAGCCTACTCCGCCGTAGCAAAGCCTCCGGCTGCGAAGGCCGGGAGGCTTACTTCGCAGAGTAGCATCCGCCAATGGCGGAAAATTTCTATGCATTCAACCGAGGTAATTATGAAAAAAACTAATCACCTGGACGCCCTTGAACAGACCCTGCGCCAAGCAGGCGCCGCCCGCGAGGGATTCTTGGGACGGGATGAGCGGGACTTGGCGGCCATTCTCCAGGCCGATGATGAGGCCATCCGGCGGCATGGGCTGACCCATGCGCGCATCGCCCGACGCTTGCTTGCCTTGCGCCAGGCCGGCTGGAAGGGGCTGGGCGAACCCGTGTCCGTGCCCCCATATTTTGAGGTGTGCGTGGACGCCGCGCGCGGCACACTCCCCTGTCCGTTTGGCGATCAGGGCTCGTTTGCAAAAGTCAATACAACGGTCCACAACCTTAAAAGCGGGAAGGAAATCACGTTCACCGATTTAAATATCCATCTGATTGCCAAGCATGGGTTTTATGAAGGCCACGGCGCCAAATTTCGCCTCGATCCGGAACAATTAATGGAAACGCTGGCAATGGGTAAAATTCGACCTTGCAAGAAATACGATGTAATGCATTGATTTTTAATAAAAACAATGCTAATAACATGTTGAATACATTTTTTCCGCAACAGAATCAACGCAATAAGGGAGGAACCGCACCATGCAAATAAAAACCAGCAAGATTGATCAGACGGTCATCCTGGAAATCAAGGGCCGCATGGATGTCATTGCCGCGATGGAGTACGAAAAAGCAGTCATGGCGTGTCTGCAGGGCGGCGACCGGCAGTTTGTCGTGGATCTTGACGCCCTGGACTATATCAGTAGTGCAGGTTTGCGCAGTCTGCTGACGACTTCCAAAAAAATCAAGGAAGTCAAGGGCACGGCAAACTTCTGTAATGTCAAAGGTGTCGTCCAGGAAGTCTTCGCCATGTCCGGCTTCGATTCCATTTTGCCGATTTTCAAATCGGTCAAGGACGCCCTGCCGGGTTAGATTTATGCAAATTATCGTTAACAAGAAAAACACGGCCGTCGTCCTGGGTATCCACGGGCACCTTAATGCCGGCGATGTCCCGGAATTCGAGCGAATTTTTAACCAGCACCTGGATGCCGGCGAACGTCGTTTCGTCCTGAATCTGGCAGAGTTGACTTTTATCAACAGTGCGGGCCTGTGCAGTATTCTTGCGGCCGCCAAGAAAATCGAGGAACGGGATGGGAACATCGTAATTTGCGCCCTGAAAGGCGAAGTGCTTAAAGTGTTCGAGATATCCGGGTTCACCGCCTTGTTTTCCATTTACCCTACTGAGACGGCGGCGCTCAAGCAGATATGCTCCTGACCAATTACCATGAACCAGGCAACCTATGCCCGCCGGCTTCTGTTTTTGGCCGGTTTTTTTTTATTGTCCGGCACGCTCACACTCAAGGCCGCGTCAGCTGACGTTCAGCCGGTCATATTTGTGCCGCAATGGGAGCCCCAAGCCCAATTTGCCGGATATTATGTCGCGGTCGAAAAAGGTTTTTATGCCCGCCATGGTCTGACAGTCACCATACTTCGGGGCGGTCCGGACCAGCCGATTGGCCGCCTGCTCCAGGAAGGTCAGGCCGATTTCGCCACAACCTTTTTGACCTCCGCGTTGGAAAAACGTTCCATTCATGGGCTTCCGTTGGTCAATATCGCCCAAATGGTCCAACGTTCCTCACTCATGCTGGTGGCTCGTAAATCATCCGGCATCCGCACACCCGCCGATTTACGGGGTAAAACGGTCAGCCTCTGGCCTGATTTTGCGGTGCGGCCCAAGGCCCTGTTTCGTAAGTTCGGCGTTGAACCGCGGGTGCTGACGCAGGGCGCTACAATTAACCTGTTCCTGCGTGGAGCCGTGGATGCCGCATCGGCCATGTGGTATAATGAATATCATTTGTTGATTAACAGCGGGCTCGATGAGCCGGATCTAACGATTTTCTTTTACGACCAGTTCGGCCTGAATTTTCCGGAAGACGGCATCTATTGCCTGGCGCCGACATTGCAACAAAACCCGGACCGTTGCCGCCGGTTTGTGCGGGCCTCGATTGACGGCTGGCAATACGCGTTTCAGCATCCCGAGGAAGCATTGGATATTGTCATGCGGCAGGTAACGGCGGCCAATCGTCCCACCAATCGTGTTCATCAGCGCTGGATGCTGAGCCGCATGCAGGATATCATGCGCCCGCCCGGCGCCCTGCCCTGGGGCACGCTTACGGAAGCCGATTACTTGCGCGTGGCCCGGGAACTGAAAGATGCCGGCCAGATTGACGCCATTCCGGCTTGGAACGAATTTTATGAAAACTGTGCCATTGACATTTCGACGAACCAGCCTGGCCGTTAAGCTGGGCCTGCTGGTGCTCTTGGGCACTTCGCTCGTGTTTGCTGCGGCTTTTCTTTACAACTATGTCCTTTCACGCCGCAGTATTTTGCGCAACACGGAAATGAATGCCCGCAATCTGGCCGGCGCCACGGTAAGCCGGATCGAGGCCGTGTTGAACGGCGTGGAAAAGATTCCCGGCTACATGGCGCTCTGCCTGGAAGAGCGCGCCTGGGCGCGCGAAGACCTGGCCGCTTTCATTAGTAACGCCCTGGCGGCCAACCCTGATATTTTCGGTTCAACCGTGGCGTTTGAACCCTATGCCTTCAATCCGCACTTCAAGTTTTTTGCGCCTTACTGCTGTCGCCGAGACACGGAGATCCGGCAAACCTGGCTGGGCAGTGACCAGTACCAATACTTTTACTGGGACTGGTATATCATTCCAAAAGAACTTAATCGCGCCGTGTGGAGCGAACCGTTTTTTGATGAAGGCGGAGGCAATATCATCATGACTACGTATTCCGTGCCGTTTTTCCATGCCAATACCATAAACGGGTTGAGACAGTTTCGGGGAATTGTTACCGCGGATATCGCGCTGGACTGGCTGGTCAAACTGGTCGCATCCGTGTCTTATTTCAAGACCGGTTATGCTTTCCTGATTTCACAAAACGGAGTTTTTGTGACGCATCCCGACAAGCGCCTGATTATGCGTCAAAGCATATTCGACCTGGCCGAGAACGCCAACAACACGCACCTGCGGCAAATTGGCCAGGCAATGGTTTGCGGCGCCACGGATTTTGTTCGGATGGAAAGTCCGTTCCTGGGCAAGCCTTCCTGGTTGTATTATGCACCGTTGAAATCGCTGGGCTGGTCATTAGGCGTGCTGTTTCCGGAAGATGAACTGTTCGCCGATGCGCAACGCATGGGCCGCAACATTCTGCTGATCGGCCTGGCGGGGTTTGTCGTCCTCTTTCTGATCATTGTGCTGATTTCGGCCGCCGTGACCCGGCCGATTCGGGCCTTGGCCCGCACCACGGCGGAAATTGCGCGCGGCAACCTGGATATCAAATTGCCCGTGGTCAAAAGCCGCGATGAAGTAGGCGAACTCTCGTTCGCCTTCGACAACATGCGCGTGGCCCTCAAGGAATATATCGCCGGCCTTACGGAAGCCACCACCGCCCGGGAACGCCTGGAAAGCGAACTCAAGATTGCCCGGACGATTCAAATGAGCTTTCTGCCCAAACATTTCCCGCCTTTCCCAAAACAGTCCGAATTCGATCTCTATGCCCGGCTGGAACCCGCCAAACAAGTTGGCGGCGACCTCTATGATTTCTTCCTGCTTGACGACCAGCATCTTTTCTTCAGTATCGGGGATGTCTCCGACAAGGGTGTGCCGGCGGCGCTTTTCATGGCCGTGACCAAGACCCTGATGAAAGGAATCGCCATGCAAGGCGGCATGGGGCCGGATAGTGTACTGCAAAAAGTCAACACCGAATTGTGCAACGAAAACGATTCGATGATGTTTGTGACCGTTTTTTGCGCCGTGCTCAATTTCCACACGGGTCATCTGGTGTATTCCAACGCCGGGCATAATCCCCCGCTGATCCGGCGCGCCGGCGGATTGCCGGAGGAGTTGCCCCTGCCCAAGGGCTTAATCCTGGGCACAATCGAGGAAGCCCTCTACACAACTGCTTCCCTGACCTTGCGCGCCGGCGATAAGTTGGTGCTCTATACCGATGGCGTCACCGAGGCCATGAATGCGCGCCAGGACCTGTATTCGATGGAACGCCTGCGGGAAACGGTGGCCGGTCTCAGCGATCCGGATCCCAAAACCATCGTGGACGCCATCTTCCAATCCGTCAGCGCCTATGCCGCCGGCGCGCCACAGTCCGACGACATCACTACCCTTGTATTGAGCTACCACGGGAAAAGGACGGGTACCCCGGGTGGGACTTGAACCCACGACCTGCGGATTAGGAATCCGCCGCTCTGTCCAACTGAGCTACCGGAGTGTGTTGCAATAAACTTTGTTTCGGATTCACCATACATACCACAGGTCTGGCGACATTGACAAGAGAGGATGATCACTCCGACCCGTGCATACGTGCGTACTCCCCGCCGACAAAAGGCTTGCCACTGTTCCGGCCATGTGCATAATAACTTCCGTGCAATACGATAAAAGCAAGCCTTCTGCCCGTTGCACCCGATGGAATTCACGCTATGCTCGCACGCAACAAAATGGCCCCGGCCGCGCGTAAGCGCCGCGACATTTACGCCATCACGCCCAACGCCCCGTTTTTGAAACGCGAATTCGGCTTTTATTCGCTGGAACGCTGGTCCCGCGAAGGCATGCCCGCCAATGTGTCCCAGGAGAAGTTGTTTGACTTCGATGCACCGGGAAACTTTTGCCTTGGCAATCTGGGCTGGTGCGAGGCCGCTTTCCAGCCGGCATTTGACGCAAAAATTCTGGAAGACCGTGGTGAATATGAACTTGTTCAGGACGGGGCCGGACGCCATGTGCTTTGCTTCAAGAGCCGGCGATCGGGTTTCATGCCGGAGTATCTGGACCACCCCGTTAAAAATCGTAAAACCTGGGAAAATGACGTTAAGTGGCGGCTCGATCCGGAAACACCCTCGCGTTTTACAAACCTCGATCAGCGCCTTAATGAGGCAAAAATCGCCGCGGCCCAGGGGCTCATGATCACCCAGCAGGTAATTGGCGCTTACATGTATCTGCGTAGTTTGATCGGGCCCGAGCAGGTGCTTTACGCGTTTTATGACATGCCGGACGTAATTCATGACTGTCTGCAAACATGGCTTAAACTGGCAGACGCTGTCATTACACGGCACCAACAGCATCTCGTGCTGGATGAGCTTTTTTTCGGCGAGGATATCTGCTATAATAATGGATTATTGATTTCACCGGATACGATCCGGGAATTTCTTTTCCCTTATTACCAGCAATTGGTTCAAAACACACGCGCCCGGCAACTGGACCAAACCCGGCATTTATACGTGCAGGTAGACACCGACGGCTATGCTGAACCGGCAATCCCGCTTTACCAGGAGGCCATCGGTATGGACGTGATGTCGCCTTTCGAAGTGGCCAGCGGCTGTGATGTGGTCAAAATCGGCCAAAAGTATCCGAACTTGGTCATGACCGGCGGCATTGATAAACGAATTATCGCCAAAGGTCCGCCGGCCATTGACCGGCACCTGGAAGCCATCTTGCCCGCCATGCGCCGACGCGGGGGATACTATCCCACCTGCGATCACGGTGTGCCGGAGGAAGTCAGCTATCAAAACTATCTGTATTACCGCAAACGTTGCGTAGAACTGGGGGAATAAACAGTTGCGGAGTCAGCGTGATTATTAGCCGGACCGGCGATTCATTAATTTACTGCCGGCACATTACACCCGCCAATTCCACCCCTTAACAACCAGCATGCGACTTCTTATCTATAATGTGCGCTATTGCTCGGGACATGGCGGACACTTCCATCTTCCGTGGAGCGGCTACCTGCACCGGACGGCGCGTCAGCTCGACCAGATCGGCGCCTTCATCAAAACAATGGCGCCGGATATAGTCGGCCTGCTGGAAGTTGATGCCGGTTCCTATCGCTCCCGAAAGCACAATCAGGCGGCCATTATCGCACAAACGCTGGGCCATTATCATGTCTATCATTCCAAGTATCCGGAGCGGTCCCTGGCGCGCCGTTTGCCGGTGATGGGCAAACAGGTCAATGCATTCCTGTGCCGCGATGTCATCCATGCCCGGCGGTTCCATTTTTTCAAGAAGGGCGTCAAGCGCCTGGTGATCGAGTTGGAGCTTGCAAATCTTGTCGTTTTTCTTGTGCATCTTTCGCTGGGCTATCGGACCCGCCATGATCAACTGAACGATCTGTATACCTTGGTCCAAACAACTCAAAAGCCGTGTATCGTGGCCGGAGATTTTAATGCATTCTGGGGAGACCGCGAAATAAAGCTGTTTCTGGCCGCAACCGGCCTGATCAGTGCCTGTGCCCGGTCCATGCCGTCCTATCCCAGCTGGAAACCCCGGCGCCAACTGGATTTTATCCTGCACAGTTCCGCCATTCGCATCACGGATTTTTTCATGCCGCCGGTAACATTTTCCGATCATTTGCCGCTGGTATGTGATTTTGAGATTAAAAAGCAAACCGTGCCCGCAACCCAAAAAAAATGAACCGGATTTCACTGATTACACGGATAAAAGAATCCATTATTTAAATCCAAAAGTTTGGTTGTCTCTCAACTATCCGTGTCATCCGCGTTATCCGTGGCACGCTTTTGTTTCCTGGTTGTTCCTGATATCTGAGGCTAAAGATATGATTTTGTCCTGCCATTTTCGAATGGAATCAACGCTGGGTATCGTTTTGCTCCTGGCGGTGAGCGCCCGGACCGCGCCGTTGCCGGCGACGGAAGATCTGCTGGATAACGCGGATGTTTTATCCATTGAGCAGGCGCTTTGTGAAAATCTGCCTCCGGAACTGGAACTGCCCAATGCCGAAGACTGGCAATCATTTTGGAATCAGGTCGAAACCATCCTGCAATCTCAATCGTTGGATGACATGAACTGGTTTTGTTCCACAGTCCGGCAGGCCTGCGAGTATTTTAACGGTGCCCCCATTACTCAGCCGTGGGCCGATTGGCTTCGGCCAAGACTGGATTATTTTGAAATGGCGTGTGTTGCCGTTCAGGAAATTCCGGCCAAACCGGCCATTCCACGCGCCAGCGCGCCACACCTCCCGTCCACCTCCGCATCAGCAGTACCGGACGCCAAACCAAGTCCTCCACCTGTGCCGGCAGTTATACCGGCCGCGCATGATGTTCATGGCATTATGCCCAAAACCCCGCCGGCCAAGGCAACGGTATCGCCTCAAGTGACACGCAAACGACATAATCTGATCCGCAGTTCGAACCGATGGCAGGAAAAATTGGCGAACCGGCCGATGCCGCCAAATGCGGCTGTGCTGATTCCACGCCTGAAAAAAGTATTTCAAAGCGAAGGTTTGCCGCCGGAACTGGTCTGGATGGCGGAAGTGGAATCGTCATTGAATCCCGCGGCACGCAGTCCGGTCGGCGCGCTGGGATTATTTCAATTCATGCCGGCCACCGCCCGGCGGTTTGGCTTGCGCACCGGTTTGTTTGATGAGCGCAAGGACCCGGTAAAAAGTGCGCGTGCCGCGGCGCAGTATTTGAAGATTCTTTACCGCACCATGGGATCCTGGCCGCTGGCCCTTGCGGCCTATAATGCCGGGGAAGGCCGCGTCGGCAAATTAGTCAAACGCAAACCACAGACCGCCTTTGACGACATTGCGGATGATCTGCCGCTGGAAACCCAGATGTATGTTCCCAAAGTCTTGGCGCTCATTTCCCTGCGTGAAAACGCGGACCTCGAAAAACTGCCCGGCCCTGCGGCCGCCGTAAGCTTGCGTCCCGTGATATTGTTTTTTGAGCCATTTTCCGCCTTGGCCAATGTTTGTCCCAAACAACTTAATTGCGTGTCACCTCCGCTACTGGGTGGCAGGCCTGGCATAACAGGATTGGGCATGCGTTAGTTGTAGGCGCCGTTCGACAGAACGGTAATACGCGGTTCTATCGAACCGCATCTACACCACCCTGTCACTAAGACGGCCTTCGCGATTACTTAGTTTATGCTTGCAATTCGAAGATAAACCGACAGAATACACAAGTTTATTGGCTAAATAATTTATCTTGTCGGTGGGGTACCGAAGTGGCCAACCGGGGCAGACTGTAAATCTGTTGGCTAACGCCTTCGATGGTTCGAATCCATCCCCCACCACTCGCCTTCGTCCAAGCACTACGGCGGGCAGGCCCGCCTGAAATCATTGAATAACTCAATGATTGCAAGCCTTCGCAGCGTTTTCCCTCTTTTAGCGCCTTCATTAGCCTTCACCTTATCGCACCTATATTCGCTCAAAAATACTCCCACTCATAAGCCTGTCCCGTTTTGGCATTGATTCCGCCAGATAGCTGGAAAGTCAAAAAAAAAACGCGCGGGCCATTTGACGTGCGCCGCCATAGAACAGGTGCCGGCGTAGTTCCGGCCGTTCAAGGTGGTCCCGCCATGCGACCGTCTGCTTTGGTGTGAGTGTGAGCATCCACCAATAGCCAGAATGTCAACCGGGGGGAAGCACGTGGAGTGTTGAGCGGAGAGCGTGGAGCGTGCCGTCGTCAATGCGGCGGGTTGTCCATGTTTTCCCCGAGGTAGGTTTTATGCGTGGAATTATATCGTCAAATCGCATTCCTGCATAAGTCAGACTTTGGCATTTAGCACAAAGCCTGCTTTGGCGGCAAGCGCAAAACATGGCGCGTTGAAATGTGGCTGATATGCAAGCACTTAGACTCTTGACTTTTGACGCGGACGGCCTGCCATTTCTTCATTGCGCAGGGGAATGTCCTCTGCGCGAAGCAGGCTCAATAACACTGTTCGGACAAGATAAAAACAAAGAGAAAAAAAACGGTTTGACGGCATTCCATATCGGTGATATGGTTATCCATATGAAAACAACACTCAACATCAGCGATGTGACAATGTATGAAATCAAGCGCGAAGCCGTGCGCCGCAGACAGACCATGTCCGAAATGGTCGAGGCGGCATTGCGAATTATCGTCGAGCCGAAACGGCAGAAGACCGCGTTGCCGCCCCTGCCGGAGTTCAGCAGCGGGGGATTGCGCATCAACGTGGCCAACCGCGAAGCCCTATATGACGTAATTGGATGCTAACCATGTTTGTCGTGGACACCAACATCCTGATTTACGGCGTCGATAAAGACTTGCCAGACCACGCCCGATGTCGCGAGTTGTTCGAACAATGGCGATCGCAGGCTACGCCCTGGTATGTGACGTGGGGCATTGTATATGAATTTCTTCGTGTGGTGACCCATCCCCGCGTTCTTAATCGACCATTCTCGGCATCCCAGGCTTGGCGTTTTCTTGATGCCTTATTTGCTTCGCCAAGTCTACGCGTCTTGACCGAGACCGACCGACATCGTCATGTTGCGACTGAAGTCTTCGCAGAAGTTCCGGACATCTTCGGCAACCTGGTCTTTGATGCACACACAGCGATTCTAATGAGGGAAAATGGAATCAAAACGATCTACACGAAAGACTCGGACTTCAATCGGTTCCCGTTTCTCGACACGGTAGATCCGATTACGGAATACCGCCGAATCGCATCCAGGATATTGTCACGAAGCCGCGGCAAATCCTGATGCCGGCCGGGCTGACTTCGTCCAGCAGGTTGCGCAGGCCGGAAGTGCGGACTAAGTCGTTGAAATGTCTGCCCCGAACCCAGAAGGAAAAGCCCTTGAATTGGAAATCGAAGTCGGACAGCAAGGAAGCGGTTTTTCATCTATTTCAGGTTTTAAATTGACATTCGGAATAAAACATATAACTTTTAATTACTAAACAGCAATTCTCGCAACATTTTATCTGAACCGTAAAAATGGTGCTGTTGTAAAAAACAAGGAGGACAATAATGAAACGGATGCATTGGAAAATGGTAATTGCATTGGGTTTGGGATTGAGCATCGCCGGAAATGTGATCGCCGCCGGTAGCGGCAATCTGCGTTACAGCATTTCGGTGTCAAAGTTTGAAAATAAAGCCGGCTGGTCAGGCCGATGGGATGTCGGTAACGCCTTTGGTGAAATCATGACCGCCGCCCTGCAGGAATCCGGCAAGTTCATCGTGCTTGGCGAAAAGGATATGCGCGGTGAAGCCATGCTTGAGCAGGATCTGGCCACCAGC
Organism: Verrucomicrobiota bacterium; assembly: GCA_043814705.1. Taxonomy (GTDB): domain Bacteria; phylum Verrucomicrobiota; class Kiritimatiellia; order JAAZAB01; family JAAZAB01; genus VSJD01. The sequence goes on along the minus strand of JBDRJR010000118.1, from coordinate 34,764 downwards.
GGCCGCATGGCCGGCGGCAAAAAAGCGCCCAAGACCGGTCAGATGACCCCGGCCCAACTGCTGGTAAAAGGCGCCATCACGCATGTCCAGGACAGCACAACCGGCGGCGGCGCCGGCGTCAGCGTCATGGGCTTCCGGGTCGGGGGTAGCGGCGACAAGGCCGAAATCAACGCCACGATCTATATAATTGACTCCACCACCGGTCAGGTCAAGGCCCAGACCAAGGTAGTCGGCAAGGCCGGCCGCAAAGGCTTGAATCTCGGTTACAGCGGCTCCACCTTTGGCGGCGACGTTGCCGGATTCAAAAAGGATAACGTTGGCAAAGCCACGGAAGACGCCGTCGGCCAAGCCGTGCAATTCCTGGAAAAACAACTCGAGCAAATCCCGTGGGAAGGCACGGTTATCAAGGGCGGCAACAAGGTCACGATCAATCGCGGCAGTCGCGAAGGCGTCAGTGTCGGCCAGGTTTTTGCGGTAGGCGCCGTGGAAACATTGACTGACAAGGATACCGGCGAAGTGCTGGATACCGAGATGAAACCGGCCGGCAAAATCAAGGTTACTTCCGTTAAGGAAAAAATCAGCTACTGTGAAGTCCTCGATGGCAAAATCAATCCTGATATGACCATTCATCCGGCCGAGTAATTCTATTGCGGATTGCAGAGTGGTTGGCATTTCCGCGACAGCGGTGACTGAAGCATCATGAAGCATCATCGCAGGTTTGTCCCACGCTTCGTGCAATTTATGATGTGTTTTTTTGTAACCGAACAATATCAACCGGTTACTGCATATTCATACAGTCTTTGACCAGCCTTTGCCGGTCAGAAGGTTTTTATTCTCACGCATCGGAGGGTCATTTCACATTGCATTTTATTGCCTTATCCCATCTTCCCGGTCGTCGTTGGGGATGGCTTCTGGTTTTCGGACTGCTGAGTATCGCCGCCCAGGCGGCGGAGCCGCCGGCAACCTGGGATGATTGCGTCAGCGAATTGGTCCGCAACAATCCCCAATTACAGGCCGCCGGCGCGGCGGTCGAAAAGGCCCATTCCGATGTCATGGGCAATTACGGTCCGTTCCTGCCGCAGATTTCAGCCGACGGTTCCATCGGCAAGTCCAATACCGAACTGGACACAGGCTATCAGGATTCCACTTCCTACCGGGCAAGTTTATCCGCCAACCAGAACCTGTTTGCCGGTTTCGGCGACGTGGCGGCCCTACGGCGCAGTCAGGCCCTGCTGACAATTGCCGAAATCAATCTCCAAACGACCAAGGCCGCGCTTAGCGCCACGTTAAGGCAATCGTTTGCCCGGTTGCTGTTCGCCCAGGATTTTGTGCTTCTTTCCGAGGTTATCGCCGCACGCCGCAAGGAAAACGTCAACTTGGTGGAAATGCGGTTTGAAGCCGGCCGCGAAAACAAGGGCTCGGCCCTGCGCAGTAAAGCCTATTACCGGCAGGCCCGGTTCGAGGTCACCCAGGCGCATCGCGGTCTCAAGACGGCCCAACAACAGATGGCCGCGACACTCGGTCGCCATGAAATCACCATCCTGACCGTCACGGGTAACTGGGATTTTGCCGTCCTGCCGGAAGCACCCGACTTCAACGCGCTGGCTTTCCAGACGCCGGACTACCGAAGCGCCGCAACCCAAGTGCGCGCGGCCAAGGAAGGCGTCCGCATCGCCAAGAGCACCTTTTATCCCACGTGGTCCGTGAACGGGTCCATCGGCCGGTCGGACGACGACAGCCTGATTCCGAAAAATGATCAATGGTCGGTGGGCACGGCCATTTCCTATCCGCTTTTTGTGGGCGGCCGACACTGGTACGCGGCGCGCGGCGCCAAGGCCGACCAGCGCAAGGCCGAGGACACGCTGAATGACACTGGGAACCAGTTGGTGGCCACGCTTGAGGACCGGTTTGTGGCCTGGCAAGATGCGGCTGAGCGGACCGAAGTGCAGGACGAATTTCTTAAAGCCGCCGAAGTCCGCGCCGAAATTGCGCGCGCCCAGTATCAGAACGGTTTGCTTTCGTTCGAGGACTGGGACCTGATCGAAAACGACCTGATTGACAAGCAGAAGGCCATGCTGGCCAGCCAACGGGATGCCGTCATAGCCCGCGCCAGCTGGGAAAAGGCACTGGGCATAGGAGTTATTCCCTGATGCGGGCTGTAAGCACGCATCATAATTGATGATTGCAGATTGCGGATCTCGGATTAAATTAGGCCGCCAAAGGCGGCAACTCGGCCGGCAGGGACGCCGGCCGCCACCTTAAGAGATTATTGTCCAAGGTGGACGCCGACCTCCGGGCGGCGTTCCCGTCCGAACTTTGTCCGGCTGTTGCCGGACTTCGGTGGGCGAAGGAAGGTCGTAGCGAGCCTACTCCGCCGGAGCAAAGCTCCTGACTGTGAAGGCCGGAAGGCTTACTTCGGAGAGTAGCATTAGATCGGGAATGACAATTATGTGCCGCCACGCTGTCATTCCCGCTCGCTCTGATGCTTCGGAACGAGCGAAAGCGGGAATCCATTGGGTATTTTGAATTTATTGTCACGAAAGATGAACCCCGAACACAAGAGCAAGTGCAATTATGAAACACATCATTTATTGGATTATTGGCATCATCCTCATGGCTGGCGCGGCAGGCGCAGTTTGGTTTTGGCGCGCTCACGCGGCGAAAACACCGGCTTACCAGGAAGTTCGCGTTGAGCGCGGCAACCTGAAAACCTTCGTGCTGACTACCGGCATGGCCCAGCCGCAAAACCGGCTGGAAATCAAATCACCGGTGGCCGGACGGGTTGAAGAGGCTTTGGTACGCGAAGGTGACAAAGTCCGTAAAGGCCAGATCCTGGCATGGATGAGTTCAACGGAGCGGGCCGCCCTGATGGACGCGGCGCGCGCCAAGGGTGACACCGAGCTGGCCTACTGGGAAAAACTTTACAAGCCCACCCCGTTGGTGGCGCCGCTGGATGGCGACATCATCGCCCGAAAAATCGAGCCGGGCCAGACGATTACGGCTTCGGACATCCTCTTTGTCATGTCCGACCGTCTGATCATCGAAGCCCAAGTGGATGAAACCGATATCGGCCGTATCGCCCTGGGTCAGACGGCCGATATCACCCTCGACGCCTATCCGCAGGATGTCATTCCAAGCAAGGTGGACCAGATTGCCTACGAAGCCAAAACGGTCAACAACGTGACAACCTACCTGGTGGACGTTTTGCCGGGCAAGGTGCCGGCGTTCCTGCGGAGCGGCATGACCGCCAACATCAAGGTCCTGACCGCCGCCGCCAACGGGGTTTTAGTTCTGCCTGCGGAAGCTGTGCACATGGAAAAAAATCAGATTGTTGTCTGGCGCACCAATCCCGCGGACCGGAACAAACCGCTGACCGTGCCTATTGTTACCGGCCTTAGCGACGGCAAGAAGGTGGAAGTCTGTTCCGGCCTCCGGGAGGGCGACCCCGTGCTGGTCAAGGCCGCGTTCAAAACAACAACCAAAGAGGATAACCAGAAAAACCCGTTCATGCCGTTTGGCAACCGGCGGAAACGATAGGACGGCAAAAACAAATGCCCAATACCGAATAATAATCCGTTGAGAAAAGACACCTGATCTCTCGTCTGCCAACGAAGAACCAAGAACAAGGAACCGACCAACGACTGTTCAATGATCCAACTCACCAATATTACCAAGACCTATGACTTGGGCGAAGTTGCCGTCCACGCTCTGCGCGGTGTGTCGCTGAGCATTATGCCGGGCGAGTTTGTGGCCATCATGGGTCCTTCGGGCTCGGGCAAGTCCACGCTTCTGCACATCCTCGGCCTGCTGGATGTTCCGGATACGGGCTCATACCGTCTGCTGGATAACGAAGTCGCCCGGCTTTCCGATAACGAGCTGGCGGCCCTGCGCAATTCGACCCTGGGCTTTGTGTTCCAGCATTTCAATTTGCTCGCGCGCACCAGCGCCCTGGAAAACACCATTTTGCCGATGCTTTACGCCGCCGGGCACCGGGTAAAAAACACGGAAAAAGCGCGCCGCCGATTGACCGAGGTGGGACTGGGCGACCGTCTGGGCCATAAGCCCAATGAGCTTTCCGGCGGCCAGCAACAGCGGGTGGCCATCGCCCGCGCCCTGATCCACGATCCCCGCATCATCCTGGCGGACGAGCCTACCGGCAACCTGGACTCCGCCAGCGCGGAAGAAATCCTGGAGATCCTGACAGGGCTCAACCGGCAGGGCATCACGGTCATCATGGTGACCCACGAAGCGGACATTGCCGCTCACGCCCGGCGGATCATCCGCATGCGCGACGGCGTCATCCAGACGGATGAACGCAATCTGTCAGTCCCGGAAACAGGACGACAGAAAACATTGAAAAGCACATCCGACGAAAAGAACGCGTTCGATCGGATGATCGCTCCACGTCCGCCCCCTTTCGCCATCCTGCGCGAACTGCCGCACGATTTCAGGCAGGCCTGGCGCGCGCTGAAGGCCAACAAAGTCAGGTCGTTTCTTTCCATGCTCGGTATTCTGATCGGCGTCACCGCCGTGATCGCCATGCTGGCCATCGGTACCGGCGCGCGTCAGTCTATCAAAGAACAACTTGCTTCCATGGGTTCCAACCTCCTTGCTATACGCCCCGGCGCCCGCAGAACGGGAGGTGTGGCTCATGAGGCCGGCATCGTCACCCGGTTCACCCCGCAGGATGTTACCGATATCCGCGCGGCGATACGGGCCGCCAAACATACGGCTGGAACAGTATACGGCCGCGGCCAGGTCGTCTTCGGCAACAAAAACTGGAACACCCGCGTGCAGGGCGTTGAACCTGAATATACCGTGATGCGTGCGGCCCAACCGACGATTGGCCGGTTTTTTACCACCAACGAAATGAAAAAACGTGCCCGGGTTGTTGTGCTCGGCATGACGCTTGTGCGTGAGCTTTTTGGGGAGGCCAATCCGCTGGGTGAATATGTCAAGATCAACAAGGTCAATTTTCAGGTTGTCGGCATTTTGCCTGAAAAGGGCGCTTCCGGCTGGTTTGATCAGGACGATATCGTGGTTATCCCGCTGACCACCGCCATGTTCCGCCTGCTTGGAAAGGATTATCTGGACAGCATTGATGTCGAGATTAGCTCGGCTGAGGAAATGGAGGCCGCCCAGGAGGCCATGCGCGAATTAATTGTCCGCACACATCGCCTGCCGCCTTCACAAACCAATTCATTTGAAATTCGCAATATGGCCGAAATCCAGGAGGCCCTGACCGAAACCAGCCGCACAATGGCATGGCTGTTGGCATCCATTGCGGCGGTTTCACTCCTGGTCGGCGGAATCGGCATCATGAACATCATGCTGGTATCCGTAACCGAGCGCACCCGCGAAATCGGGATCCGCAAGGCCGTCGGCGCCCGCCAGCGCGATATCCTTGCCCAATTTCTGACCGAGGCATTGGTTGTAAGCGTGCTGGGCGGCGGCCTTGGAATTTTGCTTGGGTGGCTCATCAGCACCCTGGTCTCCAATCTGGCCGGCTGGCCTGCCTTGGTGACGCCGTTTTCCATTTTGCTGGCGGTAGGTTTCTCCTGCCTCGTCGGCGTGGTTTTCGGTCTCTGGCCGGCGACCAAGGCCGCCCGCCTCAATCCCATTGACGCCCTGCGCTATGAGTGAACCGGACCACGCAAATGCCGCCGTTTCAGCTTGAACGGTAAAATCGCCTGCCTAACACCGCATAATTAAAAAACTTGAACGGCATTAAATGTCATTCGCGCGGATGTGATCCCCATCATCCTGCTTGTGCATCCTGCCGGTCCATGGCCAGCATGCGTTGCATCTCTTCCAGGGGTATGCCTTTTGTTTCGGGCATCGCGCATTTCACCCATAATAATTGCAAGCACATCATGAAGCAGAAAAACCCGAAGATGACGGTGGGCGATAACACCTCGGCCATCACCGGAAAGACCAGCGTCAACAGCGCCGCAAATGTCCAGTGTGTAAAACAGCCAAGCGTTTGACCGGCGGAGCGGTCTCGATTTGGAAAGATTTCACTGATGAACACCCAAATTACCGCTCCCTGCCCCACCGCATGCGCGGCAATGAAGGCGAATATGCACAACGGCACAATGGCAAAATGCCGCGTATAAAACGCCCAGGCGCAGAGACCAAGCGAAGCAATATAGCCGAACGAACCGATATACAGCAAAGTGCGACGCCCCAACGAATCAATCAGCCACAAACCGACAAATGTAAAAACCAGATTCGTGACACCAATTCCCACCGACTGTAACAGCGCGGCGTGCACATCCAGTCCAGTCATTTCAAAAATGCGGGGCGCGAAGTAAAGAATGGCATTAATGCCCGAAAGCTGATTGAAAAATGCAATCAGAAACGCCAGCAAGATGGGTCTGCGCAGGCGGGCGGTAAAGAACTTATCAGCATGTTCCGGCTTGACCACCGATCCCTCCACCTCGGCCACCAACGTTTCCAAGTCCGCCTGCGTCAAATCCGGATTGATCTTCCGGAATATTTCAAGACTTGCGCCCCGTTTTCCGGCATGGGTAATAAGCCAGCGCGGACTTTCAGGCAGTTTGAGGCAAAGCAGTGTATAGATCAGCGCCGGAAGTGCTTCCACGCCCAACATCCAACGCCAGGCATGTGTCCCCAATCCGTCCAGTATGGCATTGGAGAGGTAAGCCATAAGAATGCCGAACACAATATTGAACTGAAACATTCCCGCCAGTTTTCCGCGATGTTTCGGCGGCGCTATTTCGGCGATGAACAGAGGGGCTGTCACTGTGGAAATACCGACCCCCAGTCCGCCGATAAAACGGGCCAACATGAATGAATAGACTTCTGGAGCGAATGCCGATCCTAAAGCCGACAGGAAATACAACCCCCCGATCCATGTCAAAGTCGGCTTGCGGCCGAACCGTTCCGTCGGCCAACCCCCGATGAGCGCGCCGATAACCGTGCCCCAGAGCGCCATACTGATCGCCAATCCGTGCATCGTGGAGTTAAGCCCCCACAAGGCTTGAATTGTTTGTTCTGCGCCGGAAATGACCACCGTGTCAAAACCGAACAAAAAACCGGCAAGCGCCGCCGTTATGGCCCACATGAATAAACGCGCGTTACGCACAACACCTTCCTCGCATTTCATGGTTCGCTCAGCATCGCGTTATATGTTTGTAGTTCAGCCCCAAGGCTAAAGCGCCGCAAAGCCCGGCGTCATCACCCAACATGGGCGCAACAATGTACTTGTCCATTCCCGCAAGGAACTGCTCTTTTTGGATATAGCCGTTAAGCTGTTTTTGCACTTCGCACCTGATTAATGGAAACAACTGGGTTTGTTTCATCACGCCGCCCCCCATGATGATTCGTTCCGGTGAGATGATTAAGATAATATTTACCAACGCCTGAGCCAGATAAAAAGCTTCCATCGCCCAGACTTCATTGACGGCCGTCAATTCATAACACTTCCGCCCCCACCGTTCCTCAATCGCAGGTCCCGATGCCATGCCCTCCAGGCAATCACGATGATAGGGGCATTTTCCTTTATAACCGTCGCGTTCATATCGTTTCACCGCAATATGCCCCATCTCCGGATGCAACAGGCCGTGCACCATGCGCCCTTCCACAATGCCACCCCCGCCGATTCCTGTGCCAACGGTGATATATACGGCCGACGTTAATCCCTTCGCCGCACCCCAAGTCAATTCTCCCAGAATGGCTCCGTTGACATCCGTGTCAAAAGCGACGGGAACGTTTAAAGATTTTATGAGTTCTCCGACAATATTATAATGCGCCCACGCTGTTTTGGGTGTCGTCGTTATATATCCATACGTCGGCGAATTCAATTGCGGATCTATAGGACCAAAGCATCCTACACCAAGAGCCTCTACCGCCGGGAACCTTTTGAAAAAATTTGCCGCCTTCGCCATGGTGACGCGCGGGGATTCCGTAGGTATCGTTAATCGTTCTAAAATCTCACCGCTTTCATTTCCTATACCCAGAACAAATTTTGTTCCTCCGGCCTCAATCGCCCCGATCAACATAACATTTTCCTTTCCAGATGGTGCATGCATGCGAGCGCAATATAAATAAACAAAGGCAACCTGTCAATGGGACCATCCCCGTAACGAAATCTTCGACGTCGGCAATAAACAGCGCACAACGCTCGTTCGTCCGGGCATCGTTTCCCCATGTCGCCGATACGTCGTTGAATGTCAGTCCCTTTGGCCGCACAATATGTAACCATCAAAATCATTAGCATCCCACAGGATGCTCAGACCGAAGGCTGTGGACCGTAGACTGTAGAAAAACAAAGGGTATTTACACCCATTGTTAAAACCACAGTTCCGGTTTTTTACACATGCATTTTGCTTGTTTGAACCTACGGCCTACAGCCCAAAGTCTACAGCCCTCGGCGGCCCTATGGGACGCCAGTGCATCAAAATAATGATAAATCCGCCCGTTTGGCAGTTGAAAGATTTGACTATATCAGGATAGGTGTGGTATATCTAATTCGCAAGGGCAACGCGGTGGAATTGTCGAAAATGCCATATAGGTATTGGAATAAAGGTCTCTTCCGGGAAAAATTGGCGAAACTGAAGGTTGAACTTCGGCAAAACAAACTGCAAAACAGAGCATTTCAGCCCATTACCAGGCGAAGATAGATGTAAAATCCGATTTATCAATCAGATGCATACAGTGCGGGAGTAATTCAGTGGCAGAATGTCAGCTTCCCAAGCTGAACGTCGTGGGTTCGACTCCCATCTCCCGCTCCACTTTTTAGGACAGACCATAATGCGTTTCTATTATGATTGTAACCCTGATTTTTCAGCAGGTCCGTCAGAAACGCCGTGAATTGTTCATGCTGGCCGGCATGATCGCGCTTTATTTTTTATCTTATTTCCAGCGCGTGGCCGTGCCCGGCACGGTCTTCAATGAACTCCAGGTGGATTTTAACGCCTCGGCTGTGGCCATTACCACACTGGGCGCACTATTCCTGTATGTTTACGGCTTCTGGCAGATTTTTGCCGGACTGCTGGCCGACCGTTTTGGCGGTTTGCGCATGTTGTTAATCGGAGGGACGCTGATGACGATTGGCGCATTGGTCTTTCCGCTCGCGCGCTCCCTGCCACTGCTTTATGCTACCCGCGTACTGGTGGCGTTCGGCGCCGGTTTTATGTATATCAGTCTGATCAAGGAAATCGATATGTTGTTTGATCGCCGGCACTTTGCAATGTTGTTGAGTATAACGCTTTTTTTCGGTTATTCGGGAGGGCTGTTCGGCACATTTCCGTTGGAGCGGATCGTTGATTGGTTCGGCTGGCGCGCCTCATTTCTGGGCGCAGGTTTGCTCACCGCCGGCATCCTGCTCGGCAATTTCCGGCTGATGAAAAACATCCGGCGCGTTCCGCCGCAACGCCGCCGCATCCCCGGACTGTTTATCACGGATATCATCCGCAACCACCGCAGTTGGCGCATTATTTTCCCCGGCGCCATAAATTTTTCGATTTATTTTTTATTTCAGGCTTCCATCGGCAAAAAAATGTTGTCGGACGCTTGCGGGGTCAATTCCGCCCAAGCCGCCTCGATCCTGTTTTTTATGTTCCTGGCGTGCATGCTCAGCACATTTCTGGCCGGATTTTTTGCGCGACTGATCGGCAACCGCCGCAAGCCGCTGATAATCGGCGGGACCAGCCTGACCCTGGGCGCGCTCATATTCATGCGCTGGACACTGACGCATCCATCCGATATGGCGTGGCTGATGGCCGCCGCTTGTATTCTGCTTGGGATCGGCGCCGCGGTTGCACCGCTTGTAGTCAGTTCGATGAAAGAGGTCAATCCCGCGGAGGCCGCCGCCACCGCGGTGGGCTTAATTAACTGTCTGAGTTACCTGTGCGTGGCGGCCACCACCAATCTGGCCGGGATGGTGATGGACACGTTTCGCGAACAGGCCGTGGTCACAACGCAAGCCATTATTTATCCAGTCAGCGCCTATCACACGATCCTGCTGGGATGCCTGGCCGCCGCAACGGCGTCCTGGATCAGTTCGCTTTTCATTTCCGAAACGCGTGGCCAATGCATTTACCAGCCAAGGCCGCGTTTTTGATTGATTATTCACGCACGTGTGGCATATTATATCTGTCACCAACAAGCGTGAAATAGGGCAAAAGTTCATATGGGCAAACCTCAGCATCATCTGGTTGTGGAAGCGGGTCCGGACAAGGGGCTCAACATCACTGTTCCACCCCACGGCATCAGGGTGGGACGCTCGTCCAACAATGACGTGGTGCTCAAAGATTCGGTCATGTCCCGTTTCCATTGCCGATTCTTTTTCAAACCGAACGACGGCCTGTGGGCGGAGGATCTGGGCAGTGCCAATCAAACCCTCCTGAACCAAGCTCCCATGCATGTGGCGCGTCTGCATGTGGGTGACTGCCTGATCCTGGGTGATACCACCATCAAGGTAGATAACGACAACATTCTGGATGCCACCACCACCCGCAAGTTGTTCGACACACCGGTTGCCGAGGGATCGGCCGACGGCAAGATTGAATTTCGCCACGCCGCCAACGGCCAAGAACAAGGCCGCAAGCCGTTGCGCGCGGCGCTGATGACCCTGCTTATCCTGCTGGCGGCGCTTGGGGCCGGGCTGTTGATTTACAAAACAACGCCGCGCACCAGTTATATAACCGAAGCCATGTCCCCCGCCGCCACCCGCGCACAAACGCTGAGCATTTCCTACGAAAAAATCCAGGCCGACGTCAACAACATCTTTCGATACGTGCTGGAACTGGACGCCAATGAGCTTTCCATTCAAATCACTGATCTGCAGAACAAACGCCAGGTCGCCGGGCAACAGCACCGCCAAGTAGCCCCCGAAATATTACAAAGCCTGTCCGACACCATTGAGCAAACCGATTTTTTTGCGCTGAAGGAATCCTATCAGGGTGTGGCGACGGATGTCTGGGATCTAATTGACCTGACCGTGACGATCAACCGCAAAACCCGCCGGGTGCGGGTACTTAACACCCAGGAGCCGGAAGCATGCAAAACCGTCCGGGAAGCTATCGAGGAATTTGGACAAAACGAATTGGGGCTGGCCGCGCTGGCGCTGGCGCCGGAAAAGCTCATTGACCTGGCGCACGCCGCATCGCTTTTAGGACGCCGGCTGTATGATCAGCGCGAAATCAAGCACGACAACCTGGCCAATGCCATCCGATCGCTAAATGAAGTCGAGTGGTATTTGGAAACGATTGAACCCAAGCCCGATTTTTATGCCGGCGCCGTGGCCCTGCGCGCGGAGGCCGAACGCGAAATGCAGACAAACTGTGACGACCTTTTGTTCCTTGCGGAACGCGCCATCCGCCTGAAAGACTGGAACGAGGCCGCGCTCCAGTTGCGCCTGTTGTGCGAGAAAATCCCGGATCGCGCGGACAGCCGTCACCAGAATGCCCGCAAGAAACTGCTGGCCGTGGAACGCCATTTGAAGAAGAAATAATAATGCCGGGGAAAAAATTCAGTTTAACCCTGCTGACCGCCGCGCTGATGGCCGGATTAATGTTGCCGGCCTGCCGGCTGGATCGCGACACCTTGCGCGGCGGCCAGCTGTACGTCACCTCCAATCCGGCGGACGCCACCTTGATCTGTGACGATATCAACATTGGTCAGACGCCGGCCACCGTCATGGATGTGGCCGCCGGCGAGCACTTATTGATCTTGCGCAAGAGCGGCTATCGTGAGGTTCGTAAAACCGTGAGGACGCAACCAAGCGAACGGCAATCCGTGGATTTGAAGCTGGAACCGCAAACCGGCCTCCTGCTGATTTTGTCCACGCCTTCCGGGGCAGAGATTGACTTGGATGGCGTCAACGTGGGAAAAACACCGCTGTATTTGCACGATGCTCCGTTTGGCCAGCATCGTCTCACGGCCAGTGTGCCCGGTCATTTACCCCGCGTAATTACCTTGACCGTGGCAGATCAAATCCCGCAGAAAATCGAGATTAACCTGACGTCGGATTCCGCCCGTATCATGGTCGAGACCGTGCCAACCGGCGCGGTGATTACGCTTGACGGGGCCACCATCGGCACAACACCGCAGTACCTGCCGGCCATTGCAAGCGGGAAACACACGATCGAACTTGCCTTGCCGGGGTATTCCCCGTTCCAAAAAGAGTTTAGCGTCCAGGCTGGCGACCAGCACGCCATTAAAACAACGCTGGCGCCCCTTCCCGGCAAACTAACCGTGCTGTCCACGCCGCCCGGTGCGCGGATTTATTTAAACGACCAATACAAGGCCGAAACACCGCTTGCCGTGGATATACCGGCCGGACAATACGTTGTCCGCGCGGAAGCCCGCGGCTTCGATCCACAGATACGCACCAACACGGTGGTAATCGGTACGGAATCCGTTATGGAGTTTAACCTGGTCAAGAGCAGTGGCACCATCCTGATTTCCACCGAACCGCCGGGTGTTGGCGTTTACATGGACGGTGAATCGCGGGGCACGACGCGTGGTCAGCGTTCAATCTCGGAACAACTACCAATTGATTTCGTCCCGCGGGGCAAGCGGATGCTCCAATTGACGCGGCCGGGCTATTTTAATATATCCCGGACGGTGGATATCCAGCCCAAGCAGACGGTGATTCTTCATGAGAAATTGAATCGCCGGCCAGTGCCGTTTGTACCGAACGTAATTATACGAACCGGCCAGAACGCCGAAGACACTTTCCGCGGCATTATCCGCGAACGATTTGATAACGGCAACATCAAGCTGGAAATTGAATCGGGTATCTTCAAGACATTCACCCCGATCGAAGTTTTGTCGATCGAAGCAATTACGAATGCCGTGGCGCCCTAATGGGCGCGTCGGCACGGTCAAGGCGCCGCAAGTGAAGGCATGCCCGTAACCGTATAGTCCGCAGGCAAACTGAATACGGCATCGTCAATCGGTGCTTTCGAAAGACTTTGGAGCTCCGTCCGGCTTGTCACAGGCTTATCATTCGTTAGCACGGTGGATTCGGACCGCACAATGAGACCCTTCATGGCGGCCAAGCCCCCAAAGCTTGTCGCTTTGAAGGCATCTTGCGCATAAACCCTAAAAGGTTCCATCTCGGCGGCTTCCGAAGCGTTAGCTATCCAGCATCGGATCGTCGTGCCGCCGCCCGATGAGCCGGCATATTCTTCGCAGGTGTATCCGTTAATGGTCTGAACTTTACCGGTTTTTTGAATGGCCGATTTATCCTGGCCGGTAGCCGTCTTCGGCGTCGACAGCTCCAGCATGCTTTGCATGAGATCCATCGGCATGACCATGACTTGTTTCTGCTTGTGATCCAGGAAAAACATTTTTTGGGACTTTAAGTCAATAATGGCGGAAATTGGCATTCCCGAGAAATCAACGCGCGCTTTCTGCACTTTAATTTTCATGGTCATAGTGGAACCTTTGCCCGACTCTACGGGCATGGCGCTGGTTTCCAGGTTCTGAATCACCGTCAGATCAGCCAGCGCCGCGCTTACCCAAAATGCCATTAAAAAAACGGGACTAAAAATCTTCATCACTATTCCCTCCTTGAGTTCCTTGCCTTTCCGCCTACGCTGAATTAGGCCCGGCAGTTGCCGGGCAACTTTGACAAATCGATGAGCCACAAATTTGCAGACGCTTCACAATCATGCTTAATTATTGCTCTTGTTTGTGCTTGTTGCGTCCGGCACCTGCCGGATGGCAACTTTGAAATTCCTAAGCATTCAATTAGGCCCGGCCAGTTGCCGGGTAACTTTTAACTGTAGCCGCGATCGCGGATCGCGGATCCGGGGTCAACGCCCCCGGCTACAACCTCGGATAGCGCTGGGCAAACTTTGAAATTCCTTAGCATGCACTTAGGCCCCGCAGAGCGGGGCAACTAACGGCCGGTCCGGCCTCCCGCCTTCGTCCGGAAACAGCCGGACTTCGGTGGGCGCAGGAAGTCGTAGCCGGCAGGCTTACTACGGCAGAGTAGGCCCGGGACGCCGGCCGCCACCTTAAGAGATCATTGTCCAAGGTGGATGCCGCCCTCCGGGCGGCATTGACGTATAACATTAAAATTCCTGTAAATTAAAATTAAGGTGAACACTCCGTTCCGGCGTCCGTCTCCGTCAACCGCCTGTCTCCAGCAGTTCCAACCGCAACATATTGAGCGCCGCTTTCGCCGCGCGTTCCCGGATCATGGAGCGATTGCCAAACAATAAAAACCGCTCCGCCGCCACATGGGTCTTACCGGCCGCTTTCTTCCCCAAGCCGATCCAGACGGTACCCACCGGTTTCTCCGGCGAACCGCCCTCGGGACCGGCCACGCCTGTCAGCGCCAGCGCATAATCGGCCGCCGATCGCTGTAATGCCTGCTTCGCCATTTGCCGTACAACCGGTTCGCTGACCGCACCCTCCCGGGCAATAAGATCGTCGGAAACCCCCAGCGCCTCGGTCTTCATGCGATTGGCATACACGACCCAACCGCCCAAAAACCAGGCGCTGGAGCCCGGCACTTCCGTCAGCATCGCCGCCACAAGTCCCGCCGTACAGCTTTCGGCTGTTGCCACGGTCTGTTGCCGCGCATGCAACCTCGCACCCACCGCCGCCGCCAGCGATACATCCCCTTCGCTGAAAACGGCCGTTCCCAGTTTCTGCTTGACGACGCTCACGGCGCGGTCCAATTCAGTTTGGGCCTGCGAGCGCGTCGGAAAATCACTGCGGACTCGAACGGACACGAGGCCGGCTGAAACCGTCGTGCCAACCACCGGGTTGCGATCCCGCCGCATCAGTTCGCCCAGCGCTTCGCCCACCATGGATTCGTCGATACCGAAAGTATTAATCTTGCGCGTCAAAATCGTCCGGCCCGCCTGGGCGGCGAACAAGGGCGCCAGATGCTGTTCAAACATGGCCTTCATTTCAACGGGGACGCCGGGCATGGCAAAGACCAGCGCGCGCCCTACGCCCAAGCGCAGTCCCGGAGCCGTGCCCTGCGGATTATCGAGCACCATGGCGCCCGCGGGTGCCATGGCCTGCTGACGATTGCTTGCGGTAATCACCCGGCCATGGTCTTTAAAAATCTGTTCGATTTTGGCAAGCGACGGCGCATGCAAAACCAAGGGTACATCCAGAAGTTCAGCCAGGGCTTGCCGCGTCAGGTCATCCTGGGTTGGCCCGAGCCCGCCGGTGATTATCACCCACTCGGCCAATTCCGCCGCCGATCGCACGGCCTGGACAATGGCCCCCTGGTCATCCGGGACGGTCAGGTGCGACCGGGTCATGACGCCTAATTCGGCCAGACGCGCGCTGAGCCAGGCGCTATTGGTATCCACCACCTGCCCCAGGGTCAACTCGTCGCCCACGGATATAATGATTGCATGCATATACGTATAAAGTTTTCGGTGTTCAGTGTTCTGCACTCGGCTTTCGGCGATTTTTATTTTCCATTCTGCATTCTTCATTCTGCATTTATTTTTCTCGTCATGATCACCGAATAGCGCATATCGTCCACACCCGGCCCGATCCGCATCAACGGCCGCCGGTCAAAACACGTGAAACCGATTTTTTCAAAAAATGCAAGTGCCGGTATATTATCCTCGCGCGCGCTCAAATGCACGCCGGGAATACCGGCCGAACGCAACTGGGCCAGAAATTGGTTGATGAGCTGGTGACCGATCCCCTGCCCCTGCATTCCCGGCCGTAAGTTGATATGCAGATGGGCGGGATATCCGGCCAGTGGCTTTGCCCGCTTGCCCAACGACCGCCACCAGACAGGCAGATTATGTTGGATCAATCGGCGCGTGGATGCGGCCCACCAGGTTCCCCGCAAAAACGCCTTGAATAAGGCGCGTGGCACAATATACCAGAACATGATGCGCCGGAACCTCCCGGTGTCGCGACAGCCCGTCAGGTAGCCCACCACCTCGCCGGCAATGGCCGTCCCGCCTGCAACCCGGCGACTGCCGGACGTAGCACTGCGGGCAGGTCCACCCTGCTGTTCAACCACCCAGGCCGACTCGGGCTCGAAGTCGGTATAATAATTCATCAACAGGTCCGCAATCAATTCCCGGTCCTCGAAAAACGACTCCACCGGTTGCCCGGCATCGGCCGTGTCACAGCAAATTCGGCGCACCGCCACCCGGTCGCCGGCGGCATATGGTCGAATGATCCACGATGCATGCATGACAGGATTCATAAAACTGAATGGTTTATGGTCAATGGTTGATGGATAATGAAGCACAAAACAAGCATATATGAATCGGATTTCTGTTCAGCAATTCTGTTTCCAGCAACCATTCCTGCCCCGCCATTTCGCTTTCCTTCTCCGCCATTAACCATCAACCATTTACCATTTTGCATTCTTCATCAGCAACCACCTGGTCCCACTCGGCATACAGGATCTTCAAGGATTGCACCACCTGCGTTAGTTCGCGGTTCAGCTCCATCGGTTTCCCGGGCGTGGTGTAGGTGACCGGATTTTCCAATTGGGCAGTCAGCGTTTTCTGATGCGCTTCAAAACGCTCGATATCCGCTTCCAGACGGGAGCGTTTCTTTTCGTGTTCCCGGCGCCTTTTCGAGGACGCCTGCCTGGTTTCCGCCTCAAGGCGCCGCTGGGTTTTGCGCGTAGGACCCTCCGGCTTGCTGGTGCTTCGTGGCAAAGGGGCCTCGCAAATTTGCAGAGTAGTAGCGGGACGGGCATCAGCCAATTGACTGCTGGCCGTCAGGGCGCCCCGTTCGGACAGCGCTTTCGTCCGATCGAGATAATACTGGTAATCGCCGGCATACGGCGTAAGCCGCCCCGCATGAATATGCAAAACGGTGGTCGCAATGCATCGGATGAAATACACATCGTGACTTATGAACAGCAAGGTGCCTTTATACTGCCGGAGGGCGCCGATCAGGGCGTCGATACTGGCCATATCGAGATGGGTGGTGGGCTCATCCATCAACAGGAAATTAGGCGGATCGAGCAACAGTTTGACGAGGGCCAGCCGGCTCTTCTCGCCACCGCTCAACACGGAAACGCGCTTGAACACATCATCGCCGCGAAACAGAAATGAGCCCAGGACGGAGCGCGCGGTTTGTTCGCCCACCGGATGGGAGGCATCGAGCACTTCCTCCAGCGCCGTCCGTCCGGCGTTGAGCATATCAATGCGATGCTGGGCATAGTAACCGACCTTAACGTGCAGGCCAAGTTCGCGGCTGCCACCCTGGACCGGGATCGCGCCGGCCAGCAGTTTCAGCAGGGTGGATTTACCCGAGCCATTCGGCCCGACGAGCACAGTGCGCTGGCCGCGTTCCACGCTTAAATTCAATCCCTGGTACACCAAGACGGGGCCGTAAGCCTGATGGACATCGGTCAGCGTGGCAACTTTCAGCCCGGTCCGCGGCGGCTGGGGCCAATGAAACGCGATCGTTCGATCCGCGGCAGAGGGCGCCTCAATTTTTTGCATGCGTTCAATTTGCTTCAGCTTGCTTTGGGCCTGTGCGGCCTTGCTGGCCTTGGCGCGAAAGCGGTCGGCAAACCGCTGGAGGGACTCGATCTCCTTCTGCTGGTTCTTATAAGCCGCATCTTGCTGTTCTTGGCGCATGGCGCGCTGGGTCACATAGGCATCGTAATTGCCGCGGTAGCGGATGATACGGGCCTGGGCGATTTCAAAAATACGACCGACCAGCTGATTGAGCAATTCACGGTCGTGTGAGATCATCAGAATGGCGCCGGGATAGGTCCGCAGATAATTCTGGAACCAGATCAAAGATTCGATATCAAGATGATTGGTGGGTTCATCCAGCATCAACAGGCCTGGTTCCTGCACCAGCAGGCGTGCCAAGTGGGCGCGCATGATCCACCCGCCACTGAGTGTGCCAGTCGGCCGCTGGAAATCCAATTGGCGGAAGGCCAGCCCGGCCAGAATCCGCCGGGCTTTCGGCTCCAGTTCGTAGAGCCGCCATTCGTCCAGCCGCTCCTGGGTGGCATACCAGGCATCGCTGTCCGGTTGTTGCGTGCGCAAGGTGTTCCGCAAAATCCTGATTTCCGGCGAAACCGTCGTAGCCAGTTCAAGGACGGTTTCGTGGCCGCTGGGCTCGATTTCCTGGGGAAGGTACCCCACCGCCACGCGGTTCCGAAAAGCCACCGTGCCTTCGTCCGTTTCCAGATCACCCAGGATAAGACGGAACAGGGTAGACTTGCCCGACCCATTTGGTCCGACCAGCCCGATCCGGTCAGACGCTTTCACGTGAAACGACACGCCGCGGAACAAGGTGCGCGCGCCATACGATTTGCTGAGCTGTGAAACCGTGAGCATAAAACGACCAAGTCTGTTCGCCTTTTTTTACAGATTCCAGACGGTGAAAACCAATCGACTGAACGCTTGATTATCACAGATTAGCAGGAGCGGCAAGACTGAAGACGGTGACGGGCGGGCGGCGGGGCGGGCAAACCTACTCCTATTTTTTTTCGACGAAACAGAATGGATCTTCCTGCAATTTCTTATGCGCCACATCCCATAGCGCTTGTGCCTGTATGACATATATAGCGCCTTGAAGAAAAGGGCCACACCATAATTGATCGCTCTTTAATAACAACTCTATGCGGTCATATCTCTGGTCCCATCCCGCAAACCCATGGGTTCGATAAGTTTTGACGCGCGCGGTTCCATCCGGGAGTTTCAAGGTATAGGCTATTTCCGGCCCGAATAAATAGGGCGGCGCCACGAGCTCCTCGACGGCATGCATCGAGGTGTTGGGGCGCAGGCCGCATCCCAGCATGATGATATAACCCTGCACTTTTGGTAAGATATAAAATGGAGAATGCGGACCGCAGGGGGTGGCATCCAAGATGTGATCGCCCAGGATTTTTTCAGCCAGTCTTCCGATTCCGCAGACCGAATGCGTGGGATGAATGCTTCGCAGCGTTCCCGCGCGCGTGCGAAAATATTCGGGCAATGTACCCACGCATGCGGGCGTCAGCTTGACATCAAATACCGGTTGCATCGGGGTAACATATTTATAACTCAAGGCCGGCATCAACAGGGTTCCTTCCGCACCCAAGACATCGAGGAAAGCGCGAATGACCGTTTCCGCTCCCCCGGGAACATTACCCAGGGGCCGCAGGGCCGCATGAACAAGAACAACCTGCCCCGGCTTAACGCCCGCCTTCGCCAAGGCCAATTTCATATCCGCAATACATGTTGATTCATTCATTGATCAAACCCATTAGCATCCCATGGGATGCTTGGGCTGAAGGCTGTGGACCGTTGACTGTAGGAAAACAAACGGAAAAAGCGTGATATTTTAGACAATTACCAAATTTACAGTTCTGGTTTGGCCCATACGCATTATGCTTGTTCGGACCAACAGTCCACGGTCTAAAGTCCACAGTCCTCGGCGTCCCTGTGGGACGCCAGTGAATCAAACCCACAATTCGGTCCAATGTTGAGATATACCCGTCGTAATGGTCCACGGGAATATATCCCTCGATGGAATGCGAGCCGATGATTTCTGGCCGGTGCGCGGGCATAGGCAAATCGAAACGTCCGGGCGGAAAACCGCCCGGATTCATTCCAGTTGCCGCACGGTCACGTCGTCGAAGTACACCGTGCCCACGAACGGCTTCTTGTCGTGATTCCACGTCAGGCACCACAACTGCACCTGGTCGGTCTCCGGATACGCCGAGAGATCGAGCACGTAATCGTAGCAAAGCCATTTCCCCGTTTCGGCCTGGCCGGGCAGAAGGTTGATCTGGGGATACTGGGTTTTTCCGCCGCCCGTGAAACTGAAATGGACGGGCTTGATGATGCCGCTACGGAACTCTTCAATGAACACGTGGGATGTCACCAGGAACCGGCTTCCCGGAGCGAATCCCGAAAACGTTCTGGCTACGCCCAGGCGGCCGCTCTGGTCGGCCTCTTCCGTGCAGGAAAGCTTGAGCGCGCGCTTCCCGGTCCGCGCCTTGTCCGCAAGCGCGTATCCTCCGTAGACCGAGGTCCAGTCCGTCAGCCGGCCCTGCGCATCCACGGCCTCGAAGGAAGGATCCGGAATCCACGCCTTCCCTTCCGGCAGTGGCTTCTCATCGGTCCCGGCGGTGCCCGCGAGCGCGAGGAATTTGCCGCCGGGCACGGTCAGGGTAATCCGCTTGTCCGCGTCGAACTTCTGCCCCGTGTAGAATTCCTTCAGCCGGCCGCCGGGTTTACGAAGCCACAGGTCGACCTTCAGATCCTCCTGGCGCTCGTTCAGAACCAGGACGAGGAGCCGACCATCCCGTTCGTACGCCACAACATTGTCCGGCGGCGCGCCGCCCACGCTCACGTCACCGTCACAGCGCGTGCCGTGCAGGAGGATGTCCTCGTATTCCGCGATCGCGCGGCTGGCATACGCGAAAGACTGGAGCGCCTTGCCGTCCCAGCGCGATTGGTACCAGCAGAGCACCCCGCCGCCGCAATCCACGACCATGCGCATGAGTTGCGCGGGCTCGTGATATTGCGCCTTGTCGCCCATCTTTAACAACCCGCCGACCAGTGGCTTCCCGGCCAGGCCCTTGCGCGTTGCGGCGATCAATTCAGAACTCCGTCCGTAGCCGCAATACCCCCGGTCCACGTTCGGACCAAGCCGGTTCCAGTTGACGCCGTACATCCAATGCGTGTCCCAGCATTCGTATCCGCTGTAAACCGTCATCTTCAGTCCTTGTTTATGGCAGATATCACGCAGGACGCCGCTCACCGCGGCCATTTCGCCGCAGACGAACTCAACCCATTCCTTATTGTATTTTTCCTTCAGGAGCGCCGGCGTCAGGGGCTCGGCAATGTTGTACTCCTTCGCAAACGTCGCAATCCCGAAGGGGGAAAAGCACGGATAGCCGCGGTGGCGACCGGGGAACGGCCCAAACTCGTAATCCCAGAACAGGTGCGTCAGGCTGGGACAGCGGCGCTTCAGATCCGCGATTTCGGCTTCGAGAAACGGCCACGTCTCCGGATGGCGCGCCAGGTAAGATAAACACGCATTGCCCGCCGGCTTGCCTTCGAAGCTGACGGCGCGCGCCTCGGGGAAGCGCTCAACCAGCGGCCCTACGTCAATAATGCCCATGTGCGGGGGATAGCCATCCTGGGTAACGATATCCAGGTTGAAGAAATATGTCTGCCCGAGACCGGCCTTACGCGGGAGCGCGGATTGAAAAGGACCAAACATTTCGCTGACACCCGCAGTGCGGATGGTTTCCAGGTTCCGCCGCAACGGCCCCTCTTCCTGGAGCCACGCGTCGTGCGCCATGAGAAACAGCACAATCTCCTTGGGCTGTCGCCCGTCCAGGCGCGGAAGAATGCGGCAATGGCGCGTGCGCCACATCTCTTGGAACGCGCCGCCGAACGCTTCGCAACGGAAGCGGATCGGCAGTAGGGCGTCACCGGATTTCGCCGTTGCGCGCATGGCGATATGACAGCCCGCCTGGCGGTATTTCTGCGCGGGGCCCCATGTCAGGGATTCCACCGGCGTGACCGGCTCATTGCGACGGATTTCGTAAACGCGGCTGGCGCGCCCGTCCTGGCGGACGCGGCCGGTTTCACGCCACGTGTAGATAGCGAACGGCAGTTTTTTTCGTTGCGCTTCAGGGCCGTAACGCTCCGTCTGCGCCGTGACCCATTCCTTGCGGCCGGTCGCGCCCAGGAATTCCAGGCCCTCGGGCACTTCCAGGATCAGGCGCCAGTCTTCCAGAGCACGGTCGAGGTTCCAGCCCACGGCGCCGGTTCCGTCCCATTGAAGGTAATAGGTCCCGCCCTGCGTCAGATGGAAAATGTCATCCGTGCAAAGCGGATACAACTCCGTTGCGCGATACAGAAAGACTTTCCGGAAGACCGCCTCGCCCTCGGCGCCATCCGGCCCGGCAAGCACCGGGCAGTCGCCGAGCAGTGTGTCCCCTTCCGCAATGCGCGCCGGTGTCCAGTCGGAATCGTCGTATACGGCCTTTTCCCATCCCGCGCGGGGCGAACGGGCGGTCTTCCACGACGCGTCGGTCTTGAAGAACGCGCCATTATGTTCGAATTCACCCGCGATCCGGCCCTTCCCGCGGCACCGGACGGCGAGCACGTTGACGCCCGGGCAGAATTCCATCTCCGCCTCAACGGACAGCCGGTTAGTTGGTTCCGTTGCCACGGGCAGTCCGTTCCAGAATACATCGGCCATATCGGTATCGGCGGCGCGCAGACGGAAATGCGCCATGCCGCCTCCCTGTGAAAACGGATACGCAGGGCTTTCGAGAAGCGCGCCATGGCGCGGATCGGATAATTGAAACGCAAAGGTCGCCGAACCCGTGCCGTCGGTCTTCGCGGAGGGGCACGCAACGGCAAAGGCGGTTTCGCCAGTCACAAGCGCAACCAAACCTTGTTGCCGCGCCAGCGGGGTCCCGGTTGACACAAGCCGGCTTTCCCAGGCAAGCGTCCCCGTTTGCGGGGACACCGCGGCGCACGGAATGGTCCGCTTGGCAAAGTCCGCCTCCGCAAATGCCTGCATCCGCGCCGCCGGACAAGCGCCGCCGAGCACGATGAGACCAATGCTTTCAGGATTGGTGTGGTCACCGTCGGCAAGGCGCGTCCAACTGGATACTTCCTTCAGCCGTTGCTCGAAGCGCGCGCAACTAAAGCGCCACAAGGCTCCGTCCTCGGGCCGGGCGTTCAGCGCGGAGAAGGGCACGGACACCTCCGCCTCCCAAAAACCCTTATCGTCCTTGCGTGCTTCCACGCGCGCGCCCGAGTCCCAGCCGCGGTCCCAATCGGCCCCCTTCAGCGCCATGTCGAGGAGCGCGCCGTTCGCGTTAAAGGCCAGGTAATAATTCACACGTGACGCCGCGTTCGTGGCCTCCAGCCGGAATTCGACGGAATCATCGCTCCAGACGTCCTTGTCCTTTTCGGTCTTCGGGATCTTCGCCAGAAACGCGTCGCCCTGGTTACTGGCCGGATCCAAAGGAAATGCCTGCATGCGGAACGCGAGATAGAGTTGCCGGTCGTCGTAGCCGATCCAGAGCACGGTCTGCTCCTGCGCAAACGCCGCGTTTCGCGTAAGCAGAAAATTAGTCCAGCGCGCGGCTTTGCCCCATTCGGTTTCATCAATGCGTCCGTCCACGACGGGCGGCGTTCCGAGACGCGGAATGCGAAGCAACGCCTTGTTCTTCCATTCCGGCGCGGGGATTGTGGAATTTTGCTGATCACCGACCGCTGATCTTTGTCCGCCGCCATCCGTCGCCTGTTGTCTGGCGCCTGCCGCCGGCTCCGCCGCCCAGCCGCTCAAAACCATCGCCAACATAACCGCGCCCGCAGTCGCTATCCGTCGGCTGACGGATTGCCTGCCCGCAGGACTTCGTCCAGCGACCCGCCTGCAATGCTGTGCATAGCACTGCGGGTAGGTGTAGGCGGGCGGGCGATCCGCGCCGCATCCAAAATATTGACGACTTGATTGCATAGCTTTGCATCCTCCTTGTAATTATCCACCCCACCCTGACGGTCAACGTCGCGCCCAGCCGGCGGCAAGCATGGCCAGATAATTTTCGGCCGGCACATAATCCGCAATGCTGTTGCCGGATCCCAAGGCGTAGCCACCATCCGCGCCACATTCATCAATTAATTGGTTGGAAAACCGGGTAATTTCATCCGGTGCACTTCGGCAGAGACGGTCCACATCCAGCCCGCCTAAAATAGCAATGCGGCCGCCGTATTTTTTCTTTGCCTCCTGAACCGGCAGAATTGCATCCTCGTAGGAATGTTTGGCATCGATGCCGACATTTTTGATCAAATCATCCATGACCGCCGCCAGGTTACCGCAGGAATGCATCAGGCAGGGTTTATCGTAGCGATGGGCAATTTCAACCAGCTTTTTATGCCATGGGAACACGAACTCCCTCAAATCGTCGGGTGCAATCAGGGTTTGTGTCTTAAAACCCAGGTCATCACTAATGACCACGGCGCCAACGTCTTTAATCCGCGCCATTCCCTCATAAACATGAAGATATAAACGTCCGATCCGGTCAAACAAGTCGGCCACCAAATGACGATCATCCGCCAGGAAAAGGCAAAGGGTTTCGTAGCCGCACAACTGTTCGGCCATTTCAAATATTCCGCCGGTCTGACCGATCATCTTCATGCCGGACGGCAGAACTTTACCGACATCTTCAAATTCAGTGAAGGTAACCTGGGCGGTTGTTGGCCATTCATAGGCGTCAAAACCGACCCGGTCCTGAATGGGATACCCCTCCCGCCGGTCAACAAGATTGCCCCGTTTCGCCGGCACCCCCGGCCATATCGGCACATAGTCATAGCCGGCGCGGTAATAAAATTCGACGGTATCTATCCGCGTTGTAATCTTCTTATCCAGGAGCCGTTCCATGACCGAGTTGTTGACAAATAACTCATAGAATGGAACATAAGCCGGCTTGCCGCTCCGGAACAGTGTCTGCCGCAGTTGCGTGAAATCCGGACGGGGCTTGATGCCAATCGAGTTCAATGTCTTGTTCATTAATCCTCGCATCGCTTTCAGGCGATTTGATTGTTATGCGTTTCGGTGTTAATCCCGCACCGGACCGTCTCAATAATGGTAAGACCTGGCGGCGTCATAGAGTGCCAGGACATTTTCCGGGGGTGTGCCGTGCAAAATCGAATTGGCGGTGGCGGCCACGACCCGGGGCGCGGCCGCCTGAATACATTCCGTGATCCGTTCCCGGATTTGCTGTGGCGTCCCATGTATCATTAAATCACAACTGACGTTTCCCATTAAGACCAGCTCGGGAAATCGGGCGCGCAGTTCCTTGAAACGCATACCCGCGTCATAATCGCACTCATAATAGGCGTGCGGCTTGGCCCAGCCGAACATGGCATCCGCCACCGGCCACAAGTTGCCGTCGGAACGCATGATGTAATACAGACCAAGTTCCCGGCACTTATCAAAAATCTTTTTCCAGCGCGGCGCCATGACCTCCTTGAAAAAAACCGGCGAGTAAATCGGCCCGGTGTTAAACGCAAAATCACCGCCTCCATTGAGCAGTATAATCCCGGCCCTTTTCTGGGCCTCCAGATGCGCCAGTGTGTTTTGAATGTCCAAATCCAGCCATTCGCCGATCAGGTCCGGCTCCAAGACGGTGGCTTCGAGCCAGCCGGTTTTCATCGGCACGGCCATGCCGACGCCGCCCGCCACGACAAACTCGTTTCCCATCTCACGCTGTGCCCGCTCCAGAAAAGGACCGCATACCGGGGGCGCCGGGGGCGCTGATGAAGCTTCTTTCAATGTCCGGCGGATATATGCGCACACCTCTTCGCAACTCTCCCATGATTGACTGGATTTCACCAGGCCATAGGTTCTGGATGCCTGGTCGAATTGATACAGGCTCCAGTCTCCGTCCGGGTTGCCGTAAAGAAAAGTGTATTCATCAACCTGCCGCACGGGGCGCGCATCCATCCTCCACGGCAGACAAAAAATATCAAAATCAAAATACCGATGGAGCGCGATCGTATCCTGATAAACCTGTTCCACGAAGTCCGCGTGGGCTGATTCGCCTTTTAACCAGGCCCGTGCTTCCTCATAATGCAATTCCGTGGAGCCGACATGCACGGATCGGCCCAGAATGGCGCCGGCCACGGAAGAAGCAAATGCCTGCTCACAGATCGGGATTTGATCGGGCCATTGCCCCGAAAATACCGCGCGAATACGACGGTGATGCGCACTGGGCATCTCTTGTTCATAACGTGACATAACCGCTCCACCTATTTCACCTGGCATGCGTTTCTATTCTATCCGGCATTAGCAGGTATTATACCGGCCGTATTCCTTGCCGGCTTCGTACATGGCCTCGATGTTTTCGATCGGCGTGCAGGGCGCCAAGTTATTGGCCTCCCGCAGGACAAATCGGCCGCCTTCCATGATGCCCGATGCGCAGATGCGCTTGACCTCTTTGCGAATCTGCTCCGGCTTGCCGTCCTTGAGTAGCATGATCGTGGGGCCGCCTTGAATCAATACCTCCGCCCCCAGTTCGCGCCGAAGCTTTCCAAAATCCACCGGAAATCCGGTGTCGAACGCCTGCACGTTCAGGTGGTCACGCAGGAACTTGAAATGCCGGGTGGCATCGCCGCATAAATGGATGGATACGGAACTGCCATCGCTGAATTCGTCAAACAGGCGCTTGTGATACGGAAAGACAAACTGCTCGTAATCCCGGGTGGAGATCATGGCGATGGCGTCGTCGGCAAACCCCCATGATCCTTTGAATTTACCCTTGTCCGGCGCATCCGGGTTGCGCGCCCAGCGCCACTGACGTATGGCCTTAATCCGCCGGATGATATTTTCGGTGATGAAGTTCATGAGATCGTGGTAATATTTTGGATCCTCGTACATGTCGAGGCAGACCTCGGCGGCGCCGCGTAGTTTATAGGCCACGTCAAAAGGACCGTCGGTCCCCTCCCCCGGAATCGTGACTGGCGGCTTGACCGGCAGGCCCTCGAACTCCATCTTCGGGCACTTCACATGCATGTAGTCGAAGAACTCCATGGCCCGGCCCAGCAGGCCGCCGTGCAGGGCATCCGGCTCCTTGAGCTGGTAAAGTTTGCTTTTATCCTCCTTCAGGATTTCACTGGTGTCCGGCACGTCATTGCCGAAATAATGCATTGGACAGCCCAGCCACCCCGCCTCGCAGGAATTCTGAAAATCAATACCGACCTGCCAGCCGTTTTTGGGCGGGCCCATTTCGTTGTCGCAGACCAGGTTGGACCGGCACCATTTCTGATAAGCCAGCTGGCACTCGATTTGTGCCTGGGGATTCTTGAAGAAATCCTCAAACGTGTAACCGGTGGTATTAAGCTCCGGATTCTGGAATAAATTACGGATACTGCCGCCCACAATAATCGGGACCCGGATGGGCTTGCGCGCGTGGAAGGCGTCCCAGACTTTACGGCATTCCGTATTATGCCGCTCAAAGTCTATTTTCCGTTTTAAGAAACTGCCCATATTAGTTTTCCTTATTTAATTACAAATACGGCAATATCCTGCGGCTTAATTTCAACCGTAATTTTTTCCGCGCGGCCCAAATCTTTGCCGGCGTAATAGTCAAGGACGCGCATGTTTTCGCCAAGATTTTGATTGGTAATGACCGCCTTGCGGACGACATTTTCCTCGTTGATAATCATGATCAACCTTGTCGGGCCATCCGTGAAAACCACCGCGTTATCCGGCTCAATGCCGGAAACCTTGATCAGGGAAGAATCCTTTTTACGGGCCAGGAACAGCGCCTCATAATCCTTTACCAGCCGGGATACTTCCGCCAGGGCGTAAAACGTTCGCCCGTCCAGCTGGGTCAGAGAGTAAATCAGCACCCCGCCGGTTCCATCCGTAACCCGCCTCAAAAGGAGCGCCTTGCTCGCATAAGCCGGGTATACTTGCTTTTCATCATAATTTTCCACGGTTGAAAGATAGGGATAAACCAATTCACCGACAATCAACGGCGTTTTATCGAGAGCGGCAAGAGTGTCATTGATTTCCTTTTCGGAACGACCATACCCGCACATGGCATAATCAATTTTGCCGGCCAGCTTTGACCAGTCAACGCCATAACCCTCCCTGGTGGATTCCATTTGATACCCGCTGTAAACCGAAAAAATCGTTTCCGGGGAAACCTTTTTGACCGACTGGTTAAATTTAACGGCCAGCTGGGCAAAGCGCATGTTCATGAACTTTACCCATTCATTCCGATAATTTTTCTTTATGGTCTTAAAGTTCAGCTCCGTCTGCGGGGAAATTTTCGCATCATCCCTGAACTGGGCAATGCACCGCGGACAGAAACAGCTTATATAGCTTGCCCAGACCGAGCCCTCAAAATCCCAATTCACATGTTTAAGATTATTTTTTTTAACCCAGTCTTGGAAACATTTATCCAAGTAAGCCCAAGCCGGAGAATCTTTAAGGAGCAGGGAAGGACAGATATGGGTGGCGTCAGATTTAACTTCTTCACCATCAATCCGCGCATGGTCGGGATGTTCGGTTAAATATGGTCTGCAATCAATACACCAAGAGGCAAAGGCGATAAGGGAAAATCCGCGCAGTTTAATTTCCGGCAGAATCGGCTTGTCATAGCCAATTTCATTAAATCCGGCCGCCGCAAAAAATCCCATCATTTTTTGCGCCAAGTCAGGATTATCCAAACTACTCAGCCAATCAGCCCATAACTGGAAAATATATTTTTGCGGCTGGGCGCCCCTTATGGGCGGCAGAATATTGACCGCCAGCTTTTGGGGCACTTCGGCAATATTGCCGTTTTCCGCACCGAGGTAATAATAAAATTCGGTTTTGCCGCTCTGGCCCTTGAATTTTTCGAGCTGAACCGGAATGGCGACAAACTGATATGATTTAATTTTTTTATTGAACGGCAGGTTGGTATTGACGCCAATCTGGTATTTGACATAATTTTTGCCGTTGCGCGCGACCTTTTCGCTCCCCTTCACGGAATATTCCGCCCGCTTATAATACCCGCTGGCGCCGACAACCTTAAACTCTTCCGGAACCTCAAGGAAAAAGTTGTAATCTTTCAGCGTTCGGCCCGCCAGCCCCTCGGGAACCAGGCAAAGCTGTTGGATGCTGTCCTGGGCGATTGATATTCCGCCCTTCTGCCAGTTCGGCCAGAATTTGCTCGTATTTAAAACGATTGATTTGCGGTAATACCCCTTGGCCTTGAATTCACCGCCGGCGGCTGAGGCGAAATCCCAGGCGTTGATATTGAAGGCCTTGTCATTCCAATTGCTTTCGGCCGTTTCCGAATATTTCCAGGTGTTGTCCAGCGGAATGACATGCGTCCCGACCGTCAATCCGCCCTTGAGCGCGCCTTCCGTTTTAATTCCCACGATATTCTCGCCTTGTAACAGAAACCCCTGTTTGCTTATTTTCTGGCCGTTCAGGTATATTTCATAGGCGGATTTCCCGGAAAGGTCAGCCGTCAGCGCGGATGATTTGACATCCGCAAGATAGGCCGGGGTCCGGTAGTATGTCTTCAGGTCCAACGGATTGACGATCCCGAACTGGACGGTAAATTGTCCGTCCCGATCCAGCATGTAACTTGAGGCCAGGGTCGTCGGGCCCGTCGGCGCAAAATCCTTTGAGGCCCTGGCCGGGATTAATCCGGTAAATTCAACCAGGCTTTCCAGCCGCACGTGGAAATTGGCGCCCGGCGGCAAAACGGAACAATTGAGCGCATTTGATCCGCGGACAAAATCGCCGTAGTCCAGATTCCTGACCTGCGGGACCTCGCCCGCAAGCACCATCCGGCCGAAGCCTTCCGCGGTGTGAAAAGCCTTTTCCATCGGTTGCCACAAACTCCGCTCCTTGCCGAAACAATTCATCCTTCCAATTTGGAATCCGAACGGTTGATTCGGAAGCGGGCTGATTTTCAGGCTTGCGAAAGGAATGGCGCATTCCACGGTCCAGAAACCGCCGCCGATATGCGATTTTATCACCGCTTGACTATTCCAGGTTTTATCCCTGTTTGACCACGCGTCCGCTCCGGCGCACAAACCGTCATTGACCGCGCCGTTGGCATTGATGAACAGGTCATAAAAACTGTTTTTAGCCGTGTCCGGCTGAAGCAGGACAAGCACCCAATCATCGGCGAAAAGTTTATCGTCGTCATTGGTGCTGATATCTTTTTTGAACGCCTGCAACTGATTCTGGGCGGGGTCCAGACAGCCCTGGACGCAATGGACGGCGATATATAAATTTGCCCGGTCGTAACAGGCATAGGCTTTAGTCGGTTCCAGCGCTTTTTTGTCGGATGTATCGGCATGGATAAAAGGCGCAATTTCGATGGTGTTCTGCCAGCAGGGGTCATCCAGCTTGCCGTCAATGACCGGCGCGGCCGGCGCAAAGCCGGCGGTGATCAAACCGGGCAATGGGGCCGCTGCGGAAAAGTCACTGAAAACCAGGCCGGCCGCACAAAGCATGATCATCCTTGATCTTATTATGAATATATTCATTTTTTTCTGTTCCTTATTAAGGTTTATTTTGCGTTGGAGCCGTTTCCCATAAGCCTGCAAAGGTAAACGCGATTGTTCGCCCCGCGGCGTTCGGTGAGCTCCAAATTGTGACAATCTTTCGCATCGCCATGCATTCCCTCGGCAGTAACAACCCAGCTTTCATCCGGCCAGGCATTGAGGGCTCCAAAATTACCGTGTTGCGCCCCGTAATCCGGCACGAGAATGCGTTCCGTTGCCCTGATAACACACAAATTTTCGGGATCTACCTGCGCCATAAAGAGCGGTGCGCGATGGCGGATGACCCGGTCATTCCTGGCGTCCCGGCGGGTATACACGAGGAACAACCCGGAACTCAGCGTCACCCAATGCTGTTGGGTGTTATAACTTCCCAATTCCTGGCCATCGTCAAAAACCCAAGGGATGACTTTATCATAATGCAGACCATCTCTGCCTGTCGTCACGTACCCTTTCGCATCATTGCGCAGGGTGAGGAAAAAGCGCCCGTCAAAAAAAACCAGCGACGGTTCGCAAAAACCGCGCGGCACGGGAACGGAGAGTTCGTCGCCGTGTTCCAAATACGTTAAACGCGTCCCGTCAAATTCACAGCGCACAACGGTTGTTACAAAACAGCTTTTCCAAAAATTTTCGCCAACGCTTTTCCGGTCCATAAAATAAACCGGCAGGAGTATTTCGCCGTTCGGCAAATCAACGCGCTGTGCGCATCCGGCGCCACACCAATAAAACTTCTCATGATCGGGCATAAGCAGGGCTTCCCACGGTAAAATTTTCCCTGCTTTTTCGTCATAAACGGCATAAATCGCCTGGCGTTCATGGGTGTTGCCGCTTTGCAGATTGCCCTGCGCGCCCGCGTCATACACGGCCGTGTGCCCGGTGAGCAATATCTTTCCCGTGCCGGCGTGCCACTGTAGCGTTAAATCGCACGGACAAACCTGCGCGCCGTCCGGCAAAGACCGCCTTTGCAGGTTCTCCTGATTTAAAGGTTTAGACCATGTTTGCCCATGATCGTCGGACCGCATCAGGTAAGTTCCCTGAAAAATATCAGACCCCCACAGTTGGGCCTTGGTCATTGTCAGGATGGCGGTGGCAGGCGGGATAATGCCTATGCGCGGCTGGAACCACTCGGTTTTACGATCATATCCTTCCGTGATGATCTTCAGCCAAATATCATATTCAATCTTCTGCATAATTATATCCGCCAAAAGCGTCTGCACCTTCAAAGATTGGGGATGATCCTGTCCAATTCAATTTCACTTAAATCATCACGGGGGGCCATGACGATTGAATCCAGTCTTGCAACCGCATCCTTATTGCCGCAGTCAGCGCTGACCAAGAATCGCTCCCCGATTTTATACGACAATGGCCCCGTCCTGACCCAAACCCATTTTTCAGTCGCCGGAATCGCGGCGCGTGCGAATATTTCGGTGACGGATTTTCTATAAATCAGGTTTATGGACTGCATGCCGGCATTATTTGCCATAACCCTGAGATAAACATAAAACGGCCGCCCCGTCTGAGGCAGGGGAACGTTCTCCGCGAGCCAGAAATGGCTTTGGCCTTCCATGTATGCGCCGCCGCCGGCGCTTTTGTCCTTTACCAGTTTGCCCGCCGGGGCGCCGGCCGGATATCGCTCCGCTTCAAACCGGACCGGCGCCATTTCAACATCGGGCATTTCCGGCGCTTTTATCCGTTCAATTTTAAAGTCGCTGAGGTTGAGAGTGCATGCCTGTGGTTTGTCGGAAACAAGCAGTAAATTCGGGCTGATGACCGCGGCTTCCGTAAAAAACTCCAATTCGGCATCCTGCCAGTCCGCCGAGAGAATCTGTTTCGGACCATAGACCCATCCACCCCTGTAAACAGACAACATGACCCGCCCCTCACCCATAACCTTGCAGGAAATTAAATAACGATTTTGCGGTAGAATGGTTAAATCCGTTTTTACACCTTCCAGCCTTTTTTTACCGGGAGTCTTGACTCGCATTATCGTTTTACGGACGGGTGTCGCAGGTGCGGTTGCCGGAGATTGACCCTGGGGTGGGGCAGGTTTGCTTTTTTGCAATCCCAAAAAAACCATCAATTTTTCCTTTAAAACCCGCCAATTGCCAGGGAAACGACGAGGACTTGCGGCTTTCTGGCTGACGACTGGAGTAGGTTCGGAAACGGGAATTTCAACCGATTCAATCGCAATCTCGGGTTTGGGTTCATCGCTATCGTAAGACTGCCATTTGGAATAATCGGGCGCGGCGCCGGGAACTTCGGCGGATGGACTATTTGGCGGACAAAGCAAAACTGAAAAAAGCAGAATGGAAATGAAATACAGCCGTGTTTCAAAACGCATGACGGGATTATCCTTTGGTTTGGACTTTTTTGTTTTTCATACCGTTTTGAGTGATTGCGGCAACTAAAATTGGTCAAGGAAACGTTTTGCTTCAGCGATATCTTTTACCGGGTTATCGCCCACTTCCCGCTCGATCACATAAAACCCCCGGTAGCCGATGGCATCCAGGGCCGCAATATAACGCGGGAAATTGACTTCCCCCTGTCCCAGCGGTTGTTCTTTGCGTCCCTGGGCGTCTTCTTTCTTGCGGCCATCCTTGGCATGCGTGTGGACAATGTAATCTTTCAGATCAGCCACGCCGCCGATACAGTCAAAACCGTTCATTGCCAGATTTGCGGGATCATAATTTACTTTAATCGCGGGGATCCGAATGGTATCCAGGAACCGTTTCATGGTCGCGGCCGGCTCAGGCCCGGTCTCGGTGGCCAGAACCACGCCGATTTTTTCGCCGTATTTTCCGACTTTTTCCAGACATTTTTGCATCATAACAGCTTTTCGATCAATGTTGAAATTTTCCGGAACGAATCCGATATGCGTCTGGACAATTGTGACACCGAGCAATCTGGTGTTGTCCATTATTTTTTTCGTCCGCTCAATACGTTTCCCGGCCTCCGCTTCGTCATCCACGGCAAAACCGCCGATATCACCACAGACCGAGGAAATCACAAGGTTATGATCCTTGAATATCCTGATGATTTCGGCCGCCTTTTTTGCGGAGATGTCCTCGACATTGATCTCAGGGGGCAGACTGGAAAGCTGAATGCCAGCCAGCCCAATTTCCTGCGCCGTAGCCAAGGCGCTTTTGAGATCGAGCCGAAACGACGATAGGAACGCGCCCACTTTCAATCTGTTCATGTGACAACAAGCTCCTTCGATGTGGTTAATCTATTCAACGTTAGTACCTTAAACTTTTAGTACCTTAAACTTTTAGTACCACTATAAAAACAAGAAAAGGATTCACCACGGAGACCGGGAGGCACGGAGAAGAAGAGATTGCTTGAAATCTGGTTTTGCCGAAGGCAAAACCAGATTTCAAGCAAGACTTGCTATTGGAGAAAAAAGGGAGTTTTATGTCTCCCGCCTTCTCCAGTAACAAAGTGTTTTGGCAAATTTGAGAACAACGTTTCGTTGCCGCAAATTTGCCAAAATCTCTTTTTGCTTTAGCTCTGTGTCTCATCTTTCTCTGTGGTTGATTTCTCTGGGTTGCGGGGTATAAACCCGCGTTGGGTATAATTCATATACACTTCACGCAAAATTAATGGTATGCTTCATTTATGTCTGAATGCCCCAAAATTGAAGAATTCAACAAAAAAGACCCGGCGCTGGATCTCAGCCTGCGGCCTAGCAAGTTCAGGGACTTTGTTGGACAGGCGCGGGTCAAAGAACGGCTGGAACTATTCGTCAAGGCCGCCCGCGGCCGCCAGGATGTGCTGGATCATGTCCTGCTTTCCGGGCCGCCGGGTCTGGGCAAAACGACGTTAGCCTATATCCTGGCCGATGCCATGGGGGTCAACCTGCGGGCGACTTCCGGGCCGGTGATCGAGAAGCCGGGCGACCTTGCGGGCCTGCTCACCAGTGCCGAGCGTGGCGACATTATTTTCATTGACGAAATTCATCGCATGCAGAAATCGGTGGAAGAATACCTCTATTCCGCCATGGAGGATTTTGTTATTGATATCATGATTGACCAGGGACCGCATGCGCGTTCCGTGCGGCTCAATTTGCCCAAGTTCACCCTCATTGGCGCGACGACCCGGAGCGGGTTGTTGTCGGCGCCTTTGCGCACGCGCTTCGGCATGAATTGCCGCCTGGATTATTACGGAGCGGATGATTTAAAGGCCATTCTGTTGCGTTCGGCCCGCATTCTCAACGTGGCGATTGACGATCCCGGCGCCCGTGAAATTGCCGGGCGCGCGCGCGGCACGCCGCGGATGGCCAATAACCTCCTGCGCTGGGTGCGTGATTATGCCCAGGTCAAGGCCAATAATAAAATCGTGCGGACGATCGCCGACCAGGCCCTGACCATGCTGGACATTGACAAGCACGGGCTTGATGAAATGGATAAGCGCCTTCTGCGGGTGATCATCGAGAAATTTGCGGGTGGCCCGGTGGGGATTGGCTCGCTGGCCGTCTCCGTCGGTGAGGAGAGCGATACTCTGGAGGAAGTGTATGAGCCTTACCTGATTCAGGAAGGCTATCTTAAGCGCACGCCGCAGGGGCGCGTGGCCACGGAACTTTGTTACCAGCGGCTGGGTCTAAATCCGAAAAACTTACAGGAGCGCCTCCTGTAAGTAAGCACATATATAGTACCTTAAACTTTTAGTACCACTATAAAAAACAAGAAAAGGATTTCCGCCGGAGGCGGACTCGCCTGGGCGAAGCGCTCCGGCGTAGCACGGTCCGCCTATGGAGGACACCACGGAGACCGGGAGGCACGGAGAAGAA
>JBDRJR010000117.1:0-2054 GCA_043814705.1 Verrucomicrobiota bacterium | reverse complement strand
TTTGACATCACCGCGCCCATCCTGGCCATCCTGAACAAGAATGCCGTCGCAACGGAAACCAATAAAACAACAGAAACCAAATCCATAAAGAAAACGCCATGACACTAACAGTTGAAGAAATTGCCCGTCGCCTGGACGGGCGCCTCGAAGGTGATTCCCAGGCGGAGATTTCACGGCTGGCCGGCATCCGCGAAGCGGAGCCGGGCGATCTGACATTCGTGGCCACGCCCCATTATGCCGGCGCGGCCGCGACCACGCGCGCCACGGCCGTGATCGTGAACGAGGACTGGAACCGGCCGTGTTCAGCGACCCTGATCCGGGTCAAAAGCGCTGACAAGGCTTTCGCCGACGCCGCCCTATGGTTTGCGCCGCCGCCGATTTCGTTCGCGCCGTCCCTTCATCCCACGGCCATCGTGGCCCCTGACGCCAAGCTCGGCCAAGACGTTTACCTGGGGCCTTATTGCATCATCGAACCTGGCGTTACCATCGGCGATCGCTTAAGGTGCGGCAGGACTCCTACGGCTTGACCTTCATCCCGACTTTAACGGCAAGCGCCTTCTGGCGGGCGTCGAAGGTGTAGAATTCCTTGGCTCCCAGTGCGGCGGCCGCCGACACATGCAATATGTCAAAGGCACGTGTCCCGAATGTTTCCGTGTGAGCCGCACTCAGGGCATCGGCCTCGGCGTATACTTCTGCCCATGCAACGGGAGTTTCGACCAGTACGCCGGTTTTGGTGTCCGCTTCGATTTCCGCAAGCACAGCCTGGCAAAGTTCCAAGGTCATAATCTTCCGAAACACGGCAAGCCGGAAGGCATTGCGAAGTTCATGCCGGTGTAACGGCGTGAAGGCGAGTGCGACTTTGAGCGCGTCCCCGATAGTCCGGGCTTGTGCGCTGTGCGCGTCATTCCCATACAGG
This sequence comes from Verrucomicrobiota bacterium, assembly GCA_043814705.1. Lineage (GTDB taxonomy): Bacteria > Verrucomicrobiota > Kiritimatiellia > JAAZAB01 > JAAZAB01 > VSJD01. Next base: position 1,138 of record JBDRJR010000117.1, on the reverse strand, counting down.
GAGAAAAGAAAGCTGGTGTCCCCGTAGGCTACCACGGGCTTCGCTCCCGCTCCTCAAGGACGACGTTCGGCATGGGCTTTGAGTTCCCGAATATCGCCTTCGCGCGGGCCGTGAAGTTAGGCATCTTGAACTTGGCCGGGGCCTGAGCGCGCGGCGGGCAGATTCGGGCAACGGGACGAGTCCGGTTCAACACGGTGACCTCTTCCCCTTCGGCGACCCATGCAAGCACGGCGCTGAATTCGTGGCGCACCTGTCTGATGGTTGCTGTTTTCATGTGACACAGTATGTGACACTTTGCCCGCCGATGTCAAGCGGCGATTCCAGTAATTGTAATTATGGCACGCCCCGATGATCGTCGGAGTTGCCGCGACACCGGATAACCGTGCCGGATCTCCAGCATCTTGAAGTCGGTTCGGCCCCGGAGCATTTTGACCAAGCTATCCGACCACGGCTTTTGGCGGCGGCGATCCGCGTGCGCCGGGCCATGAGAATCCGCGCGCCGGGGTACTTGGCGGCCTGAATGCAGAGCCAGGTCAGGATAGCGTCAGTCTTGCCGGACCGTGCGCCGCCGTAGAACAGGTGCCGGCGTAGTTCCGGCCGTTCGAGGTGGTCCTGCCATGCGACAGTCTGCTTTGGTGTGAGTGTGAGCATCCACCAATAGCCGGAATGTCAACCATCTGGAAGCCAGACGACGGACCGAAGCTGGACTGTATGACTGGATCCAGGCTGTACCCATGTATGCTGTTCGTCGTCTGGCCCAAGTGGATCGGTAGTTCAACGCTCCTGGCGGGCCATCATTCTCTTTCTTTCTGTGCCCGCAATCCATCCTCAAGCTTCTTCACGATGCGTTCCCGCAGGCTCTTGGGTGCCAGCACCTTCACATCCGGCAACTTAAAATGGATTATTTTCACGCAAAGACGCTAAGTCGCAAAGGTTGTAATAGTTCCACTGGCGTCCCACAGGGACGCCATGGGCTGTGGACTGTAGGCTGTAGGCTGTGGGTCGGAACAGAATAAACACAGATGGGAAAAACCGGAACTGCGGTTTTGATAATGGTTTTTAATAGCCCTCGGTTTTATTGGGGTTTTCCCACAGTCAATAGCCCACAGCCCTCAGCCCAAGCATCCTATGGGATGCT
>JBDRJR010000116.1:0-7822 GCA_043814705.1 Verrucomicrobiota bacterium | reverse complement strand
GCAAGCGCGTCATTATTACAGGGAGCGGATCGCGCCGGAACTGGCCGGCAAGGTGACCATGGAGGATATTATCTATGGCCGGCACAAGGACATGCCGGAATTCTGGGGCGCCAAACGCAGTGGCGAACTGCCGCACCTGGTCTATCCTGAAGATATGGACATGATTAAAATGCTGAGCGAGCCCGGCAGTATTTACTCCGACCGCCGCGTCGGGTGCAACCCGACCCTGTACGCGAACGACAAGGGAATTGTGTACTGGGCGCCGGTTCACTACAAGTACACTGCCGATAATCCGAAGTTCCTTAACTTCTTCCGGACCGGCGAAGGCGTGGCAATAGGGAACGCGTTCCCCTACAACGAGGAGCCGTACCATGCGAATTGTTTCGGACTCCACGCGGCGTCCACGATTGAACACGCCGGCCCTTTCTGCATGATGGAAGAAATTCTCTCCATGGTTCACGCCGATCCCACCCGCATCATGGAAAACATGTGGCAGCCGCTCCAGCGGGGATTCCCGGAATACGCCCGGGCTTTCGCGGCCGCCTACCTGGCTCTTCCGGCGATGCCGTCCGAGGTCCTCGCCGATGCGGTCCAGCCGCGGGACGATGCAATTGTCGTGCGCCAGTACAAGACCGATTACGGTATCTACCTGGCGGTCATCAGCCGGGCCTTTGATCTCCGTGAACGGAACCTGACGGTAACGGTCAAGACTGATCCCGCATCGGTCGCGCAGGTGCAGGATCTGGTCACCGGCAAAGACGTGGCCTTCAAAAAGGCGGGGGGAGACGGCATCCGCTTTGCCGTGACCACACGGTCAATGCAGTTGCAGAGTTTCCTTGTCATGCCGAAAATCCCGGCGGCCGTATTCCGGGATGTCCAGCCATCGTCGGCGGCATTCTCACCCAATTGGGACGGGCGGAACGATCAATGGAGCGTCACCGCGCAAACTGTCGCGCAGGTGCCGGACGGTCCTTGGACAGCGCGGATTCTGGATAGCCAGGCGCGAACGGTCAGGGAGTTTTCCGGGCCGGCGCCGAAGGTCCATATTGTCTGGGACGGCAAAGACAGTGCCGGGGCAATTTGCACGGATGGGCGTTATACCCTGCATCTGGCGTCCGCCCGCTTCCCGCAGACGGTGAGCCGGCGGGAAGTGCTGATTGACACAACGCCTCCTCCGGTCACGATGACGGTCGCGCCGGTCTCAAGTTCGATCAATTGGATCACCCTCACCGGGCAGGTGACGGGGATGGAAGCGTCCTCGTCGTTGCTCCTGATTCAGGATGACCAGCCCGCGCGAAGAGTTGCCGTGTGGGAAAATGGGGCGTTTCAGGTGTTTATTGAAGGATTGAACCAGGGTGACAATATCCTGCAATTTAGCGTGGAAGACGCGACGGGGAATCGCTCGGCCCCGCACGCCGTTCAGCTCCAGTTCGATCTCCCCACCGGGAAGCAGATGGGGTTCGACTTTGGCGCCGGCCCGATCATGAAGGACTTTAATGCCATCCGCAACGACACTTTCTTCAATGATCAACGGGGCTATGGCTGGATCAAATATGATTCAAAGTGGCCCGGCGACCGCGGCGTGGGCGATGATCTCATCCGTGACTATTGCAGTGGAAAGGAAGACCGCGAATGGGCGGTGCAACTGCCCAACGCCAAATATAAAGTCACCGTGGTCATGGTGGATACGCTCTATCCTCACTTTGCGCCGGACATCTACGTGGAAGGGCGCAAGGTGGTTGATAACCGACCGATCAAGGCGAATGATCCGTATCGTCCCAGCTTTGAAGTGGAGTTGACCGACGGGCTGATGAACTTCGAGTTCAAGAATCCCGGCATGAAACTGCCCTACTTCGCGCTGAACGGGATCATCATTGAGCCAAAACCATGAAAAACCCACGCCATTGTTCCCTGGTATTGTCATTTATCATTCTGGCATGCGGCGCAACAAGCTGGATGCAGGAGGTTGCCTGTGCGCAAACCAACCGTGCCTTACAAACGAAGGAAACGGTGGTTGTGGAAACGAATTCGGCCGCTCTGGTTGAATTGCCGTCAGGCATGCGTGAAGAAACATATGCATTGAAACCAGGGAACAACGCAATTCCCCTCGCACAGTTAAACGGTCCGTCATGTCTTATAGAACGGGTGGCGTTTGAAGGCGAAGGCGTCATGCCGTTCTTCTCGGTCCAAGGCCGGGTTGACTGGACCGACCCCGAAACCATTGTGCATTCCGTGGTGAAGGAGGGCGCCACAGACAAGGAGAAGGCTTTCGCGCTTTATCGATTTGCCCTGGGGCGTTTTGCGAATCTTTCCATGCATAACCAGGTGGATATCACGCGGTTCATCCACAGCTTAGGTTACGGTTATTGCTCAACACAGGCGCGGGTATTTCAATGCCTCCTGAATATTGCCGGAATTCCATGTCGGATGCCTGATTTACCGGGTCATGCCACCACGGAGGTTTACTTCGAGAATGCCTGGCATAATCTGGACCCGTATGTTCGCTGTTACTTTTTAAAAACGGATGGAGAGACAATTGCCAGTTGTGCAGATGTTAAAACCAATACGGATCTGCTTCTGCGTCATGTAGATGCCGATGGAAGGTTCCCACGGGTAATGATTCCTCCAAAAAATGTCGGTTCTGCTTTCTGGTTTAATTATAAGGGACCGGGAGCGAAGCCGAACATACCCTGGACCAAAGAAACATTTTGTCTGCGCCGCGGCGAAAAAATCACTTTTCTTCAAGAACGCAAAGGCTATTGGTGTCATGCAATCTCGGAACCGCCGGATTATGCAAACGGCCTCCTGGATGCGAAGCTGGTTACGGATGATAAGGACTGGCGTAACCAGTTCGAGCAGGTGGAAAACATAACGACACAGCGCTCATCCAATGGCATCGCCATTTTAGCGCCGGAGGATCCACATAAAAGCGCATCGCTCATATATCAATGCATTTCGCCATTTCTCCTTGCAACCGGCGAGGTGGTGCTCCGCACAAGTGTGGAAAGTGGTAAATCTGCCGTTAGGATTGAGATCCAATCGCCGGTTACCGGACCGGAATGGCTTCCTGTGCCGCTCAACTGCGAACAAAACGAAGTAAAGGCCGATTTGAGACAATATTTAAGTTGCCAGTCAGTGCCTTACGAAGATCCTGCTCCTGGGAAAACAATGGCGTTTAATTACCGCCTGCGTATCAGCATTGACGCGCTGGACAAAACCAGGAAGAACCCGGCTGGGATTTGCGCGGTGACTATGCGTCACATGTTTCAATATTTTCCGCCCATTATTCCCGAATGCGTACATCCCGCGGATGTACTGTTGGTGAAGGGGTGCAAGGGGACCGGCGCCATGACGCTTACCTTGCGAGAACAGGCGGGATTGCGTGTTTCAAAGGAACAGCCATTCGAGAATGAGGAAGTTCATCTCACCGCGCTCGTCCACAATCGGGGGACAAGCTTGGCGCGTAACGTGGTGGTCAGGTTTTATGATGGCGATCCTGATCGGGGTGGCATTGGCATATGTAACGACGTGGTTCTTGGGGAAATTGCGCCGGGAAAGAGTGTTGAGGCAAAAAGTATCTGGCAAGCATGGTTGCGCCCCGAATATCCGGGCCATGGCTGGTCAGCGGGATATTTTAGAGGGTTTGGTAATTACGCCGCGCTTGTAACCAGTGATTCGCCGGACTTCCCTCCCTCAACCGCGCTGTGTCCCCCTCGCACATATAAGGATACCTGGCTATACGCGCGGATCGCCTGTGCTGACGTCAAAACCCGCTTGCTCAATAGTCAAACGCGGTTTCGCGTTCGGGTACAGCAACGGCCCAGCCTGGTCATCACCCCGGACTATGTTGTGGTGGCAGTGGAGCAGGAATCTGTGGACACGTCGCTTGTTTTGGCAAGGGCAACTGTGCGCTATATACCGCAATCGAATTTATTCATGTACCAGCAACACAATGGTGTAAAAAACATCAGTGTATCCTTCATTCTTGTGCAGTGCGAAGGAAATCGCGAAATTATTCAACAAAAGCAGGATGTTGCGGAAATCTTTCCGTCCGAACACGCTATGGTTACGGCACGATTTGAGGGCGTACGGTTAACAAAGGGGAAATATATGCTAAGGGTTGTTGTCAATCCCAACGAAAATATTCTGAGCCGCAGCCGCTTAACCGCCGAAAAGGAGTTCGTTTATTAGATTAGTACCATTAACCTGATCCATTAGCATCCCATAGATGCTTGGGCTGAGGGCTGTGGGCTATTGACTGTGGGAAAAACCCCAATAAAACCGAGGGCTATTAAGGACCATTATCAAAACCGCAGTTCCGGTTTTTCCCACCTGTGTTTATTCTGTTCCGACCCACAGCCTACAGTCCACAGCCCATGGCGTCCCTGTGGGACGCCAGGCCAGTGAACCTGATCTATTCATGAAAAACAGCAAAAGCAACATTAAATGTTAAAAACAAAGAGGATACACATATAGAGAAAAAATCATTTTTGAACCAGGATTTTTTGCTGTTTTTCACCAAAAGTCACTGAAAGGCGCGCCGCTCTCCCGGATCAGGCGGCGCTTGACATCTGTTCCGGAAATAGTAACCATTAAGCCATCCGAAGGAAATTTGACAGGATAACAGGATCACCCGCCTGCAATCCGGCAACTGCCGGAAGTAGCATTGCGGGCAGGGCGCCAGCGTTACGGGCGGGCGGACAGGTCATGTTAATCTTATTTTCATGAATACGATGCCGGCATTCTTGTGCTATTTCTGCGCTTTGTTTTTGTTCCGCCGTATTAATTTCGGCCGCGCCGACCGGCTGTTTTTGTGCCTCTTTTTACTGGCCGGCCCGGTCTTGGCAACAACCATCAATGATTATGACGGCGATCACAAATCCGATCTGGCCATTTACAATGAATCCAACGGCTACTGGACGATCCTGTTTTCGAGCCAGGATTTCGAATCCGGGGCGCAACCGATCCTGGGCGGTATCGGCCGGAAGGCGGCACCGGGCGATTACGATGGCGACGGCAAAACCGACATAGCCGTCATGAGTAAAACCGGCACATGGTGGATGCTTTTATCGGGCACCAGCAATTCACCGGTATCCACCAATTTCGGCATCGCCGGTGCCGGGGCGGTCCCGGCTGATTACGATGGCGACGGTATAACGGACCTTGCTTATTATAAAAAAGCGTCGGGCGCATGGGGCATCTTGTACTCGGAAAGCGGCCAGACCATAACCGGGGAATGGGGCGGACCGGGTTTTATCCCCGCACCGGCGGATTTTGACGGTGATGGCCAAGACGACCCGTGTCTTTACCAGGAATCAACGGGACAATGGTATATTTTACTTTCCGGCAACGGGTACTTGGAGGTTTCCGCGATCTGGGGCGGACCCGAATACCAGGCGGCGCCGGCCGATTACGACAACGATGGCCGCGCAGATCCATGCGTCTATCACAGGATCACCGGTGAGTGGCAGATCCTGTTGTCCGGCGGTGACTACCTGCATTCCGCCGCCTGCATCTGGGGCAACGCCGCGCACAAACCTGTGCCCGGCGACTACGACGGTGACGGACGGGCGGATCCCATGGTGTATGCCGATTCGATTCCTAACTGGCAAATTTTATTCTCCGGTAATGGTTACTCGGATGCCAGACTGCCCTTCGGCGGCATGAACTGGGCGGCGGTCAATGCGCTCTGGCGCGAGGACCTGGTGTTTATGGCCTTTGGTGACAGCATTACTTATGGCGATGGCAGTAGCAGTGAAAGTCCCGCAACCGGCTACCCGAAACTCCTGGAAACTAAATTGAAACAGTATTACGAAGGCTATTTTAGCTCCATCAACCAGGGCCGGGACGGCGAAGATACTTACCAGGGATTTGAACGATTTGCCCAGACATTGGATGCAACCAATCCCGATCTCATCCTGCTTATGGAAGGCACCAACGACCATGGCGACAACACCCCGTTTGACGAAATCGAGGAAAATCTGCGCAATATGATCCGGATCGCCCTGAACCGCGGCATCCCGGTGATAATTGCCACAATCCCACCGGTGATCAAAAACCAATACAACGACCGTAGCGCCCAGATGGCGAGAATCGCGGCCTTCAACCCGCGCATTTATGCCATTGCCGCCGATTTCAATATTCCCGTGGCGCCGGTGTTTGAAGCCATTACCGCCGTGCCGGGTTGGGAATCCAGCCTGATGAATCAGCCCTCCGCCAACCATCCCAACGACGCCGGCTACCGAATCGTCCGCGACGCTTTTTACACACCCATTTCTGCTGGTCTTAATGACGGGCAGTATTAAAATCCGGTCCCCGACACCACTGAAAGATCACCTTATGACAACCCGTGAATTATATGATCGCACACTTCGGATGATCCAACCGGTTGCGCCGGTTTGGATTGAAAAAGCTTGCCAGCGGCTGGATTCCCTGACCAAGCCGCGGCGTAGTCTGGGCTATCTGGAAGAAATCGCGGCACGCCTGGTAGCCGTGCTCCAGCAGACCCAGCCGAAAATTGAAGCCAAGCGCGTATTTGTATTCGCCGGGGACCACAAAGTCGTAGCGGAGGGCGTCAGCGCCTATCCATCGTCAGTCACAACGCTGATGGTAAAAAACTTCATTGGCGGCGGCGCGGCCATCAATGTGCTGGCGCGGCGCGCCGGCGCCGATGTGGAAGTGATTGATATCGGCATGGCGGAAGACCCTGGTGAGTTGAAGGGCCTGCTCCGCCTGAACGTCAAGCGCGGCGCCGACAATATTGCCCGCGGAACGGCCATGTCCATGGATGAGGCCATGCGGGCCGTCATTGTAGGCATCGAACGCGCCAACCAGGCCGCAGATAGTCATGTAACCCTGATGGCCACCGGCGAAATGGGTATCGGTAACACTACTCCCGCCACAGCGCTCCTTGCCGTCCTGCTTGGCTTGCCGGCACGTGACCTGGTTGGTCCAGGCACGGGACTCGACGCCGCAGGACTTGCACACAAACGGCAGATCGTGGAACAGGCCATAACCATTAACCGGGACCACTGCATTGACCCGCTTGCGACGCTGGCGGCCGTGGGCGGCCTGGAGATCGCGGGTATTTGTGGTTTATGCCTGGGCGCGGCGGCGCGCGCGCGGCCAGTGGTGGTGGATGGCTTCATTTCCAGCGCCGGTGCGCTGGTTGCCATGCGCCTGTGCCCGGCCGTGAGAGATTACCTGTTCTTTGCGCACATGAGCGCTGAACCGGGACACCGTAATTTTTTTGAAAAGGAGCGCTTGCGGCCGATCGTCAGCCTGGATATGCGCCTGGGCGAGGGCACGGGCGCGGCCATCGCCATGCAAATCATGGAAGATGCCCTGGCAATCTATAACGAAATGGCCACCTTCGCGCAGGCCGGCATTGCGCCGGGCGCCTGAAGCCATTGTTGATTTCTGATTGGGGATTGCTGATTGCGGATTGCGGCATAGGAATTGAAATCCGGGATAGTGAGGGCGTGGATTCCTCTGACATAGGAATTTTAAATTGGTAGGAGGGGTCCGGCTAAGCCGGACGCCGCGACCGTCGCCGCATCCGGCGGTTGCCGGACGCCTCCCACATGTCAAAGTTGCCCGGCCACGGCCGGGCCTGACTTGACGCTAAGGAATTTTCCGCCATTGGCGGATGCTACGAAGTAAGCCTCCCGGCCTTCGCAGTCCGGCCTTCGCAGCTAGGAGCTTTGCTCCGGCGGAGTAGGCCCGGAGGCTTTGCTACGGCGGAGTAGGCTCGCTACGACCTTCCTTCGCCCACCGAAGTCCGGCTGTTGCCGGACGAAGGCGGGAGCACGAGTCCGCCTAC
>JBDRJR010000115.1:0-4928 GCA_043814705.1 Verrucomicrobiota bacterium | reverse complement strand
CGGATTCCGCCCCCCTCCGACGAGCTATATAAGCCCATTCTCGGGGGGCGGAACCCGAGCTAACGCAACAAGATACCAACAACAAAAAGGGGACATTTCTAATGAGTCGAAAATGGGGACATTTCTAATAAGCTTTGACAGACCCGGAATGGGTGTTGCCAAGCTTCTGCAAATCTGGTAAATAATTCCCGTTTTGTATGGAAAGGGCCGAAGGTCTAACTGAAAACTTTGAGCCATGATGTTTGAAAACATGTTTCCGGTCGTGGAATCACTCGCGCTTGTGCTGGTGTTGTGGGAATGCTTGTGGGGACTGAAAAGGGGGCTTTCAGGCGAGCTTTCGCGGCTGATCAGCACGGCGGTCGTTTTGATCGTCGGCCTGCGGTTCTACCAGACCATGGGCCGTTTGCTGGCCGACAATACCCGGCTCGCGGATGACCCGGAACTTGCGCAGGCCGTGGCATTCCTTCTGATTGTGGTTTGTTTTGCGCTCCTTTTCCTCATTTTGCGCTTGGTCCTGCGCCTGCTGATGACGGTTAAGTTCAATGACAAGATTGACCGTTCCGGGGGCGGTCTGGCCGGTCTTTTGCGGGGGGTGCTGATGGTGCTTCTGTGCGTGTATGCGATCGGCTTGTGGCCCCACGAATACCTGCGGAATGTGGTGCGTAAGCAATCCATTATCGGGCGGACAGTCTTCCAGTATGCCCCGCGGGCAATCGAAAAACTGAATGCCATTCGCTGGCTTGATGTCGGCGTGAAGCCGCCGCCACTGATTTCGGCACCCCCGCAACCGGTTGATTTTTTACCCCCGCTGACGGAAGACAAGTAGGAATTTCGACTCCTGGCAGTACCGCGCCCGTGAAGGCATGGATTTTTCCGGCCTGCCCACACCATTGCCTTGGGGCGACGGCGGGGCGGCCGCGGGCGGACCCACGCTTCGCCGCCGCGCTGTTGCAGGACAGGCCGCCGCGGCTACAAGCAACAGTGGCCGTCTTGGGCGGCTTTTAATGTCACGCAAAAGAGATTGACAATTCCCCGCACGCCGGTATAAACATGCAATGTAACCCGGTTGTTTTATTATTTTTCTGCCAACGTAGCTCAGTTGGTAGAGCAGCGCATTCGTAATGCGCAGGTCGTCGGTTCGACCCCGACCGTTGGCTTTGGGTTTGTACATCGTTGGGTATATGAAGACAAAACGCAAAAAATCGTCCACGCGCCGCATCAGTCCGGCCAAAAGGCGTATTCGTCCGCCGGTGGTATCCAAGGCTAAGATCGTTCTGACGCATAAGCAGGCGCCCGCCGGCAAAGCCGCGCCTAAGACGGCGCCGGTGGTGATCAAATCCGACGTCGCCAAAGGCGCGGCGGCCGACTTGAGCGGCGAGACCTTGAATCCCAACATTCGCGTCAAGTTGAGCAGTGAAGAACTGCGTGAAAAAATGAAGGATCTGACCAAGCTGGCGCGGGACCAGGGTTACTTGACGTATGGCGACATCAACGGGGCGCTTCCGACCAACCTGATTGATTCCGAGGAAATTGACGGTTTTATCCTGCTTCTGCGCGGCATGGACATCGAAGTGATTGATTCCACCGGCGTCGAGCAGTTCAAGAAACAGGTGGAAAAGGAGGAACGCGCCGAGCAGGCCAAATCCATGGATGTCATGGATGATCCGATCCGCACGTACCTGCACCAGATGGGGCAGGTTCCGCTTCTGACGCGCAACCAGGAAGTGGAAATCTGCAAGCGGATTGAGGAAGCGGAAATTAATTCGCGCGGCTTGTTTAAACGTTTCGGGTTTGCGCTGGAAGCCTATTTGGCCCTTGCGGCCAGGCTGGAAGAAGGCAAGGAGCGGTTTGACCGCATCATTATTGATAAACACGTGGAAGGGCGCGACAAGTATTTCCGGATGTTACCGGCCCTGAAGAAAAAAACCGGCCTCGCTTACAAAAAAATTGTCGCCTTGTTTACCAGGCTCAAGCAGTCCCGCAGTAATCCGAAGAAGGCACAGCAGTGCCAGAAATTGTTTGACAAAGCCTGTTCCGCTTATTTCCGCCAGCTGGACGGGTTTTATTTCAAGCAGAAGGCTATCGAGGATTTCGTCATTTTGGCGGATAGTTACTACCAGAAGCATCAAGAATGCACCGGATTAATTCACAAGCTGGAAACCGCTAAAGGACCCAAAACTGCGGTTCGGGCGGCCAAACTGCGGGGCGAGCGCAACAAACTGCGGGTTTTGGAAAATATATATCTGATGGAAGCGGATGTTTTCGAGGCCAAGTACCGCGAACTTAAAAGTTGGCTCAAGAAAGGACAGAAGGCCCGAACTGAAATGGCGGAAGCTAACCTGCGTTTGGTGATCAGTATCGTTAAAAAGTATATGAACCGCGGATTGATGTTCCTCGATCTTATCCAGGAGGGCAACACCGGTTTAATGCGTGCTGTGGAAAAATTCGAATATAAACGGGGCTACAAGTTCAGCACCTATGCCACCTGGTGGATTCGCCAGGCCGCCACCCGGGCGATTGCCGATCAGGCCCGCACCATCCGCATCCCGGTCCACATGATTGAGACGATTAATAAACTGGTTCGGGTCCAGAAACAACTTCTCCAGGATTTCGGCCGCGAACCGACACCCGAGGAAGTGGCCAATGAAGTGGACCTGCCCGTGGACCGCGTCCGTGAAGTATTCAAAATGTCACAACAGCCGATTTCCCTGCAGGCTTCCGTGGGTGACAGTGACGACGCCTGTTTCGGTGATTTCATTGAGGATAAATCAGCGGAAAATCCATCCGAAATGACCGGTTACAGTCTTCTGCGGGAGCGCCTGCAGGAAGTCATCGCCACGCTTTCCGAACGCGAGCAGAAGGTGTTAAAACTGCGCTTTGGCGTGGCCGACGGCTGTCCGCGCACGTTGGAAGAAGTCGGCAGTATGTTTGCCGTCACCCGCGAGCGCATCCGGCAGATCGAAGCCAAGGCCCTGCGCAAATTACGTCATCCCACGCGCCTGCAGAAGCTGGAAGGATTTTTAGAGACCCACAATTAAATCGGGATGCGCGGGCAATAAATCTTACATTATTTTCCGAAAAGGTGGAAGTTATGGCAGACCGGCAGGCATTAGCTTTTCTTCTCCGCTTCATTTGCCCGTCGCCCGTCGCCCGTCGTCTGTCGTCTGTCGTTCTGCTTGCCTGCATGCTTATGCTTGCCTTTTCCACCCGGGCTGACGGTCAAACATTTCGATGGAAAAAGAGGGTCCAGACGGCGGACACCTCGGCCACAAAGCTGACCCGTGAACAATGCCTGGAGCGCGCCCGTAGTACCAGGATCAACAAGGATCTGCGAAGCGCCAAATTGAATGATGCTGATCTGAGCAATGCGGTTCTACTGTCGGCGGATCTGCGCGAAGCCAACCTGAAAAAAACGATTCTAACCAAAGCCACCCTGTGCCGGGCCAATTTGAGCGTGGCGGACATGGAGGGCGCCGCGCTGAATGAGGCCGATTTGAGCGGGGCCACGCTGGTCAACGCCAAATTAAAAAACGCCAACCTCGTGCGCGCCAAATTGTGCAACGTCACATTAATGGGGGCGGACTTAACCGGCGCAATCCTGACCGGCGCGAACCTGACCGGCGCCAATCTGACCGGCGTGAACCTGACCGGCGCTATCCTGCTGGGAACAGACCTGACCGGCGCGAACCTGCAGGGCGCGATTTTGTCATCGACCAATCAATTGGATAAGGCCGTATTATCCCAAACGATCCTGTCCGATGGTTCGGTGCATCCGTAGACCGATACTGGGATAGATACGGCAATTCACGGAAGCGATCCCTATGCCAACGGCGAAGAAACTGGTTGTGGTTGTCCCGTTCCTGAACGAGGCTGAAAATCTGCCGGTGTTATTTGAACGGGTGATCCGGGCAATGGCCGGCCAGCCGGAACAATTTGAAATTCTGTTTGTGGATGACGGCAGTACCGATAGTTCCGCGCAATGGGTCCGGAACCAGGCGGCGGCCGACAGTCGCGTGCGACTTCTGCGTTTATCACGCAATTTCGGTCATCAGATTGCCATTACGGCCGGCTTGGATCATGCCGATGGTGACGCCGTGGTGATTATTGACGCCGACCTGCAGGATCCGCCCGAGGTGATTTCCGATCTGCTGGCCAAGTGGCGCGCGGGTTACGAGGTGGTGTATGCCGTGCGGCGCAGTCGGGCCGGTGAAACCTGGGTGAAGAAATTTCTGGCGGCTTCCTTTTACAAGGTCTTCCGGGCGCTGGCCAAGGTGAATGTGCCCATGAATGCCGGTGATTTCCGGCTGGTGGATCGCAAGGTTGTGGATGCGCTCAAGGAAGTCCGCGAATTGCACCGCTTCATGCGCGGGCTGACCTGCTGGGTGGGATATAACCAGGGGGCGGTTTATTACGAACGCGTAGCCCGTCACGCCGGGCGGACCAAATACCCGGTCTGGAAATCGGTCAGACTGGCGCTGGATGCGATTACCTCCTTTTCCGCCACGCCCCTGCGCTGGATTACCGGGACCGGCGTGCTGATTTCCATCCTTGGTCTTTTGTTTACCCTGCGCATTGTGTGGGACTATTGCGCAAGTCCGACCGCTTTTGTGCCCGGCTGGGCCTCCATCATGGCGCTGGTGTTATTTTTAGGAGGTATCCAGTTGGTTTGTCTGGGCATGATCGGCCAATATATCAGCCGGATCTTCGAGGAATCCAAGAAGCGTCCGCTATATTTTGTGAAATAATAATTTCATTTCAGTAGTATCCCATAGGATGCTTTGGCTAAGGGCTGTGGGCTATTGACTGTGGGAAAACCCCAATAAAACCGAGGGCTATGAAGGACCATTATCAAAACCGCAGTTCCGGTTTTTCCCATCTGTGTTTATTCTGTTCCGACCCACAGCCTACAGCCTACAGCCTACAGTCCA
>JBDRJR010000114.1:0-19502 GCA_043814705.1 Verrucomicrobiota bacterium | reverse complement strand
GGATAAAGATTAGATTCTGTTTTTCATTACCCAAAAATAACTTTCGTGTCGTTTAGTGTGTTTCGTGGTGAAAATATCTTTGGGTTGCGGGCATAGCCCGCCTTGGATGTAATGATTTTTGAAGAAACAAAGAGATGGCCGAGAGAAGAAAAATATGCGTTAATTGATCAAATCAGGCGGTCATCACGATCTATCTGGGCAAACATTGCGGAAGCTTGGGCCAGCGGTGATACCCGGCACATTTTGTGAGCAATCTTTCAGATTCGGATGGTGAGTTGCAAGAGACGGAGCATTGGTTGGATAGGGCTGTTCATTATGGATATTTGATCAGGTCAAGGGCTGATGCCATGGAGAAGCAATGCGAAGTAATCGGCAAAATGCGGGGTGTTATGATCAATAAGCCGGAGTCTTTTCTTAACAGGCGCCAGTTTTCTTTCTTCTCCGGGCCGGCATCGGGCGTCGGGCGTCCCGCCTTCGCCCCCGGGGCTTCCACCTTCGCTAAAGCTACGGTGGACAAGTCCACCTTCGCCAAGGCTTCCGTCTTCGCCAAGGCTTCCGTCTTCGCCAAGGCTTCGCCGGACACGTCGCCGGACACGTCGCCGGACACGTCGCTTGACAAGTTGGCGGGCAGGCTGGCGTCTTCTTCCTCCGGTCCGTCGTCCGTCCTACAGCCCACAGCCCACAGTCCACAGCCCTCTTCCAGCGGCATCGCCTTAGTCATGGTCCTGGGCATCCTCTCGGTGATGGTGCTTATGGCCGTGGCGTTTGCCATCGCCATGCGCACGGAGCGCGTGGCGGCGGGTAATTATGCCGATAGCGTCCGCGCCCGCCAGTTGGTGCAGGTGGGATTGGCGCGGGCGCTGGATGACCTGGCGGGAAAGCTGGGCACCAATGGCTTGGGGAGCGCCGTCGGCGGCACAAACTATCCGCCCTGGGGCGCAACCAATTGCTATAATGAAGCATACACCAATACGTCCACGAATGCCGGCCTGCTTAAGTTGCTGGTATTGACTCGCGAGAACGAAGCCACCAATTTTGTGCCGCGCGCGTTATGGTCTGCGGCTACGAACGCGGATTATTCAAGGGCATCCAACCACTGGGCACCGGTGGACAGTCTGATTTATACAAACTATGCTGGTAAACAATATGTAGCCGAATCCAACCGCATGGGCCGCGTCAAATACCTGATCCTGAACTGTTCCGGCCTGCTGGACGCCAATTGGGTGGGGGGACAGACAAGAGGTGCTGGAACTAATCCAACTGAAATTGCGATTGGTAACATGACGGAATTCAAAAATGCCGATGCTACCGACTTTTTAAACCGGCGCAACAACACGGATTATCGCTACGAAACGCTTCACGAATTGGCGGTGTTGAATAAGGATAATTTTAGCGAGTATCCTTCCAACTTTACCGTTTATTCCTATTCTCTTCCCGGATATTGGAAAACGAATGTCAATTCGGCTCTCAATTGTGTGGGAACGCAGGTTAATTTGAGCGGCTCGGCGGCGGATTTAATCAATCGTATGAGTGAAATTACGAATGCTTTTGCACACGCAGGTTTCAGTCAATTTGAATCCGGCGTGCTTTATAGCAATCTGCTTGATTATGTGGATACCGATTCCATTCCCAGAGACCTGGGAAATTCCGTCGAAGCCATTCCGATGATTAACGAAGTGGTGGTCAGCAATAACATTATCGTTTCCCCCGGCACTATTTCAGGTAATAAATATAAGGTTGATACAACGGTCTTTATTGAATGCTGGTATCCTTTTGCCATGGATACAAGCGAGAATTTCGAGCTTGCTTCCGAGGTTGCATTTGCCGAGGCTAATGGTATTCAGCCTGGCGATCTTGGTGCTTTGTCTATTCCGCTCGGAACTCCTTTATCGGCCGGAAAATTCATAGTGAAAGACCGTACGTGTCCCACCGTAGAACTTGACAACAAACCCGCGGGCACAATTAATCTTATATCCACTGTTACATTAAGCATTAAATTGGGTGCCGTTCCCGTGGACCAGGTATCTGTCCCTATTGTTTTAACGAACGTCAACGCTGGAACGGTGGATGATTTTACCATTGCCTCCGCTGAATGCTTGGATCCGCGATTTAATGCATATCCCGCTCAATGGCGGACGGTCGTCGGGGCACATACGCTTGGACACAATGGCTTGAACGGCACGAATACATGGATTGATAGCTATTTTGCAGTGACGAACAATACGGATAGTAATACAGTAATGTTTGTAGCCAATCGCTCTTTACTGTCGGTTGCCGAGCTTGGCGGCCTGGTGTATTCCCCGTTAGAGCCTTGGAAGACCGTGAAACTCTACGGCGCGGATTGTCAACGGGTGTTGGATGTCTTTGCCATTGGAACGAATGCATCGTATATCTATCTTACCAATACGGTTTGGCGCGGGCGCATAAATCCAAACACAAGCCACACCGATCCGTTGACGGTTATGTTTATGGATATGATGGTGGAGGATGGCGTAACCAATATGAGCACGCCCCGCTTATCTTGGGTCCAGGCGACGGACATGGCCCACACGCTTCAAAATAATGCGCAAATGTACGGATACTATACAAATTTGTCCGATATCGGACGCCGTCTGACGACCGCCCAGTTTCCCGCCGCCGCCGTCACAGAGTTGGAGAAAGAATCCGTCTTGCGCAACACCGTTGGTCTCCTCGGTGTCCGCCAGAATCTTTTTACGATCATTATCGAGGCCCAGGTAGCCTCCGGCGGGAATATCCCGCGCAACCCGGTCCGCCAGCGCGCCGTGGCCCTGGTCTGGCGTGATCCTTATACCGGCGAAATGTTCGTGCGCTCGATTAAATGGCTCCGGGACTGATCTGATAGAGGTCAGAAGTCAGAAGTCAGAGGTCAGACGGACAACAGACGACGGACGACGGATATCGGACCGGAGAAGACTGAACCTTTGCGGTTAATGGGACTCGCATTCCTTTCCATCCGGCGGGCAGGCGCGTGATTTTACCATGGGACAAGTCGCGGGCAAAATAAGATCTTGAATCGCAGATAATCTCGCGGCATACTATGCATGTATGAAACGTAATCAGCCCATGGATGTGGACCTGACGGCACAAGCCTTGGCGCCCTTTAAACACAATGCCTGGCGGATGATGACTCCCTGCGAGCGTATGCGGCGGTGCCTGCGTATGCGGCGATTAATCCCCAACCCGCGGAAAATTCATGACCAGAAACTTTTTCCGGCAATTGAAGGCGGATAAGGTCCGTTATCTGCTCATCAGCGGCCAGGCCACGGTGCTCTATGGCGCCGCCACGTTTTCTGAAGACCTGGATATCTGGCTTTGTCCGCAAAATGTCAACCTGCAAAGATTTGTCAAGGCTTTACGGACGCTCCGTGCCCGGTATTATAAGTTGACTCCGCCGCTGACCCTGTCTTACCTGCGCAAGGGGCATGGCTTCCATTTTACCTTGCCGGCAGAAGATGGCGCGGATTGGTATCTGGATGTTATGGGGGTTCCGCCGCGAGCACCTGCGTTTAACGTAGCGTGGCGCCGATCAATTCGGATGAAAACACCCTGGGGCATAGTGCCGGTGGTCAGCGTGCCGGACCTGGTAGAACTGAAAAAAACCCAACGCCTGGAAGATTATGCGGTCATTAGCCGGTTGATTGTGGCGACGATCGATAAGTCGGGTCTGAAACCCAGTCACCGATTGGCGCGCTGGGCCGTGCAAAACATCTTTTCGCCGGCTTTATTGACTGAATTGATCCACCAGCAACCTTGGATTACGACCTGCCTGGGCCGCGGCCTGGCCGGCATCCGGGCATTTGGTTCCAGAATTGTGAAAGGTGAAAAACCGGGGCTGGGCTTGGAACAAAGAGTTGAACAAGAGATGCTGGCGCGCATGGCCAGGCATCAGGCGGCCGATCGCCGGTATTGGCGCCGCATTATTGCCGAATTAAAAAGTCTGCACGCTTGCGGTCATTTGATGCCCGAAGGCGGGCGGATGACGAACACATAGCGCCATCCGGAGAAGAAGGAAATTGGAATATTGCCCGCGAACCACGCGAATAGTTTTTGATACATCAGGAACAGCTAAGAAAAACAAGATAACCACAGATTAACACGGATTGACACGGATATTGACAAGAAGCAATGAGGCTTTCATTTTTTTTGGCTTTGACATCGGGCATATTCTATTTCATAATGTTTGCTTGTTAATTAGATGGCTATAGTTTTTCAGGAAAATAGCTTCGCTGGCGTCCCTCTGGGACGCCCGTGATCATAAATCAAAAATTATTCATGCCTTAGGCAGACGCGCTTATGACGGTAAATTATACACAGGGAGGCTGATATTTATGAAAATGACCGCAGGCTTGAGTGTATTATCAGTGGGCATGCTCGTTTTTTTGTTTGGCGTTTCCGAGGCCGCCGCCCAGGCGCGTAAAGCGACTCCGCGGCCGGCGGGAACGGCGGTATCCGCCCAGCCGGCGGGCAAGGAAGGGGTGGTCATCAAGAAGATGGAAGCCACCGGTCCGACGGCCAAGGTCAAAACCCCGGAATTCAAGAACGACGCCAGCGAGCCGCAGTCCCAGGCCAAGGATTGGGCACGCATCTCGGTCCATTACGAAACTGATGCCGAGTGGACCGATGAATTGGAGTTCCGCTACATGGTCCTGGTCAAGCACCCCAAGACCAGCGTCTATACCATGTTCCCCGCCATCGTGAGCTATATAGATATTGCCAAGGGCAAGCGACATACGAGCACCGTGTTTTTACGGCCGGCCACACTGGAGCGCTATGGCGCCGTCGAATGGGCCGGAGTAAAAATTTATCTCAAGGGCAAGGATGCGCCGGTGGCGGTGGCGCAGGTGCCGGAAAGCGACCTGCGCCCCTGGACTGCCAATGTCACAACTAAGGAAGGCGTGCTCCTTAACCGCGCCCAGACCCCTTTCGCCCAGGTGGCAATTGATAATTACGAGGCGATCAAGCCGAAATAGCGCTCGGAAGCGGACTGTAGGCTGTAGACTGTAGGCTGAAGTTGAACGAAGAACGAAGAACTAAGAACGACGAACTGATTACTAATCACTAATAACTGATCACTGATAACTGATCACTAATCACTAATCACTTCCCCATATGCCTTTCTTCCGTTCCAACCGTGTGATTGCCATGGATATCGGGGCCGCCCAGCTCAAGCTGGCGGAATTCATGGCCGGCAAAGCGGGCATTGAGCTCATTAATCTGGCCGTGTGCCCCATGAATATCGAGCCGGGCGATGATGCCGATCCCACCATGGCGATCATCGAGGCCATCCAGACCGTCCTGAAAGAAAAGGCCATCCGGCCCGGACCGGTGGTGCTTTCCGTGACGGGTCAATCGGCCTTTCTGCGTTTAGTCAAGCTTCCGCCGGTCAAGCGCAATAAAATTTACCAGACCATCCTTTACGAGGCCCAACAGAACGTGCCCTTTCCCATGGAGGAAGTGGTGTGGGACTACCAGCTGATGGGCTCCTCGGAAAACGAGCTGAACGTGATGCTCGTGGTCATCAAGAAGGATATCGTGCAGAATCTGACCGACTGCGTCGAGGCTGTGGGCCTGGATATTGAAATCGTGGACGTGGCGCCCATGGCGCTTTATAATGCCGTGCGCTATAACTATGGCGAACTCAAAGGCTGTACCCTCGTGGTGGATATCGGCGCGCGTTCGACCAACCTGGTTTTCATGGAGGAAGGCCAGTTTTTCAGCCGCAACCTGCCGATCGTGGGCACGGGCAATGTCATTACCCAGCAGTTAATGAAGGAATTCAGCATGTCCTTCAAGGACGCCGAGGAGCTTAAATTTGCCCACGCCTCGGTGGCTTTCGGGGGCTCCTATGAGGATTATTCCGATAAGTTGCTGTCAAAAGTATCCAAGACCGTGCGCGGCGTCATGACCCGCCTGCATATCGAGGTGGAACGCTCCATTAATTTCTATCGCACCCAGCAGGGCGGCGCCAATCCCAACCGCATGCTCCTGGCCGGCGGCACCTCCGTCATTGCCCGCACGGACGAGTTTTTTAAGGAAAAGTTGAAGATGGACGTGGAGTATCTGAACCCCTTCCGGAACATCATCGTCAACGAGAACATTTCGGAAGAGACCATCGGGGCTTGCGCGCATGTCATGGGTGAAGCCGTCGGGGTTGGCCTGCGGTATGCGTTGCCATGTCCGCTGGAGATCAATCTCCTGCCGCCCCACATCAAGGCGGACAAAGTATTTCAGAGTAAAAAGCCGTTTTACCTGGCGGCGGGAATCGCCGGCGTGCTGATTGTGTTCTGCTGGTGGTTTTTTTTCCACACCATGACCAAACGCATTGCCGTTCGCCAGGATGCGGTCCGCGCGCAGGTGGCCCAGTTGTCCGCGGTCGAAGCCCAATTACAGCCGATTGAAGCCCGCCAGGCGGAATTGAAAGCCAAGGCCGAGACGCTTGCCGACATGACCTTCCTGCGGACACAGTGGCTTGACGTGCTGAACGGCATGCATGACTGCCTGCTGGACGGCATGTGGCTGGTATCCTTCGTGCCGATGACCAAGGCGGCGACGGAGGACGGACGACAGACGACAGACGACGGACGCCAGACGGACGGAGGGCGGGGGCGACGGGGCCAGCGGGCGGCGGCCGCCCTGGGGCCGGAGAGCGGCGCCCTGAAATGGACACATATCCAGGTCAAGGGCCTGATTTTTTCCGATAAGGCCACCGACCGTTCCATTGCCGAGTTCCGGGACCGGTTGCGGCAGTCGCCTTTGTTTACGGCGAGCACCGAAATCCTGCTGGCGCCTTTGCCGACCCTGGATGATTATGCCCGGCAGTTTACAATAGAAATCGGGCTGAAACAGCCGCTCTGAGAAGGAAGACTATTATGCGTTCCTGGTTCTTCGTTCTTGGTTCTTTGTTGGGGAGGCGGAAATATGTTCTTTGTTGGGAAACTGGATCTGCATGAAGAAAAAATTCAACACAAAGGTAAATTGCTTTAAGGCATGGGAATTTTCCGCCTTCGGCGGACAAAGTTGTAGCCGGGGGCGTTGACCCCGGACCGGCCTCATCGAGGCCGGCTACAGTTAAAGTCGTCCGGCCTTGGCCGGACCTAACTTGTCGCCGTTGCAACAAGCTTTTAGCGGTTTATTCATAACTCTTAAACGAAGAACGAAGAACGAAGAACCAAGAACGTATTGCTTTCCCATGAACTTAGCTTTTATTAAAAAACATCCGGTGTTCATACTGTGTCTGGGCGTCATCGTGCTTCTGCTGATTGGCGCGGGGACGGGTTTGTTCTTTTCGGGGCGGCTGTATGCCCGGCAGGTTCTGGCGCTGGATGCCGTGACGACCCGCCTGCAACAGCTATACCGGCGCGATCCTTTCCCGGCGGCGGCCAACGTGCGCATGGAAGCCGAGAACCTTAAGGATGTCATTGACCAGTTCAACGAATTAAATGAACTTCTGCGCACCGACCAGGTGACTCGTCAGCCCATGGAAGCGGCCGATTTCATGCAGTTCCTGGAAAAATCCATGCGCAAACTGCGCAGTCGCCTGCAAAACGCCGGCATCAAGTTCCCGGAAAAATATGCCTTCGGTTTTGATAAATATGCCGGCGGGCAATTGCCGGCCTCGGGTGATATCCCCCGCTTAGTCCAGCAATTAAAAATTATTGAAGCGCTTTGCGACGTTATCCAGGCGGCGGGCATCATGGAATTGTCCGCCATCGAGCGCGATAATTTTGAGCAGGCGGGGCGGGGCGGGGCGGATGCCTTCGCCGGCCGCCGCGGTGCGCCGTCATCACCAGCCGCCGGCTTGGCGCCTGACGGTGACAAGCTGGTGTCCAGCCAGCATTTTAAAATGATGTTCAAAGCCAAGGAAGACGCGGTGATCAAGATGTTGAATCTCCTGGCCAGCCAGCCGATGTTTATGGTTGTAACGCGGGTTGAAATGACCAATCCGCGCCAGGAATACAGCTCCGGCGCCCCGGGTTCAGCCCCGGCCGTTGCCGCGCCTGCGCCTGCGCCCGCGCCCGGCGCGGCCGGGCTGGTCGCCCGCGACCGCCAGGTCATCCTGGGCCGCGAAGAACTGGACGTTAAATTGGAGCTGGATGTGTGTCAGTTTGCCCCGTCGCTGGACTTTAGGGAAGGCGGGAAGCAATAAGAAAGAGTTCTTTGTTCTTCGTTCTTGGTTCTTCGTTGGGGGAAGGATTAATCAAGATTATCAGGTGTTCAGTGTTCGGTGTTCGGAGGAGCATGGCCGATGAACCAAAAGGCAACAGGCAAGACTTATTTGGATGTCGAGGATTTACAGGTTTATCAGAAGCTCTGCCAGCTTCATCTGGAGATTTGTGATCTCAGCCATGCATGGCCGGCTGAGGAGCGGTATGAACTCGGCTCGCAGATCCGAAGATCATCCAACAGTTCGCCGGCGCAGTTAGCCGAGAAGCATGACGACCGCCACGTGAGGAACAAGGTCGAGGGAGTCAACCGCAGTCGAGGGGAGGCGGGCGAGACCATCCATCACCTATTCATGGCCAAATTAAAGGAATACATCCAGAACGACGTCTACGTGAAATATCGCGAGCGTTATAAACAGTGCATTCGAATGCTAAATGGACTCGAGAAGTCACTTGAGCGGTGCCTTCCCGAGAAGGAACGCCGTTGGGCCGTTGCTACAGGCGGGCCGAACACTGAACACTGAACACTGAACACTGAACACCTTATGAGAGCAGTTACGTGCAATCATAATTAACGAAGAACGAAGAACGAAGAACGAAGAACAAAGAACGTTGTTAAGGTCTATCATCCGTGAATATCAACGAAATCAAGGCTTGGGCCAAGGCGGCATTCGACAAGATCATCCTGTTCGTTGCCCTGTTTGGCCTGTTGCTGTCTTTGATTCTCTTGATCCTGATGGTCGGCCGCGAACGCGCGAAGATGAAAGATCTGAGCCGGAACCAGGAACAATCCCGTAATCTCTCCCCGGCGGCCCGCCTGCTGGATATGACGTTCCTGGATGAAGGCATTGAAAAACTGCTGGCGCCGGAGCAAATCCCCGCCTGGAGCAATCGTTTGATGGTGGCGGAAGTGCGCGTGCGGTGCGTGCAGTGCGGCCGCCCCATTCCCGTTAATGCGGAGGTGTGCCCCTTCCGGAATTGCGGCGCGCAACAGCCGGCGATCCCCAAGGCGCAAACCAAGGATAGCGACCTTGATGGCATACCCGACGAATGGGAGCTCAGATACGGCCTGAATCCGAACGCGGATGATGCCCTTCAGGATGCCGATGGCGATGGATTCACCAACCTGGAAGAATTCCAGGCGCTCAGTAATCCGCGCGATGCGGATTCGCATCCGGCGTTCGCCGAAAAATTGCGGGTTGTAAAAATCGGGCGCACACCCATGCCGCTGAGTTTCCAGGGGGTCAATCGCCTGAGCACGAATGATGTGCGCTTCCTGCTGAAAAATAAACGGCTCCGACGCGACACCTATGCCAAGCTGGGCGATACGGTGGATGGCTATAAAATAGTCGAATTCGAGCCGAAAAAAGTCAAAGTCAAAAAAGGAACCTTTGAGGTGGAAGAAGACGTTTCCGTGCTGACGGTCAGCAAGGACAACAAAATGACGCCCTTGACCATTAACCGCGAAAACCAGGGCGAGATCGGCGCCAACCTGATTTTCCTGGTGGATCAGACCAGGATGGTGGTTAAACTGGGCGATGTTATTAAACTTAAAAATAGTTCATACAAGGTTATTGACATTAAAAAAGATATTGTTATCGTTGTGGACATAAATACCGGGATGGAGATGCCGGTGCATCCGCTTTCCGATGCGGATAAACAGCTGTATCCCGGTAAGTATTAAGCCATTTGCAGAAAGAATGACAGAATGACAGGATAAAAAACTATCCTGTTATCATGTCAAATTTCTTCTGCAGATAGCTAAATAGTTGCTCCGATAGTTCGATAATTATAAAGCCGTGAATCAGGCAGTGCTACCATGAAATTATCGGCCATCTCTTTTATTGCCTTGGGGCTTTTATTGACCGGTGTTGCGCTTGTCTGTGCCCAGGACGAAAATCCCGCGCCGGCTGATTCCGTCACGGAAACACCCCGGGCGGCGGTTGAAGGAACACAGCCGGTATCGCAAGTGGAAGCCCCGGCGCCGGCCGCCGAAAAATCTGTGACCCCCGCGGCCGTTCCGGAAAAACCGGAAACAAAAAAACCGGCGGAAGAAAAGAAAGCCGCAGTAAAAGCGTCGGATTTTGAATTGGATCGCAGTGCGGTGGATACGGCGTCGGAAAGCAAGTCCGTGGATGCCGAAAAATCCACAGCGGAGCCGCAGTCAAAAGCATCGTTCTGGGGACGCCTGTTCGGCCGCAAAAAGAGTGCGGCCGTCGAGGCCGGAGGCCAGCCGGCAGAGATCAGCGCCGAGGCCCCGGCCGTGGATGCTACGAAAAAACCTTCCGCGCCAACCATCAACAAGATGCTTACCCCGGAAGAACTCCTGGCGGCCCAGGAAGAAGTCCGCCGGCAGGCCAAGGAAGTGGAGGGGCTGAAGGCCTTGGATCTGGCCTACCAGGCGATGAGCCGGAATGAATTTGACCTTGCTTTGAAGTCTTTTAATCAGGCCATGAACGTAATGCCCGTCCGCCCGCATACGGTGGAAACGCGGCAGAAGGCCATGCAAAGTCAGGCCGAATGCGAATACCGCATTGCCCTGAATTATTATAAGGAAGGCAAGTATCAGGAAGCCAAGGACGCCATCCGGCGGGCGTTAGGTTATTACCCGGCGTATCAGAAGGCCGCCCGGCTGAGCGAACAGATCAAGAACGATGAAATCAGGAATATTGAGCGCGCCGCAAGGCCGGTGCCCGCGCGTCATTCCGTGGAGCACCTGGACCGGGTCAAGCAGGTCCGGGAATCCATTAACCTTGGCCGGCAGTATTATGTCATCGGCGAGTATGAAAAGGCCCGGCGCGAATTTAAAAATGTCCTGGTGCTTGATGAGAAAAACGATGAGGCGGCCGCCTGGCTGAGAAAACTCTACGATAAAATGTTTGATCTTGAAACCGACCAGATGGTTCGCCAGCAGACCGAAATGATATCCCAGGTGCGCGACACCTGGACGCCGCCGGTGAAGCGCGAAACAGCCGGCCCGGAGGCGCGCATCCAGGAAACCTCCATCACCGACAAAGGCAAGCGCCGTCTGTTGGAGAAATTGAACGGTATTGTGATCCCGCAATTGGAATTTCGGCAGGCTAATATTGTGGATGTCATTAAATACCTTGATCAAGTCAGCATTGCCAATGACAAGGATTCAGCCCCCGGCGAAAAAGGCGTCAATTTTATTTTACAGCTTAAGCGTCCCGGCGCCGCCGCGGAAACGGCGCCGGCCGCGGCGGCTTGGGCGGATGAAGGCGAATTAACCGGCGAGGGGGGCGGGGCGGCGGTTGCACAAGGAAATTTGCCCGCCGTGACCCTGAGTTTGCGCAATATTGTCCTGATGGATGCCATTAAATACATCACGGAAGTAACAGGGCTGAAATACCGGATCGAGGAAAATGTGGTGGTCATTACCCCGAGCGATGTGGTCTACGGCGAACTGATTACCCGCACGTATAAAGTCCAGCCTTCGATTGCGGAAACGATCATGGTCTCCGCCAGCGGTGGTGGTGAAGATATGCAGTTGGGCGGCGCGGCGCCGACCGCGGAACGGGGTGACGTTAAAAAGTTTTTCGTGGATGCCGGCGTGCCTTTCCCGGAAGGCACCTCGATTGTCTATAAACCGAGCCTCAACCTGCTGATTGCAAAAAACACGGCCGATAATCTGGAAAGTTTTGAGCGCATCCTGACCTCCCTGAACGTCGTGCCGGTGCAGGTGGAAATCGAGGCCCGCTTTGTGGAAGTTGCCCAGCAGGACCTGGAAGAACTGGGCGTCGAATGGCTGTTGACCGACAACTGGGAGCTGGCCGAAAATGCCGGCGCCGGCGCCCCGATTCCACTGGCCGGCCGGGAACGTATCCAGATGAATCAGAACACTTTTTCAAAGGGTCTGCGGAACTTGGCTTCGGGCGCCAGCGGCATTGCGGCGACTCCCGGCGGCAATCTGGCCGGCATTCTTTCGATTTCGAGCATTCTGACCAATCCGGAAGTGACCATGGTTTTACATGCCCTGGAGCAGAAAAGCGGCGCCAATCTGCTCTCGGCGCCCAAAGTCACCACCAAGAGCGGGGCCAATGCCGAAATCAAGGTGGTTAAGGAGTTGATTTATCCGACCGAGTTCGAGTTGACGCCTCCCCAAGTTTCGGGCAGTGGCAGTGGCAGTCAGGCCGTGATATCCAAGGCCTTTGTCACGCCGGCGGCGTTTCAAACTCGCGATACGGGTGTTATCCTGAATGTGACGCCCACGGTGGGCCCGGACGGGTTTTCCATTGACCTGGTCATGCTCCCCCAGGTGGTCGAGCTTTCCGACTGGATCAATTACGGGTCCACGCTGGTTGACCCGGTCACGGGCAAGCCGGAACTCATGAATATGCCCCAGCCGATTTTCCACAGCCGCAATATTACCACCAGCATTACCATCTGGGACGGTCAGACCGTTGTAATGGGCGGGCTGATTAATGAACAGCAAACCACTACCCTGGATAAAATCCCATTCCTGGGCGATATCCCCCTGCTGGGCTGGTTTTTCCAGAGCAAGACCAGCAACAGCAAGAAATTCAACCTGCTGATTTTTGTCACGGCCAACCTGGTGGATCCGGCCGGCAACAAGATCAACAAGGAACTTATTGCCAGCGTCACCGGCGCCGCGCCGGCCGCTACTGCACCCCAAACAACCCCCTGAGTGGAATTGCTGATTTATGATTTCGGATTGCTGATTGCGGAGTAATTGCTCGAAAAACCTGTTTGTGTTTTGTGCCCTATCTTGTGACTGGATTTGCCCCTCGAACCTCTTTCCTTAATGAATGGGCTTGATTACATCAAGTCCGCAATCCGCAATCAGCAATCATAAATCATCAATTCTTCATGCCTTCCTCTCTCTTACTCGTGGATGCGCTGGGCATTGCTTACCGCGCGTTTTATGCCATTACCGGGCTGACCACGGCCGCCGGTCAGCCCACCAATGCGGTGTATGGGTTCATTAAAACAATCATGCAAATGGAGCGAATCTGGCGGCCGTCGCATAAGTTGGTGGTCTTTGACGGTGGTGTGCCCGCCGAGCGCCTGGAAATGCTGGCCACGTATAAGGCCCAACGCCCCGCCATGCCGGGCGCACTGCGCGCCCAACTGCCGCTCATTGAGGCCTGGCTGGATACGGCGGCGATTGCCCATGTGCGCCTGGCAGGTCAGGAAGCGGATGATGTCGTGGCCTCGGTGGCGGTCCAGGCGGTGGCCGCGGGACTGGATGTCCTGGTGGCATCCAGCGACAAGGATTTACTCCAATTGGTAACCCTGCCTGCAACCTGCGGTCTACAGCCCGCTTCGTTGCCGTTGGCAACCCCGACGATTGCCATCGTCCTGCCCGGCAAGGCGCATGAAAAAATCGGGCCGGCCGAAGTGCTGGCCAAGATGGGCGTCCGGCCGGACCAGGTGGTGGACGCCCTGGCGCTGACGGGCGACAGTGCCGATAATATTCCCGGCGTGCCGGGTATCGGCGCCAAGACGGCGGCAAAACTGCTCCAGCAATGGCCGTCCCTGACCGATGCGTTTGAACATGTGGATGCGATTGAACCGGAAAAAACACGGCAAGCCCTCAAGGAACATCGCGAACTGATTGCGCGCAACCAGAAAATGCTTCGACTGCATACGGATATTAATTGCGGCGCATCGCTTGCCGACATGCAGGCGCGGCCGCCGGATACGCGCCGCCTGCTGGCGTTCTATGAGGAAATGGAGTTTAACACGCTGGCCAACGCCCTGCGCGAACCAACGCTGTTCTGAAAGGCGCGATATTGGAAATTGGAAATTGGAAATTCGAAATTGGAAATTGGGGCGGATGCCGATGCGATGTCAACCGGTCCGCAGCGCTATACGCAGCATAATGGACAAATCTCCCGTTTTAAATTTTAAGTTTCATTTTCGGAAACATTCGGCGACAACATACGTAATTACTCAGGTCATTCCCGCGACCTTCCTTCGCCCACCGAAGCGTGTGCTTCGCGAAGGCGGGAAGCGGGAATCCAGTTTGCCCGATACGGCTCTGCGTGAGCCCTGGATTCCCATTTGCATGGGAATGACAGCAAGCAAACGGATGACCTGAGTAGTTACCAGCATACAAATGTGAATTTCCAATTTCCAATTTCCAATTTCCAATTTTGGCGTTCTGCGAACGCCTGCAAAATCCTGCTGGCCGTGCTGGGATTAGCCGCGCTTTTTAGCGCGGGGCTGGCCATCCGGCGCGTCGTGCTTTCCGCCCAGTTCGAGCAGTATGGCCGGCCCTTGCCGTTCAACCTGGAAAGCGCGCTGGAATTCCGCTATGTCCGCATGCTCTTTGACTGCCCCAGCTCGGCCGGGGATACCTGGTCTATCCCCCGCCTGGATAAAGCCGTCCAGGCCCCGGAAGGCGTCGTGGTGCGCGAGACTTATACCCTGGGCGCGGAATATGTCTATGCCGCCATTGCCCGCCTGTTTCCCCGGACTCTGCCGCTAGATGAGCGTGTGCGCTGGATCGCCGCCGCCTGGTTCTGTCTGGGTATTCCGCTCATGAGCCTGTGGTTATGGGCCTGGAAGCGTTCCATCTGGGCGGCGGGCATTGCCGGCGCGTATTATGCCGTGGCGCTGGCCGCCGTCATGCGTTCCACCGGACAGGAGCTCCAGCATGAAAATTTTGCGTTACCGTTTCTCATTGCTCACTGGGCCCTGGGCGCGTGGGCCAATAGGATCGGCAAAGCAAACAGCGAATGCCCAACACCGAACGCCGAATGTCTGAAGACGGACGCCAGACGACAGCCTGCCCACCGTAGCCCTTTGGGCGAAGGCGGGACGACAGACCCCACTACGCTCAAGGAGCTATGCGGGGCGAGCGCCGGACCGAACCCCGACTTGTCTGGCGAAGCTTTGGCGAAGACAGAATACCGAACGAAGAACGAAGAACGAAGAACAAAGAACGCCTTTTTTGTTCTGTCCCTGCTCTCCGCCCTCATGCTCGCGTGCGCGGTGTCGTTCTGGGACCTGATGCAGTATTACATCATCCTCTGGGGAATTTGGTCTTACGTCCGATTTGTGGCGGGTAAATATTTCCGGGACGCCCGGGCATGCTTGGCGTGGGGATTGATTTTAATGGCGTTGGCCGGCGCCGGGGTTCTGAACCCCTACTTGCGCGCGCATGCGTTTACCGGCTCGTTTGCCATGTTGCTGGCCTATGGCGTGGCGCTGGGCCTGGGCGTTGAGTGGCTGTTCCGGTGGATAGGAATTGCAAAGATAGATAAAGAAACGCCGACAGGGACGTCGGCGTCCACCTTGAACAATGATCTCTTAGGGTGGCGGCCCGGCAGCCGCCGGGCCGTTAGTTGTCCGCTAGCGCGGCGCCGCTGGCGGATGCCACTTAGGTGGCGGCCGGCGTCCCTGCCGGCCGTTAGTTGTCCCGCTTTGCGGGGCCGCATTAATGTTCCCATCCCCGGGGAAAACGGGAGGGGTCAACATTGTTTCCGGCGGATGCTCGTGCTGGCGCTGATCGCCCTGTTGCCGCTTATCGCGGGCGCGCTTTGGAGCCAGCAATACGGTGAAACCTACGGTCATTTTATCGAACTGCTCTGGGCCAAGCTCCGATTTTTTAACCATAAGCCCGCCGATCCCGCGCTCCTGACATTTAACCAGCGCATACTCTGGACGGCGCCCTTAAATTCCGCAACTTTCCGCTTGACAGCCAATCTGTTTCCTGCAACACTTTGTCTATCAGTCTTGGCAGGCATCATTGCCGTTTTTCATGTGCGCGCGCATCCGGATCCCGAAATCAATCAACTACTGAGTTACACGGTTATCTCACTTCTGGCTTTTGTCCTTTTCATGCGGTTCCATGTATTCCTGATTCTGGGGTTTGCCGCCCTGCTCGGATGGTTGGGTTACTGGGTGAACATCAAGCGCAATTTTACCCGCTGGCTGATCCTGGTGCTGTTACTGGCCGGAGTGGGTGTGGAAGCCGCGCATGTTTTGAACAACCCCGTGCGCTGGGGCAGTGTGCCGGTCTATTTGGACGAAAAAAAGGCGCTCTGCCGATGGTTGCGCTCCAATACGGCCGGAGAAAGCGTGCTGGCTAATTTCGGATTAAGTTCTTTTTTGCTGGCCTATGCAAATTGTCCCATCGTTCTGCACCCTAAATTCGAAGCGCCGGGCATCCGGGAACGGGTGCGCGCCTATGGGGAAGCGCTGTTTAAATCCAGCGAGGATGATTTTCGCGCGTGGATGGAGCCATTGGGCGCTCCATATTACGTGTACGCGCTGGGTGAATTTGCCGATGTTCAGCCGGAATCCCAGATGCGGTATTGCGTGAACGCGTTGAATCCGCCGCCGTTGGCCGCCGCGCGGCTGTTTGAAAAAAAACCCGCGCAGTGCCGTTATTTCCAGTTTTTATGGGGAAATGCCAAGTACCGCGTGTTTCGGGTCATTACGCGCGCGGATGAACTTTCCGCCGGGCGCCTGGCGGCGGAGGCCGCGCTGGCCTTGCGCCAGGGCCGCCGAACGGATGCGGAAAACAAGGCGACCCAGGCCCTGATGTACGACCCGCAGAATACGAATGCCATGCAGGTCCTCCTGCGGATGCGGTAAAGTTTGGGTGTATGGGAGTTTGGGTGTATGGGAGTAAAAGATTTTTCCGCACGGCTATACTCCCATACTCCGATACCCCCATACTCCCATACTTGGGTTGCAGTGTTTGTACGCATTTGATTATGACAGCCAACACGTCAGGCATGACAACCAAAGCCCCCGCCGCCCCCTGGCTGCGCATTTGCGTGACGGGCGGCATTGCCTGCGGGAAAAGCCTGGTGGGTGCTTGCCTGGAAACGCTGGGTGTCGCGGTCATCGAGGCGGATACGGTTTGCCATGGCCTGATGCGCGCGGGCACGCCGTTGTTTCCGCGGATCGTGGCCGCCTTTGGCCGCGCGATCCTTGGCTCCGATGGCGAGATTGACCGCGCCGCGCTGGGGCGGCGCGTGTTTGGCGATGCGGCGGCGCTTCTCCGGCTGAATGCCATCCTGCATCCGGCGGCGAAGCGCGCCATCGAGGCGTGGGTCCGCGCGCGGCGGGAAGAGTTCCGCCTACAGCCGGTTGCAGTGATCAGCGAGTCAGAAATCAGAAATCAGAAATTCCGCTCAGCGCTGGCGCAGCGGGGTGGCGGCCGTTATTCCCCTGCTCTATGAGACGGGCGGGGATACGGCTTGGGATCGGGTGATTTGCGTCAGTGCGCCGATGGCACTGCAACTGAAACGCTTGCGTTCCAAGGGATTCACGGAAAAGGAGGCGAACAACCGGATAGCGGCCCAGTGGCCGGTGGATGAAAAAATGAAACGCGCGGATTATGTGATTTTTAATGCGGGCACACCGGCGTGTGCGCAACGACAAACCGTCCAGGTTATGCAACAGATCGGAATACATATGGAGAACAGCGATGGAAGATAAACGAAACATGAACGAAAATAAATCCCGGCGCGTGGAACATCCAATGCGTCATCCGCGGGGGCGAACCGCCATATCTAAAATTTATGTGGAAAATAGCGCCGTGCCGCCGGTCCGGCATGGGCATGATGGCGCGCCCGGTGCCGTGGCGTCCGCCAATCCAGCGGCCCGGGAAGAGGCCGGCGCCGTGGCGCCGGCCGCGGGCGGGTCAAATGGAAATATATCGAACGGCAATGCGCCGCGTCAGGCCGGGGCCGCCATGGCGAGCGCGCCGCTTGCATCGGCCGGGCAGGATAAAGACCTGACCCTGCATCTTACGGAGCTCCAGCAGAAATCCGTCCCGGAGCTTAACGAACTGGCGGCCCGCTACCATCTGGTTGATCTGGGCGCCCTGCGCAAGCACGAGCTGATTTTCGAAATCCTCAAGGCTAATGCCTATCGGCATGGCACAATTTTCGGCAAGGGGGTCATCGAGATCCTGCCGGATGGATTCGGTTTTCTGCGCTCGCCGAATTATAACTATTTGCCGTGCCCGGAAGACATTTACGTTTCGCCGTCGCAAATCCGGCGCTTTGCCCTGCGGACCGGTGATACCGTGGAAGGCGAAATCCGTTCGCCCAAGGACAAGGAGCGTTTTTTCGCGTTGTTGCGTGTGGACAAGGTGAACGATGGTGATCCTGAAAGGAGCGGGCGCAAGATCCCCTTTGAAAATCTTACGCCGCTCTTTCCCGACCGGCGGTTTATCCTGGAGCGGGAACAGGAAGAAGTCTCCATGCGTGTCATGGATATTTTCACGCCCATTGGCATGGGCCAGCGCGGCGTGATTGTGGCGCCGCCGCGCACCGGCAAAACGGTGCTCCTGCAGAAAATCGCCAACAGTATTTCCAAGAATCATCCCGATGTTTACCTGGTTGTCATGCTGATTGACGAGCGGCCGGAGGAAGTGACCGACATGGAACGGCATACCAGCGCCCACGTGTTGAGCTCCACCTTCGATGAGCCGCCGGAACGGCACATCCAGGTGGCGGAAATGGTCATCGAGATGTCCAAACGCATGGTGGAATGCGGGCGGGATGTTGTCATCCTGCTGGACAGCATCACGCGCCTGGCGCGGGCTTACAACACAATGGAACCGCACAGCGGCAAAATCCTGTCCGGCGGCGTGGATTCCAATGCCCTGCATAAGCCCAAACGGTTTTTCGGCGCCGCCCGCAACATTGAAGAAGGCGGCAGTCTGACCATCATTGCCACCGCCCTGGTGGACACCGGCAGTCGCATGGATGAGGTGATTTTCGAGGAATTCAAGGGCACGGGCAACATGGAATTGAGCCTGGATCGGCACCTCGTGGACAAGCGTGTCTTCCCGGCCATCAATATCGAAAAATCCGGGACGCGCAAAGAGGAGTTGCTCCTGCATCCCGATGAGCTGAACAAGACCTGGATTCTGCGCAAGGCCTTGAACGGGGTGCCCCCGGTCGAAACCATGGAACTGGTGGTCAGCAAGCTGAAAAAGACCAAGAGCAACGCCGAGTTCCTGATGACCATGAAGGAATGAGAAGCAATTTTCCGCCAGAGGCGGAAATGATTTGGTTGTTGAATTATTGAGTGGTTTAATGATTTAATACCCCTTTTGCTTTGCTTGCTTGCCGCCTTTGGCGGCCTGATTAAATGCCAAGGAATTTTAAAGTTGCCATCCGGCAGGCGCCGGACGCAAAAAGCACAAAAAAGAGCATTAATTTATCATATTCATTAGCATCCCATGGGATGCTTGGGCTGAAGGCTGTGGACCGTTGACTGTAGGAAAACAAACGGAAAAAGCGTGATATTTTAGACAATTACCAAATTTACAGTTCCGGTTTTGCCCATACGCATTATGCTTGTTCG
>JBDRJR010000113.1:0-7185 GCA_043814705.1 Verrucomicrobiota bacterium | reverse complement strand
TTCAAGGGTAACCTCGCAGACTCGGTTACGTTCAGACAGGGATGATTGCGAGATACAGCCCTCTGATTATTAGATGCTACACCCCTGTCGTTTTGTCCAAAATCTATATTCATACTTTACCAATGTCAATATTATTTTTGCAAAATCTTTTACCACATTTATTTCATAGCCTGGGTGCCCTCGCGCTCATTCTCGGCGCGTCTCCCCAGACGCGCCTGCGAGGGATTGAGCGCGGTTGCTTTCGCGTCCCCGCGACAACCGCACTCAATAACCCGCTTGAAGGCACCCCAGGCCATGAAAACACGAGTCGCTGTGCATAATACCAAAATCCTTTCATCAAAATTCATCACGACTTGGCATGATTACGCCAAGGATGTAAGAAAGCCAAAAGCTAATTGTTCATTCAATCCGGAATTGTTTTTCTCTTGAACTCGCCTCGGCGAAGCCTGGGCAACCTTATCTTTACTTGCCGGCGAGCCAGCCTCGACGGCATCATAGATAATTCCCCGCTTCTTGCTCCATATCCGAATCAATTTCATCTTCTCTCCACACTCCGGACAGCAAACATCCCCTTTCCCAAACTGTTCATCCGCCTTCTTCTGATATTCATCCCTGGCCGAACTCGGGCAGGCTGCTTTCTTGCCGTTTTTTAACGCAAAATACTCAGCCACTTTCCGCGCGCAATCCACCAAATTCTTCAATACAGACGCCACCAAAGCGTGTATCTTCTCCCGCACCGGCCGGGCATAAATCCCGTAATATCGAACCATCCGGAATCCCTTCGGCGGTAAATGCTGAATCATTCTCCCGATAAATTCTACCGCCGTTAGCGTCTCTTTGACCTCTCCACGACGATGGTCTTTATAGCGATACGTAACATTTTGTCCGTCATACCCCTCAATCCGGCGAATGGAAATCGGCGGACTGCTGACGTACTTGCACAAATAGATTACAAGACGTTCCACCGGCCCTTCCTCCGGCATGCAATCACAGTCAAATCCGGTCGGATACTTCTCAAACATTGCGCCAAGTTTATCGCGCCATTCCGCCGCGTAGGCCGTGCCTTTCACCGCTTTCTGCAATGCCTTGATCACATGATACTGCCATTTCTTCCGCAGTTGTTTCGTGCTGAAATAATTCACTTTCTGCCATTGGTTGTTCTTGTCTATCCCGCCCTCGCTGACCACAAAATGCAAGTGTGGATTCTGATTTCCAGCCCGTCCATGTAATTGCAAAATCCCCATCATCCCAACCTTGATTTTCTTCTTAATCCGCCATTCAGCGATCAGTTCCTTGATCGCCAATGCGCCCGCATCCATGTAGGCCTTCAAAAACTTTTCCCCACTCATTATCAATGGCCGCATCTGCTTCGGCACGGTCAACACCACCTGCCGATGCACTACTCCCTCAAACAATGTTTTCCTTGCCTGATTCAGCCATGCGTCAACCGCCACCTTGAAACATCGCAAGCACAACCGACTCTTGCACGTAAATCCTATTTTCTTCGTCGCCCCGCATTTCGCGCAACAATATTCGTAGTATCCTTCGCTTATATCTCCGCAGGACAGCATCTTCCGAACATTTTCGCCCCAGTGTTTTGGCACGGGCCGCCCATGCTCACGTTCATAATATTCAACAAACAATTCCCAATGTTCCGCAAATATCCTCTGCCATAAATTCAACTCTTCAAAATTCCGCTCCGTCATTGCCAATCGCCTCTCTACTCGTTCCGAAGCTTCAGAGTGAATGCCTTAATCCAACTTGCTGATAGACAATGAAATATATCGCTGCCTCCTTATAGGTTACAAGATATTTTCCTTATAGGTTACAAGATATTTTCAAGATATTTTTCAAGATATTTTTCCAAATTTTTTGCTTGACATGCTTTTTACTATACCCCCTTATAAGTTCTCCTGCATTCATTCATGCTGTTACTATAATCCATTGGATCACCCGGAACAAGAAGAAAAAAGGGACTCTGACTTATTAGGTCAGAATCCCTTTTTATGAGAGATGACAGGAATGATTGTTGCTACTGAACGTTTACCGTCACCGGGATCCAGCCTGCCCCGCCACAGACGGCATGCCGGATAAGGCTACCCGTCACCGAGTAGATGTACCAATCACCGTCACGATACACGGCCCGATCGGACTTGCCATCGCCATCGTAGTCCCCTGACACGGGTGTCCAGCCTGGCCCGCCATAGACACCATCGTTGTTGAGGATTAATCCGTTCGCCAACGAGTAGATAGACCAATAACCGTCACGGTAAAAGGCCAGATCGGACTTGCCATCGCCATCGTAGTCCCCTGGCACTGGGATACAATCCGCCCCACCCCAAGCACCACCGTTGTTGAGGATTAATCCGTTCGCCAACGAGTAGATAGACCAATAGCCGTCACGGTAAAAGGCCAGGTCGGCCTTGCCATCACCGTCATAGTCCCCGGGCACCGGAATGCAATCCGCCCCGCCCCAGACGCCATCGTTGTCGAGGAGAACGCTACCCGTCATCAAGTAGATGGACCAATAGCCGTCACGATACACGGCCAAATCGGACTTGCCGTCACCGTCATAGTCATTTGGTGCTTGTGCCCTGCAATAACCCATATCGGAACTGCTGAAGGAACTAACATTAGACCCATCCGTTGCCCTGACCCAGTAGTAGTAAGGTGTCCCTGGAGTGGCCGTAGTATCGTCATAAGTGGTTGCCGTACTTGTTCCAATTTGACTAGCCAATCCTGAAGAACTGTTCGTGTAACGCAGAATCAGATAACTGGTTGCGTCCGTACTTGCTGACCAAGTAACACGTACTTTGTCCGTGTATGTGCCATCACTTGCGTTCACGCTGGTCGGTGCCAGTATTGGACATGCGACAACACCCACCAAGTCAGCAGGTTTACCCGACAGCGTTGCCATTTCCTGAAATGATCCAACTGATGTAGCCGCCCCATGTAATGCTCCACGTAACGCCGGGCTGTTTGTGATTTGAATCTTACCGACCACATACTGATTGCCGTTGAATTTCAAGCCATCCAGCCATACATAACCATCATAGAGCGATGTCAGGTGATAAACTTCAATATCCTCATTTAAGAGACTGATGTCATTAGATGTTGCTGGATCATATAAAATCAGTTTATTCACACCGTTTTTTGTGCCAGCAATCAGCAAAAGGTTCGATATTTTTTCAATTAATGTGGGACTATCAATAAGAGTGGGTTCGATGATTTCTGGTGTCGGATAGTATTGAACAACGGTTTTGCTACTGCCAGAACCTGCCAACACTATCGTTCGTCCATTATCTGTTTTAATACATTTTTCGATTATTGATCCGAACCAACCACGTAATCCCTCCGTATATGTTGAATTATGCCCATTTGTCATTGAATCGACCGCATATTCGGGGGTAGCGCCTACCCCCATGTTTCCAGCAATATAAGGTGTATAAGCATCAATAGTAGTCAAGGCAACCGGCAGTTTAAAAACACCATAATACGGGGTACTGCCCCATATCCCGGCGTAAACACGATCGTCAGGGAAATCCAGCAAGAATTGCACAGAAGCACCAACTGCCAATGACGACAGATTATTATCCGGTGTCAGTTTTCTCAGCCAATTGACATCTGTTGATGCCGTAGATCCTCCCATAAGAATTATGCCGTCTGACCGCACCAACCATTCGTCTATAGAAATGTTATCATTAATCAAATTAACAATATTCGTTCCGTTGGCACCCACGCATTTGTTAAGTATCCCGTTACCAGCAAGATAATATAAATTTTCTGATGAATCCGATTGGACCCCAGGGCACAAGCCACTTGAATCCAATGTGATAGACGATAAGTTCGTATCAATTCCTGAAATCGTATTATTGGTTGGCACTGCTCTGGCTAGCAGATAATCATATCCGTCGCTGAAGCGTTGTTTTGACTGGAACACCACAAACAGGTTGCCCTGCTCGCTGAAATGAATGTAAGAGACGCCTACATTCGTGCTCAATACGAACGACACATTTCCGTGGTCATCTATTTTGTTCAGGACATTATTTTGGTCAATGTAGACAACCTTGGCTCCATCAAAATTGACGGATATGCCTGTAGCAAATACCGATCCCGTAATAATGAGGGACAATAATAATCCGATGGCAGTTTTCATGGTATCTCCTTGCGCTTTGTTTTGAACATAACACTTGCTGCACTGTAACATTCACCGTATTATATCAACCGTAAAAAATCCACCAGATGTTTGTAGTTTACCACACTCGCAACCGGCTTACAAGCTAATTGACGACTATTTTGGATATTATTTAGTGGCAGTCTTCCGGCACCGGCGCTCAGGGGGAAAGGGCTGGCTAAGAATAAGGGATCGGCTTCATGGGAGGCTCTCGATTGTCAGATCCAGCAGAGCATATGTCTGCCAGGCGGCATCGTCGAAGTGCCACCACTCAGTGTCGAACGGGACGAAGCCGTTACGGACCATGGTATCCCGCAGCAGGGTGCGATTGCGCAGAACCTCCGGCGGTAGATTGGTATAGGCATAATGCGCCTTCTCCGTGAAATTGTCGTAGCCGGTCGGCATCGGCAGCTCTTCCCCGGTATTCAGTTGAATCAGCGTAATATCTACCGCACTGCCGCGGTTATGCCGGGAGCCTTTGGCCGGATTCGCCACGTAGCGTTCGTCCGGTAAAATGGCCCAGAACTTTTTTTGGACCGTAAGCGGACGGTACGCATCAAAGACCTTCAATCCCAGACCCTGTTGCATCAGTTCGTTTTGTGCGCGCGACAGTTTTTCAGCGACCGCGGGACGCAGATACGCTTTGGGTACGGGATAAATCTGTTGGCCCGTGAAATTATTGGTCGTGGCGTAGCGGATGTCCAGGCGGATCTGGCTGTTTACCGAAGTAACGGCCACGAGGAGATTGGTTCGGGCCACCCCCGCCAGGGCGAATAATATCGCTCCCATTACCGTCAAAACATATCTTTTCATCGGTCAATCCCGCAAGGATGCTGATTCCACCTCGATACTGTCCAGGTACAGTTCCCTGCCACCGGTAATCTCGATGTCACCGGCCTTGCACCGGCCGCAGACAAACAGAGCGCCCCGGATTTTGCCGCGCCAATGACACTGGCGGCATTCGGCCGTGATCGGCACACGGCGGATGCTCAAGCGCGACCCCGCCGCCGGCGTTTCTTTGGTCAACACCTTGTAGGCAAAGGTCAGATTGGCGCTCACGAGCTGATGCAGGCCTCCGGCCACAATCCGCGCGCGGACCAGGCGAGAGGGCTGAACTTTTTTCAATTCCGCCAGCACGGCCTGCACAATCGTTTGGGCTATCGAGAATTCATGCACGATTCATGCACTATACCATCTACCGGCCTTTCCACAATGCTCGAAGCGCGGCCCCCGATCCGGGCAAACGCGCCGATCGGGAATGGCTGATGGTTTATGGTTTCCGCCATAGGCAGACCCGCCTTCGGCGGGAATGGTCGATGGCCGATACGACCCAGACGAAGCACGCTTGAACCCGGAGCGCACCTTGCCGATCGAGGTCTCGCGGTCCTGCGGCAAAGCTCGGTACGACTCGCTTCATGAACCATCAACCATCATCCATTAACCATTATCCGCGCGTCGTTACGCGCGGATTTAGACGCGGCCCGTGCGGATCCGGTTGCTGAAGAATAACATCACAACGGCCACGCCAGCCGCCGCCAGGAACACGGAGGCGTGCCCGTATTTCATCCACATCAACCCGCCCAGGGCCGGCACGGACATGGAAACTGCGTGATTAATGCTGACCCCCAGCGAGAGCGAGGGCGCCACGTCCTCGGGTTTGAGGGCAATTTTGGCCAGGTAAGTATCGCGGGCTATATTGGTCCCAAAGAGCAGGAGATCGCCCACAAAACATGTATAGAGCACGCCCAGCGCCAGCGCGTGACTGCCAACCAGGTGCGCGTAGCCGTAACCGATACACACCAGGAAAACCATCCCGGAATCCACCACCAAAACCCAGCGTTCGCCAAACCGGTCAATGGCCCGGCCCAACGCGGGCTGGAAAAAAATACCCAGCGCGCCGGCCACCATCCAGAGCTGGGCAAAAATATAAGCCGGCTGGTGAAAAATTTTAATCAGCACCCAGGGGCCGAAGGTAATGAAAATCTGTTTGCGCGCGCCGAACAAAAAGGCCAGCGTGTAGTATAGCCAATACTGACGCCGGAACACGAATTTCGGACGTTGCAGATGGGCATTCGGCATCCACATGGTGAACAGAATAAAAGCGGCGAGCAAGGCCACGAGTCCGCCGATGATAAACATGGTCCGGTACCCGGCGCCGATGTACTTCATCAGGATCCACACCAGGGCACAGCCCACAATGCTGGCGGCAATTCCAAACCCCTGGATCTGACCCAGGCGCCGTCCCTTGTGTTCGGCGTGAGCTAATTCCATGCCGATGGACGAGCGCACCGGCATCATCATGTGCATGCCCGCGTTCCAGACAAACATGAAGACCAGCATGACCGTCCAGGAAGCGCCCCAGATTGCAATACCCAGCATGCCCACCCCGATGCACAGCGCGGAAAACGCGGCAATGCGCGTTTCGCTGAGAAAAAAAAGCGCCCCGGCAAAAAGGGCCGTCAGGAGCCCCGGCAGTTCCCGGGGAAACTCCAGCAAGCCGCGGGCGGCGGCATTCAGGTCAAAGGTGTCGCTCAAGAAATTATTGAACGTGCTTTCGCCAATGCCGCCGGTGATGCTCAAGAGCGCAACTCCTACCAGGAACAGTTTCAGTTGCGGATTCATCTGACGCGCGCGGGCCAGGAATGAAGATGGACGCCAGACGCCAGACGACTGATGCCAGACCGGAGAAGAGCGAATACTCATGTTTTGAATTATGTGCTTTCTATCAATAGTTTAGCTTAAAAAACCTAACCTTTTTTAAATAGAGCCTATCATCTGTTGTGACGGCCGCACGCACAGATATGACATTGAAAAAAGGTTCGACAAGGCTTTTTAGATTAAATTCGCCAAGCTATCACGCTTTTTGTGACTAACCCGTCTTCTACAGTTGCGAGGGTGAATATATCCAAAGAACATGATTTCGCCAATGATTTTGTGGGAGCGGGATTTGCGAGATCAAAATGTAGTGCCAAAAAATGAAAAGGGAATCAGATTTCTGTTGAGTTGGATAT
>JBDRJR010000112.1:0-32817 GCA_043814705.1 Verrucomicrobiota bacterium | reverse complement strand
GTCGGAACAGAATAAACACAGATGGGAAAAACCGGAACTGCGGTTTTGATAATGGTCCTTCATAGCCCTCGGTTTTATTGGGGTTTTCCCACAGTCAATAGCCCA
Source organism: Verrucomicrobiota bacterium (assembly GCA_043814705.1). Lineage (GTDB taxonomy): Bacteria > Verrucomicrobiota > Kiritimatiellia > JAAZAB01 > JAAZAB01 > VSJD01. Next base: position 32,712 of record JBDRJR010000112.1, on the reverse strand, counting down.
CAGCCCTCAGCCAAAGCATCCTATGGGATGCTAATGTTTTTCAATCATAAATCAAAAATCACAAATCGGAAATATTGCACATCACCCGTACCGGCCCGTGATATAGTCCTCCGTGCGTTTATCCTTCGGGTTCTCGAATATCTGGGTGGTGGCCCCGAACTCGATCATTTCGCCGAGCAACATGTAAGCGGAGTAGTCGGAGATGCGGGAGGCCTGTTGCATATTGTGGGTAACGATGGCAATCGTGTAGCGGCGGCGCAACTCCAGCATCAGTTCCTCGATCTTGGCCGTGGAAATCGGATCCAGGGCGGAGCAGGGCTCGTCCATCAGGATCACGTCCGGTTCCACTGCCAGGACCCGGGCAACGCAGAGTCTCTGCTGTTGATCCAGCGGCAGGTCCAGGGCCGAAATCTCCAGCTTGTCCTTGACCTGTTCCCATAACCACGCATTCCGGAGACTTTCCTCGACAATGTCATCCAGGCTCGCGTTATTTTTCCGGCCGGCGACGCGCAAGCCGAACGTCACGTTGTCACGGATGGATAATGGAAACGGATTCGGGCGCTGGAAAACCATGCCGACCTTCTTGCGCAGTTCGCAGACGTCGCTGACCGGGGCGTAAATGTCATTGCCTTCCAGGAGAACCGCGCCGGTTGTCCGACAGCCCGGGATCAGGTCATTCATGCGGTTCAGTGCTCTCAGGAGCGTTGACTTGCCACACCCCGACGGGCCGATCAGGGCCGTAATTTTGCGCTGTTCGATGGCCAGGTTCACGTTCTTGAGCGCGTGGAACGCGCCGTAGAACAGGTCCAGGCTTGAAATCTGTATGGCGATTTTCATCTTCAGCCAAACCTTCCGCTCACGTAATCATTGGTTCTCTGATCATTGGGCGCGGTGAAGATCAGGCCGGTCGGCCCGACCTCGACCAATTCACCCTGGAGCAGGAAGGCGGTGGTGTCGGCCACGCGCGCAGACTGCTTGGTGTTGTTGGTGACCAGGACAATGGTGTATTTGTTTTTCAACGCGATCAGGGCTTCTTCAATCCGGGAAGTTGAGATCGGGTCCAGTCCGGAACAGGGTTCATCCAGCAGGATCACTTCGGGCTCCATAGCCAGCACGCGCGCCAGGCAGAGGCGCTGTTGCTGGCCGCCCGAAAGGCGCATTGCGGATGTGTGCAAACGGTCCTTGACTTCGTCCCACAGGAACGCGGCCTGGAGGCTGTGTTCGACCAGTTCGTTCAAGCGCCGGCGCGCCCGGATGCCGGATAAGCGCGGTCCGTAGACAATGTTGTCAAACAGGCTCATGGGCAGTGGCACCGGCAGGGCAAAAACCATGCCTATGCGTTTGCGCAGGCGGACCACGTCGAAGTCCGGCTGATAGATGTCAACGCCATCCAGCAGGATCTGACCCTCCACGCGGCAGTTCGGGTTCAAATCATTCAGGCGGTTCATGGCGCGCAACAGCGCGGTTTTGCCGGAACCGGCGGGACCGATAATGCCGAGAATTTGATGCGCCGGCACGTCCAGTGTCGTGCCGCGCAGGGCCTGGATGTCCCCATAGAAGACACTGAAGTTCCGAATAGCTATTTTAACGGCATCCGTCATTTGGTCCTTTGCGCAATGAAGCGGTTCATCATCCAGTAGGAAAGCGAGTTTACCAGTAGAACCGAAATGATCAGCACGGCGGCGGTGCCATAGGCGTTTTCGTTGGAAATGCCTTCCCGTGCCAGGATATAAAAGTGGACGGCCATGGTCCGGGTGGAATCGAACACCGAATGCGGCAGGCGCAGTGAAGCGCCCGCCGTGAAAATCACGGCGGCCGTTTCGCCGATGCAACGGCCGATGCTCAGCATAACGCCGGTCACGATCCCGGGCAGGGCATTCGGCAGGACTACTTTCAGGACCGTTTCCCAGCGCGTCGCGCCGAGGGAACAGCTGACTTCGCGATAGCTGGCCGGCACGGCTTTGATCGCCTCTTCCGCCGTGCGGATAATGGTGGGCAGGACCATGATCGCCAGGGTCAGCGCGCCGGACAGAATACACCAGCCCATTTTCAAGGTGGTGACAAAGAAAATAAACCCGAAGAGCCCGAAGATGATAGATGGGATTGCGGCCAGACAATCGGTGCCGAAACGGATAATGCGGGTGGCTGGATTCTCCCTGGTATATTCGCTGAGATAGACGGCCGTGCCGACACCGGCCGGCAGGGCGATGACGATGGCCACGAGCGGGAGGATGAGCGTGCCCACCAGCGTGGGAAAGATACCGCCGGCTTTGCCCATCTCCCGGGGGTTGTCGAAAAGGAAGCCCAAACTGATCACCGGCAGGCCTTTGCCCAGGATAAACACGATGACAAAGATGAGAATGGCCAGCGTCAGGCCGGTGGCTCCGCCCAAAAGCATCACGGCCAATGCCTGCGTATTTTTTGGGGGAATTCTCATTTGCCGGCGAACCTTTTCTTGATGGCCGTCATGGCCAGGGCATTAAACATCATGATCATGAGAAAGAGAACGACACCGATGGCAAACAGCGCCTGGCGATGCATCCCGGTCGCGGACCCCATTTCCATGGCAATCTTGGCCGTGAGCGTGCAGACGGAATCGAGCGCTGAGCGGGGTATCTGCACCGTGTTGCCCGCCACCATGATCACGGCCATGGTTTCCCCGATGGCGCGTCCCATGCCCAGAATCACGGCGGCCACGATGCCTGACCGCCCGGCCTTAAGGATCACCATGTGCACGCTTTGCCAGCGGGTTGCGCCCAGCGCGAGCGCGCCTTCACGGTAGGCATTCGGCACACTGGCGAGGACATCGGTGGAAATGCTGATGATGGTGGGCAGGACCATGACACCGAGGATGAGGGCAGCGCAGAGCATGGACAGGCCCGGGCCGCCGAACTGGGAGCGGATCAAGGGCGCCACCACCACCACCCCGATGAATCCATACACGACGGAGGGAATGCCCGCGAGCAGTTCAATGGTCGGCTTGATGATCCGTGTTACCGGCTTGGAAACAAATTCATTCAGGAACACGGCGCAGGCGATCCCCAGCGGCGCGCCCACGAGCATGGCCCCGAAAGTCACCAACAGCGAGGCGACAATCATGGGAAAAATTCCGAAACGGTCCGCCTGCGGTTGCCAGTCGGATGATAGCAGGAAATCCTTGAAGCCCACCCGGGCGATGAACGGGACGCCCTCCTTGAAGATAAAAATCGCGATCAGGAGCAGGCTGGTGAGCGCCGTGAAGGCCAGCGCCATGAGTGTCCACTTGACTAATCTGTCGCCAAATTGGTGCATGGGTGTGGTTGAATCACAGGAATACGGAATTCAGAAGTCAGGATTCAGAATTGTTGAACTCGCCATCATAATTGTTGTCAAGAATTCGTATTTATTCTGAATTCTGTCTCCTGAATCCTGAATTCCGGCAAAACCCGAGTTTTGCGGTTGATTCCAGTTATTTAGCCGGAAGCAATCCGTTTTGCCGGATGGTTTCCTGTCCTTCGCCGGAAAGAATATAGTCAATGAAATCTTTCGCGGCCCCGGCCGGAGGGGGCTGGATCAGCAGGAACACCGGTCGGACCAGTTTGTACCGTCCCGCGACTATTTCCTTTTCAGTGCACTCCACGCCATCCGCCTGGAGGGATTTAACCTTTGCGTTGAGCAGGCCGTGCGACAGATAGCCGATTGCATCCCGGTCATTGGCCACCGTTTCGCGAATGGTTCCGTTCGAGTCCTGGATGATGGCTGAATTGGCCAGGGTGATACTGCCGATGATTGTTTCAAAGGAGGATCGCGTTCCGGATCCGGCTTCGCGCGATACCACCCGGACAGGCTGGTCGGCACCGCCAACTTCCTGCCAGTTTTTGATGGTGCCTTGGAATATCCCGCGGATCTGTTCCAGGCTGAGGTTGGTCAAGGTGTTCGCCGGATTCACGATGATGGCGATGCCATCCCGGGCCACGGTGGTGCCCAGGAGTTCCCTGGCCTCGGGCGGCAGTTCCACGAGATCCGCCATGCCAATCTGGGCGGCCCCCGAGCGCGCCGATTGGATGCCCAGCGCGGACCCGCCGCCCTGCACCGTGATGTTGATGTCCGGGCGTTTGGCCATAAATTGCTCGGCCAGCTTTTCCGCAAAGGGCTGGAACGCCGTGGACCCGGCCACGGTGAGCGACGTGCCGGCTTGGTGCCCGCATCCGCATACGATCAATGCAAGACAGAATCCCAACAACAGGCTCAGCGTCGAAAATTTCATAATGCAGTTCGCCTCCTTTGAAACTTCGCTACGTACGGGAAGGTTTAATAATTAATGAACAAATTACGATTTCGGTGATCTTTTATCCTGTCATTCCCGCGCAAGCGGGAATCCAGTCCTAAATTTTCTGAATCTGGATTCCCATTTTCATGGGAATGACAATCATTAAAAAGCCAGGCGGCAAGTTGTCGAACGAGCCCAATAGACTAAAATAGTATAACAAAACTCTGTTTGGCGGATATGAATTAAATGTTAGAATTGTGTTAGCCTGCCGACCATGCAACATTCACCGTTTTTTCACAACATTCTCGTGATTTCCTAACCGACCGCCGCCATACTGTTCATCAAAAAAGGCGGCTTTGTTTCCGATTCCGGTTTGATCGGGTTCGCCGACCGCCGGTCAACGATACAAAAAAGCAGGGCGATGACAAACACTACTATGGAATTATGTGTTCCGCGAATGACGCGCATGCTTAAGATAGAGGATTCCCATGGCCTGCATGCCCGGCCCGCCGCGTTGTTCGTGAAGGCGGTTAAACCGTTTCAGGCGGAGATCATGGTCCAGTGTGGGGAGGGTTCGGCGAACGGTAAGAGCGTTCTGTCGCTGATGGTCCTTGGCGCGCGGGTAGGCGATGTGCTTACGGTCATTGCCGAAGGTCCGGATGCCGCCGATGCCCTGCAGGCGCTGGATTGTCTTTTTCAGCAGCAACCCTTTATGCGGAGCGCGATCCATGAGCGGCCGCCGGTTCAAGTGACCCTGGCCCCGTGCTCGAGGTGCGAACTTCTCGTTTGATCGTTTTTTATTATGAAAGGAACCAACCATGAAAAAAAACACTCGAGGCGTTAACCAGTTGTTTTTGTCCAAACGCAAAGTGTTCGCCTTTGATGCCGACTCGAAACGCAAGGTGCCTCTCGCTGAATTGCCGCCTTTATCCCGGCGGATCTCATTCCAAGTGGCAGTTGCGCCGCAAAGCGAAGTCTTTCTTGCCGGCACGTTCAACAACTGGGATCCCAAAAGGCATCCGATGAAAGATCTCGACGGGACGGGGAAGCATACTTTAATTCTGATGCTGCCCGAAGGCGAATATGAGTACAAATTTGTAATCAATGGAAACTGGATTGCGGATCCGGAAAACCGGTGTTCTATGCCCAACGCCTTCGGGACCGTTAACAGTGTGGTGGCGGTCGAGTAACCTGGCGAATTATTGACGGTTCTGTTCCAGAACCGGAGGTGGCAAGGTGATGGGTGTGGTCTCGATGATGCAAGGCGCCCATTCCTGGATGCCAAAAGGAATGGGGAGGCGTCAGAAAAGCGGCCTTTCATTTGTCGGCTGGCGCACCGGGCTGCTCCTGCTCGTTGCGTTGGCGGCAATAGCGCTGCGGATGTATGTTGCGTCAGTCGGCCTGAAATACATTCCGATCACGGCGGACGAAGCGATCACCGTGTTGCAGGCTCAGCGCGTTCTGAAAGGCGCATGGCCCTTGCTGGTCATGGCGCAGCCATATGAATTCCCGGCGGAAGCGTATGCGACATCTCTGTGGGCGCGTTTTGCGCTTGACAGCGTCCTGGGCGCGCGCTGCCTGGCATTTGCGACGGGTTTCTTTTCGCTCTTTATTCTCCTGCGCATTTTCCGATCCCTTTGGCCGGTGGATCGCGAAAATCTCGCTGTGTTGTTGCTCTTGTTTCCATCGGCATATGTTCTCATGACCCAATTTGGTTGTGCTATTCCACACTACAATCTTCCGGCAATGCTCTGTTGGCTTGTCATTCTGGTTGCTTTGAAGACCGCTGAGGACGTTTCTCCGGGCGCTTTGGCCATCAAGTGTGCAGCGGGGGTGCTGGGAGGCTTGGCCTTTTCCGAAACCATGCTGAGTGCGGCCCTTCTGGTGCCGGCATTCATGGTTCTGTGTTTGCGTTCGAAATGGCGGACGAGTCTTGTCAATGCCGCCTTGATTGCCATGGGTGCGTTCCTTGGCCTCGTGCCGTTTTTTGCGGCGCTCAGCTTATATCCCGGTGCGCATGCGGCCGTGGCCGGGTTCCTGCCGATGACCACTGCCATTGCCCGGCTGGTGCATTTGCCCTTGGGCTGTGTTCTACCCGGTGTTCTGGGGGTTGCGCCCCCGGTCTATGCGGATAGTCCGGTGGTTTTGGATTTTATGACCAAGTGGCGGTGGTCTATCGTATTCGTTTTTATTGTTATACTCATTGCGTGCACGACGATCCGTATTTTCGAAATCGGCGGCCAGTACCGGCGGACCAGGCGCTGGCCTGGACTATCCGGCATCGATGCATTTATGGGTATGGCTTGGTTGGGGTTGATTCTTTTCAGCCTGAGCAAGCGGGCCGGGCCCTCGGATTATCGCTATTTGCTTCCTGTCGCTTGGAGTTTCCCTTTTCTGGCGGCGGAATTGCATGCGCACGTTCGAGGATGGCCTCGCCGGATAGTTGGCGGCGGCATTGTGCTCTTGGCCGTTTTTAACGTCGCGACGATCATTATGTTGGTCGCGCGGTGGAAGGCGCCGGATTACGCCGCGGACAAGGTGGGCGCCCCTGATTTGGGTCCGGTCATCGAATTTTTGAACCAAGAAGGCATTCGGCATTGCGTGTCGGCGCATTGGCAGGCATACCGCATCAATTATTTAAGCCATGAAACGATTTTATGTTGTCAGCCTTTCAACGAACGTTTTATGGGGTGGCCGCTTCCCTATAAGGACGAGGTTGACGCCTCGCGCAAAGTGGCTTACGTGCTTTCGGCTCGGCATACGCGCGGTTTAACCCCGGCGCTGTTCGAGTGGCAATTGAAAGCGATGGGAATGACGGCCCGGAAAAGCGTACAGAGCGCGTTTTCCGTCTATTACGATTTTTCCTGTCCAGCAGTGCTGGACCGGGAAGCGCACTTGCCGGTTTGCACCCTGATTGCATCAGCGAGTCACAACGCCCGGGACACACAGTTTCTGGCAGATGGCATCCGGCGGGGATCTTGGACCACAAAGCGTTGTCAGGAGCAAGGCATGTGGGTTCAAGTGGCGTGGACAAATGCTGCTCTGGTTAGCCGGCTTGTGTTTGTCTATGATCGCAACAACCGCCACAGTTTCGATTGTGCGATCAGGATGAATATCCGGGCGAGGGACGGGGGGGGTGGGGGGTGGGGCCTGGTTGGCGAAGGCATTCGCGGCGCGCCCGATCCTTTTGAAATCGGAAACCGACATCCTGTGTATGGGACATGGACGCAAAGTGTCGGATTCGATCCTCCGGTTATGAGCAATGCCCTGCGGGTCGAAATCGCGGAACCCAGCCGTTGCCTTTGGTGGACCTTGCGGGAAATCGAAGTGTATTGCCGCCGCGATGTGTTGGCGCGGGACGGATTGCTGGAATAAATCTTTGGCTTATGCGACGTTAACTGATAAGGCATTATGCCGATTAAAATCAGTCCAAATACAGGATGGTTTAACCTGGTAATGCTTTTTTCTTAAGCTCTTTTATTAGCACTTTACACAAGGTGTTTGGGAGCCTGACGATTATGTGGAATAATTCGGGTTTTGTCAGTAATTGTATCCGGCAGGCTTTGCGGACGATCTTCACGAGCTGCCCAACGGTGTAGAATTTGAATTTTATCCGGGTTCGTATCCGTTTTAAGTCCTTGAGGCTATGCCGCTCCGAATAGACGGAGCCATGGGTAGATGTGTAATGATAACCGGGGGTGTTTTCGATCACTTTTTTCAATGGGGAAAACTTATCTACCCTGAGTTTCTGAAAACTTATGGAATCGAGTTTTAACTCTTTCGCAAACTGAGCGATGTATACCATCTCTTCTTCCGTCTCGCCGATATTACCGTAAATAAAATAACCATGGATAAAGAACTTATATTTGTTTAATACGCGGAACGCCTCCCTTACCTGCCGTTGCGTAAACCCCTTGTCGAATTGCTTTAATATCTTATCATGGGGCGATTCAATGCCGACGAGGAAAATCTTGAAGCCCGCCTTTTCCGCCTTTCTCAGCAGGTCTTCATCCCTGGCGATTTCGATCCGGGTCTGGACAATGAAGATTTTCCTGATTCCGTTTTCTATGATCAGGTCACAGAGCATTTTGCTTCTTTCGGGATTCGTAAAGAAATTGTCGTCGCTGAACATAATGACGTCCGCCGTAATGCTTTTGATTTCTTCCATAACCGATTCCAGCGGCCGTTCCGTATATTTCATTTTCTGTCCAAGCGGGTTCAGGTTGAATGTGCAAAACTTGCAGCGATAGGGACACCCCTTGGAGCTAAGCACCGTATCAAAGGTTAAGTTGGTTATCCGAACTCCGCCGAGCATTGCATGATACGGATGTCTCCTAAGGGATCTGTCCGGGAAAGCGGCCGGAAAGATATCCGGGGAGGGTCGGATCTTGTTATGAATCACTGTCCCGTTCTCGCGATACGATATCCCCAAAATATCTTTCAAAGACATACCACGAATAAAATCCCTGATTGTCTCTTCTCCTTCGCCTCTCACAACGACATCGATATTCGGGCATTTATCGAAAAGGGATTCGACATCCAGTGTCGCCTTGTTGCCTCCAACCACCGTGGTCACGCCATCAGGTAATTTGCGGATAAGATTGCAAACCGCATCAAACCGTGAATTCCAGGTAATGCTTATACAGATAAGGTCTATTTCTTTTTTAATAAAATCGGATAAGATGTCGACGTCCTGATACTCCTGCTCGTATCGCAGATCCAGCAGGGTTATTCGATCGACAAGATCTTTCATGCTGGCCGCGATATATTCCAGCCCCGTTGGAGGAAATATCCCCATCGTAGCGGTGGAATCCCTTAGATAAGGGTTGAGGGCCAGCGCATGTTTATATTTCATTGCCAGACCTTGTGTCGCATTCGTCAATCCAGTCTCAAGAGACTGTGGAAAAACTTCTTCTCCGGTCATTCGGAGCGAAACGCCCTCCAGAGGCGGGTCTGCCTCCGGCGGAAAGAATCTCCAAATCGCAGATTTGAGCCATTTTTAGATCCCTCGACTACGCTCGGGATGACCCTCCCTGGCGGAACGACTTTTTCAACAGCCACTTAAGGTCTGATCATCCGAAGGCTTATGTTTTACCTCATATCAGTTCACGGTAACCACGCCGTTAAGCGTGTTATACCGGTTCACAATCGGGTCCGGACACTTCGGATCAATGCGCCATTGCCCGTTCACGACAAACTTATATTCATACCTGCCGGGCGCCAGGGCCAGAGATACACGATAACGGCCATCGCCGCTTTCGTCGCGAAGCCTTGTCTGCAATGGATTCCAGTCGTTGAACGATCCCACAATGTAAACATTTGCCCCGGGATCCGTTCGGTATCTGAATTTGACCTGCTTCTGAACGTCCTTGGCTGGATGGATCGGTGTTTCCGTTGTTGCATTTTTGACCTGCTTTTGTTGCTTTGTTCTCACCATGGTGACCTCTCCTTTGTGTGCGGTTATATCCGACGTCAATTTACGCCTGTTATCTCGCCGGTAATTTTGCGCGCTTTGATTGAGGCAGAAGACAAAAACATTGTTTGCGTAAAGTATCGCGCCAGTTTATTAACAGGGTATTAGAAAGTTGTTAAAAAACCGTAAGCTTTGCAGGCATTCTCCCGTGTGACCCGGAGGCCGTGGCCGGTTCTATTTCTCCCGTGTAATCATCGGGTCGTCCCACGGCGCGGGGTTGAATATGGGGCGGCATTCAGCGGAGGCGGTTGTGAAAAGCCCGGCTTGTCAGATGCGGTCCGCGTGGTACAATAGTTGCGAAATTAATAGTGACGAGGCGAGGTGCAACCGCGACAACAAATGCCGGACCTTGCGAATGTTTAAAACTATTTATTGAGAGAAAATCATGAACATATTGAAATCGTTTCTATGGCTCGCAGCGCTGATAATGTTTACCGGCGGATGCGCCTCCACTTCGATCCACCGGATCGCCGACGCCGGCGTTGCGCCGGATCGCATCGTGTCGGTATGGATTCCCGTCATGTTGGAGCCCCTGACGATTGACGACCGACCGGTTGATCGGGACCTGATTCCGACCACGACGCGTTATCGCTATGAACTGGCGCCCGGCGTTCATAAGATCGTCGTGCGATATTCGGGTTTCACGGATATTCCCGAACAAGTGGAAATAGTGCGTTCTTTGCCGGTTTTTGTGACCATGAACGGGCTTCCCGGTCATCATTATGTCATGAATTATGACGCCCACGCCGGCGATATTCGGTTGGGCAAGACCGACTTTCGTCCCAACGTGAGCATTGTTGACATTACCACCAACACGGCGCTGATCCGTTCCTGGAAAGGATCAGCGCAACCCGGACAATCACCAGTCCTGCCAAAAGAGGCTGTCCCCGTCATTCGTCCGGACAAAGCCCCTGTGGTATCTTCGACGAATATTCCCTCCCGAGACGCCGCTATTTCCGGGGCTCTTGTTCAACTCCAGCAAAGCTGGCGGCAAGCCGACGAATCCGACCGCGGTGAATTCATGCAATGGATCGTATTACGGACAAATCCATCCGTCGAAACGTCAAGCGCCCTTCATCAGCTCCAGGAGGCGTGGCAAAAAGCTGCCGAGCCGGAACGCCGTCAATTTTTAAAATGGACGGTCCAGATGAAAAATCCGTGAATTCACCCGTCGTTTTGCGCCGTTCTTCAAGGACGATCTTTGTTCCGCGCCAGTCGTACGTTTAAGGCGGGCTGCCGTCTTTGCGCGCGGGCGGCGCGGGTATCACCCGGTCTTGCCTGAGCCCCATGACCACGCGGGAGGTCGTGACCGTGCTGAGGCCCATGCGGAAGAAGACGAAAACCGCTGCAAACTCTATAAAAAGGATGGCGCCGGGCGGCCATAGCAGTAGCCGAAACTGATACAGGCCAGCCTTCCAATCCCTTTGCCCAGCGCATAGGCCGGCGCCACGGCGCCCAGCAGATACAACATCGCCGCGGCCGCGCTTCCCGGCATCACGCCTCCGTTTTCTGCTCGGCGAAGATTTTACTTGTGTTTGGGAATATTAGGAAGTACTATCCGGAAATGCAACAAAGTCTTTTTATTAAAAGAACACGTTTACTGGCGGAAACAACGCGTTCGCTCCGTGAAGCTCCGGTAACGGCGCTTTTAGGCGCGCGACAAACAGGGAAAACAACGTTGTCCCGTATATTGGCCGATCGGCGGCCGAATACCCACGTCTTTGATCTCGAAAAAGCAGCTGATCGTCTATCGCTTTCGGAACCGGAAATTGTTTTCAATTCTCTTCGGGGATTGGTTGTTATTGATGAAATCCAGCGGATGCCGCATTTGTTTAGCGTGTTGCGTCCCCTCGTAGACCGGCGTCCTTTGCCGGCGCGGTTTCTTTTATTGGGAAGCGCATCGCCGGTATTGGTTAAGGGAATATCCGAATCATTGGCAGGCAGGGTGTTGTTTGTCCAAGTGCCCGGTTTTGCAGTTGATGAGATTGACAATAAGGCTATTGACCGGCTTTGGGTGCGCGGCGGGTTTCCCCGCTCCTTCCTGGCAAAGTCGGATGCGGAATCATGGCGTTGGCGGCAGGCCTTCATAGCCACCTTTCTGGAAAGGGATATTCCGCAGTTGGGTATTCGCGTTCCATCTGAAACGTTACGGCGATTTTGGATGATGTTGGCGCATTATCATGGCCAGATTTGGAATGCTTCCGAGTTGGCCAAGTCGTTGGGAACTGACGAAAAGACGGCTCGTCATTATCTGGATATCATGACCGGCGCCTATGTAACGCGCGTGCTGCCGCCCTGGTATGAGAATGTAGGCAAACGGCAGATCAAATCGCCCAAGGTGTACGTGCGCGACAGTGGTTTGCTGCATGCCTTGCTGGAATTGGAAACTTTGCGCGATATTCGCGCCCATCCCAAATATGGAGCGTCCTGGGAAGGGTTTGCGCTCCAGCAGACACTTGTTTTGCTCGGGGAAGACAAGGCTTTTTTCTGGGGCACCCATCGTGGCGCTGAACTGGATATGCTGATCATCCGGCATGGAAAACGCTATGGATTTGAATTCAAATGCGCCGATGCGCCGGTCATGACCAAGTCATTGCATATTGCCATTAAGGATCTGAAACTCAGGCGGGCTTGGATTGTCTATCCTGGCGATCGCCGTTACGCGGCGCATGAATCCGTTGACGTTTTGCCACTACAGAATATAACGGAAGTTTTAAACATAATATGATGAAAACATTATTCATTAGCATCCCATAGAAAACATACGATATATCCACCACCTGCAAGAAGTTCCAATCCGCGCCAACGAGAGCCGGATAAAATAACTATGAGCAGCAATCAATTATTCCGGCGGCTGATCCTGGTTCTTTTTTGTGGACTTTATTTTTTGCCGGCGTTTTCAGCCGAAGAGTCCGTGCGGGCTGTTTCCGGCATTGTCAGCGGCAATGTTCAGAAAGTGGGCTTCAGGGCGCTGCTTTTCAAGCAGGCCATTCAATACAATCTTGCGGGCACTGCCCAGAATCTGACCAATGGGACGGTAAAGTTTTTTTTGCAGGGGGACGCCGGCCGGATTGAAAAGGCCCTTGACGTTCTGGACAGGGGAACCCGTAAATCCAGCAATGTAAAAATTGAGGCGTTCACCGCAACGGTCAATCCAAACCTTAAAACATTCACCGTCACCGGCTGGACCTCGGCCAGCCGCCAAATCACCGCGCCCTACGACCTGGTTTTTACCCTGAGACCGGCTGGTGAATCAGTTTCCGAGAAAGAAGCCGTGAAAATTTATCGCCGAATTCTCAGGGAAACACTGCTTCCGGCTGATCTTGAAAAGTTGAACGGGGAAGAAGATTGATTCGTTTCTGGCAACAACCCCTGCTACGGGGCATTGCTCTCCTCGTTCGTATCCATTTGCAATGCCTGTGCGCAGATCCGCCCTATCTCCGGGGCATCGAGCGAGATTCGTTAATGTCAAAGACAATGCGGGAAGCCGTGACTGTGCTTATACCCATGCGCAGAAAAACAAGCAAGCCGACCGTTTCAATGAGAAGGATTGCCCCTGGCGTCCAGAGCGCCGCCAATCCGAGCATGACATCCGGGGCTGGGAATGACGCAACATTGGGCCAAAACATCCAGACCATAATCGTGTAAATTGCGCCTATCAAAGCCATCCGTTGGTAGACAGTGATCTTCCCGGGCCCACGATAGTCGGCTCTCAGGAACTCTGAAAAAAACCGCCAGAGTTGGGTAATCACCAGCGAAACGACATAGGCCAATCCGGGCCAGCCGCTCAAATACAGAGCAAGGCCGAGCAGGCCGGCAACGCTGGACACAACGGCGGTCAGCGCCTGAACGGGAACCAGACGCTCGCCTTCCAGGTTGCCGGCGTAAGAGGCCTTTTTCAATCGTCCCTGAAAGACCGCTGCGCCGCGGGTAAAAAGCGCTTGAAGCCGGGGCGAGCAGTCAGTCAGCCGCCGACCGTAGCAACAACCGAAGCTCAGACATGCTAAACGCCCGATCCCCTCGCCGATAGCGTATGCCGGCCCAAGCGCCCCGAATACCATCAACGGCACGGCATGATCGCCCGGCAAGATCAGGCGCGCAAGGACCAGGACAATCCAAGGAATGATTAATATCCCGATAAACGACGCTCCGCCAACCGTGAATCCCTGCCAATGGCCCTCCACAATACGATTCATGATTTTAGAAGCCGGAATGCAGACGGCCAAAACAGCGAGCAGAATTAACGCCGTCATGCCAAACGGAAGACCGGACGATCCTGTCAGGAACATTACCGTTGCAAACGCAACGGCTGTCGCCAAAGCATTCAGAGCGCCATACCAGGTCAGGTTGGTGCCACGCCATGTGCCGTCCGGTTCCCTCTGCCGGGGCAACACCGCCAGAATTTGCCAGCGCTCCCGGGGCAGAACCCGAAACGACCATGCAAACAGAACTGCGAGACAGAGCGTCAATAACGTCACCACAAGTATTACGGGCATTGGCATCCTCCTGGCATGGCCCGGGCGATTGTTGCCCGAACCGGTATGTCCGATTCAATCAACGATTTACCCCACGCCGCACTGTAAAGGCTGCTTAGGTCGGAGCGCCGAAGATTCGCGAGGATATCGTCGCGGAATCGAATACGCCCCTTTTGGAAAATGAGCACGACCGTGGAACTGCCGGGGCGAAAAATACTTTTGGGGTATCCCCGTTCCAGGCGCATCCCGATATGAATTGGCGAAGGCTTGTCATAGTGCTTTGCGCTGTAGCACTGGACAATGTCGCCGATCATCAAGGCGACAACCTCGATCATCGCCACCAGTCCGGCCTGTGTCCCGTTTGCCACGTCGGTGTCAATGATGGTTACCGTCCGCCGGTTCTTCGAGTGGGGCGCGGCCTGGGCAACGACAACGGCGGGGTGGCACGACTGGAACACACCATCAATTTCATAAATATCCCGCACGACACCGGTTGCGGGAACATGGTTGTAGTGATACTTGTCGGGAGTCAAACGCAGCACCGCGTAGTCGCCACCACGAAACGCGTCTTGCCAGTCCGGCTTATCTTCACCGAGCATTTCCTCGTAGCGGAACAGCTTGTCCTTGAGAAACAACGCGGACTTGCGCTGAAACGAACCCGCCAGGAGGCGCGCATCCGCGGGCGAGACGATTGCCGCAACATCCGGCTCCATGGACCGGCAATCCCAATAGCGGATCTTGCGCTCGAAAACCTTCCGGGCCGTGTCCAGGGTTTCCAGAGGATCGGCGCACTCCGTAAGGTCCATGCCGCACGTCCGCGCCAACTGCGCGCGCATGCGGGCGGGATTTACGGGGCGGAGGTCGAAATGCAACGCGCCCAGAAGCGCAGTCAGCCGGGCCGATGTTAACGCCCGGAATAACCAGCCGGCCTCTTCGCGGACACGCGAGTAGAGAAAAGAGACGATCGGATCGCCGTAAAATGTCTCGCGCACAGCGCGCGAACGCCGCTGCTCCACATAGTGATGCATCGTCATGATTGACCCTTATTGCGCTCACAATGGCGGCGAACGACGAGCAGGATGAGATTGATGAGTTTGATCAGCACCGACTGCGACACCTTGCCGTCCAGCACGTTCCCGCGCACCGTTTCCAGGAAGGCGGTCGGATCTTCTCCGTTCAACGCGGACCGCAAAGCGGTTCCATCCCCGTTTTTTCCAGCGAGCGCGCTGGCCGCGAGTTCCTTTAGATCGCGGGTGAACAAATTTAACGCTTCGGCGATGGTGCCCTTCAGCATAGCGCCCCGGTAGTAGCGCTCCGCCGCCGCATTAAAGGTTGCGGCGGAAACCCGCAGCGGCGCGGAGGCCCCTGCCTCGCCGAGAATTCCATCAAGGATTGATTTCAGCGCCGAACCTTCGCCGGATGGATTGATTCGCCGCTTCAGGTCACGGATTGTGTCGGTCAGTCCCAGGGCTTCGATCAGGCCGGCGGCATCTTGCTCGAGAACGGCCACCAGAGCGCGGCGATATTCGGCATTGTAAACGCGCGTCCGCCCCGGATAACGATGACTGTCGCGTGTGCGGACCGTTTTATTCAGGATTCGCAGGAGGAATTGGTTTGGCGTTTGGGCGTCGACAAAAAAAGTTGGAATGCCGATGGCCGCGCCAAAAAATATCTGCCGCCGCTCGCTCTCGACTTCCGGCGTATCGGGGATATCCGCATGTGTCACGGAACCGGTCAGGACATACTGATACGCCAGCGCGGTGATCAGCCGCTGTAAATCGGTGGCAGCGGCCATATCCCGGGTGATGCTCGCAAACTGGCTGTAGTGGCGCCCCTCGAAACCGCAGAATCCCATACGCGAGAACAGGCGCTGGCGATACAGCGAGTAAAATGACATTCGCGGGTCGAACACGCCCATCTCGGCCAGGTCCAGCTTGAGTCGCTCATCGTTGCCGATCGTCCCGTCCAAGGCCGGACTGCGATCCGTGCTGAGGGGGGAGACGAGATAGTCAATCAACCGCTGATCAGGCACCCAGTCGCCGCGGAGCCCAAGCACCATTCCCAGAAACCGATCCAAGCCGCGCGGGCCGAAGGGCGTAATCGGGACACCGCAACACTTAAGGTCGGCCTTCCCTTTCCATCGGCGCCAGAGCATACGCAAGTGGGTGAAGTCCAATTCGTGGGGGAGAAACCCCAGCACCGCTTCGGGGTGGAAGTCGCGGAAATCGAATCGGCCGGGAGCCGCCGAATAGGTTCCGACAAAGAGCGGCAGGAAATGTTCCACGATCTTAACGACGAGATCACCGATCCGTTTCTCGTCCTCCGCCTTGAATTCGGGGATCCCCGCGGCCATCAAGGCGGTCAGGCGCCGGCTGCCCAGGCTGATGTGCGTGCCATTGTTGGCCAAGCTCGTGTTGGATACCGTCGGCAGGGTCACAAGGTCCAGGGCCAGAATACCGCTCTCACGCAGCTTCGCCATGGTGTTCAGCCGGCTGCGCGACAATACCTCATGACACATGATCATGTACTGATGCTTGGCTTCGCCATTGTCCCATCCCGACAGGCACGGGCTCATGAAAAGATCACGGTAAAACGAGTCCGCCACCAGCTCGTTCAGCCGCTTTTGACGCAGCGGGGTGTGCGGCGCCAGACAGACCAGTGTCTCCTGTCCTCGCGAGCGCAGTTCGAACTTCTCATTGGCATACATCGTCAGGAATTGTACCAACAGAAAACGCCGTAGCGTCTCCTCGGCCAACGCGCCGCCCAGACTGCCGCCGGAGGCCGGACCGACGGTATGGAACGAGAATGTTTCCGGCGAGGTATTATCGTTAAGAAAGTGCCGCATCAACCGCTCGCCTGTGTCCCGAATCGCCGGGTGCTGTTCCAGACCAAAACTGATCGCATCAGCCAGGGCAAGCTTGAGCAGGTAGCTCACGGGGATGCGAATACAGCGGATGCCGTTGCGTCGAACCTCGAAACGGCCGGAATCCGATCGGCGGGCGCCTCCCCGGTCCCGTTTGTCGGCATAAAGATCCCCCGCGAACACCTTTTGCGCGTAAGGCGTCATGAGGTCTGCGGGGAAGTACACCCAACTATTCTCCCACGCAGACTCCCGGTTGTCCGCAAGAAAGTCCTTGATGTCCCGCACCAGGCTTTTGGACGCATCTCCGGCGGCGGCGCGCCGCGAGAGGTTTTGGAAGTAATTGGACTCCGCCACCGTGCGGGCCAGGTCAACCTGGTCATGCGAGCCGGTTACCACCGTCAGCAGTTCGTTCTCCGCGCCAGCCGTCGCGTCGCCAACCCCGAATGGAAGCGCCTCGGCCATGCGGTCGCCGTCCTTGCGCACATTCAGGATGCCGCAGACCCGCGCAAGATCGTCGTGGCCGGGTACTGAAGCAGCCGACATGCAAGACCGGTTTACCATGGGTGGATTGCTAACAGTTGCGGCGCTCATTCAAGCTCCTTGTTCAGGCGTATGGCAGTGTGCCCGGATCGGCAAATAGTCGCATCGTATTTTTGATAATACCCTTTGCGCAGCGTCCGGCAACCGGGATGGTTTCATTCGCTTCTTTCCGAAGCGCGCGTGATCATCGTCTTGTGCTCGTTGTTCAGCCAGCAGAAGCCGGATTCGTCCACGAAGGCGTCGCAATTCCAGTTGGTGGACGGGGGTAATTCGTTAATGATTTCGATCCGATGCCAGGGGACAATGCGCGTGGCAATCGCTCCTTCCCTGACGCCGCTAACGTATTTATCGGAGTGTAGTTTCATCTTCTTGCCGCCGACATGGTTGCTGAAATGATAAGTCTTGCATCGCAAGATCAGGTAGTTGTCGGTTTCGGTGATAACCGTTCCGATGGCCACGTGGTTATGCGCCGTCGCATACGGTTTGACCCAGCGTACTTTTACGATTTTATTTTTCAGCATAGTGGGCCTCCCTCCGGATTATAATATCGCGGCCGCCACCCCGCCGGCCGTTCCGGCGCGGCGAGGTGCCCGCAGTGTATTGTCATCCGCATTTTTCGTCTGGCGACGGGCGAAATACCTTTCAACTGATGCGATTATTTGAAAGCTCTATGAGAGCGCACAAGCAGGATTTTATTGAATACGGCATTAAAACTCTCAGCGTGATTTTCAGCGCCCCATAGTTCCAGATGGCATTTTTGGTTTGATTTGACGGTCAGCAAAACACGTTTATTGTCCAGGGAGCGCATGCCGATGCCTGACACACAGCCGCGATGGCTGCGGTCAAGACTTTCGGCAAGCCGGAGTATGACACATAATATGCGCACCGTTGACTGCGCGCGGTCCGATAACGCAGAGAATTCCGGATGCTTTTGGCGCGGCAGTTTTTTACGGTGAAAATACGCTGTGGTGGCAATAATATCTGTTTCATTCCGGTCAAACCCGATCAAGTCGGCGTTGCGGATCAAATAATAACTGTGTGCATGATGATTGCTATAGGAAAGAAATATGCCGACATCGTGAAGCATGGCCGCATAAACGAGAAGTTCCCTTTCCCAGGCGCCCATGTCATGAAGTTTTAATCGTTTTATAATGTCAAAAAGTTTGCCTGCAAATCCAACGACTTTCAAGGCGTGCGCCTCGTCAAAATCGCAAATACGACCGAGATGCAAGACGCTCTTCTCGCGCGTAGACAGCGGTTTGGGCAAATGTCTTTTGCCCCGGCGCGCAATAAAATCCAACACCAAGCCGTCACGCAGGCTTCGATCGCTGATCATGATTTCGTCCAGCCCTGTTTCCTCCATCAACACCTCAAGAATAGCCGCTCCGCCAATAATAACATCAGCCCGGTCCGGATTAAGTCCGGGAACTTCTCTTCTTTCAGAAAGAGACAAATCACACAGACGCTTGATGACGCTCCGTAATTGCCGCAACGTCAATTTGTCGCCGCGCTGAAGGCTTCTTCCGCAAGATTCTCGCACGGCGATATCGCCGAGATTCATGATTGTGCCGGAACTGCCGTAGGCCGCGTCAATACGATAACGGGAAATCCGCTCAAGAGCTCGAATCGTTGTATTGCGTACATAGTCTTTTATTTTCCGATAAGCGCTGTCGGATATGGATTCATCGTAATCATCGGGAAAAAATCTATCGGAAAGCCGGATGGCGCCCAGCTTAATCGAATCCAGATGCTGGTAAGCGGACTGTGTGCCTACGGCGACTTCCGTGCTGCCGCCGCCGATATCAATGAAAATTGCCCGCTTTCCGCCAAGATCAATGGCGCTTGCCACTCCCAGATAAATAAGACGCGCTTCTTCCCTGCCGGATATAACGTGCGCGTCGATGCCGGCCTTCTTTTGAAGTTGGCGCAAAAATATATCTTGGTTAAAGGCTTCCCGGGTGGCGGAAGTCGCAACCGCAATGATTTTGTCGGCGCCATACGATCGCGCCATATCCGCAAACCGGCTGCAAACCACTACGGCGCGTTGAATCGCGTCTGGCTGAAGCCTCTGCCTTGTAAATTCATGCTTCCCAAGTCGGACGACCTCCTTCTGCTGATTTAGAATCACATGGGAATGGTTGGGATTGAATCTTACCACCATGAGGCGGATGGAATTGGTTCCAATATCCATAAAAGCGACAATTTTATTGATATTCGGCATGGGCTTCAGATCCAATGATGGAAAGAGATTTTGCGTTTAAAAACACGTTTCATCAGGTCGCTTTTTACGGCGGCGGCCTTTAACTCCACCGGCACGGGCCTGTTTGTTTTATAGTGAATAATAATCTCATCCGGTGTTGTTTTACAAGACACATTAATAATCGCCTGCCGATGCACGGCATCAAGTCCGTCGGCTACCCGCAGGATGGCCGCTAATCCAAGCACCATCTCGCGGTCGCGCGGGGCAAGCGCGGAATAATGATAATGTTTAATCATGGGCAGCGCCCGGCGATGATAGCGCGCAATCACGCCGACCATCAGGCGCCTCCGGTGACTGAAAGGCAAGCTGACGGAATCCCTGATGATGTTCAGGGATTTCTTATGGTGGCCTTTTCCTCCGCCGATCCAGCCAATATCATGAAGCACGGCGGCGCATTCCAGCCAAAAACGGTCTTTTCTTTTAAATTTGTGAAGCGCGACCAGACTGTCGAACAACATGAGCGCCAATTTTGCAACATGCCGGGCATGCGGTTCATCAAAGAAGCAGCTTCGAGCCAGTTCAAGAACCGCGCGCCGCTGCAGTTTCCGCCGAGCGGTTCTTTTTTCAGGCACAACTATTTCCATATAGCGAAATCCGTTGTGCGTTCGTCACATACTCCAAACCGCGTCCCACGGTAATCATTTGGGCGTATTCTTCCGGCAGCCGATTGCGCCTGATGGCCGCGGCCGCCCGGTCTATGTCATATCTAACCCGGTGATGGGTGACTTTTATCGGGCCGGCGGTCTCAAGCATGGCGTAACAAGCGCGCGGGTCACCGTCATCAGGACGGCCGACGCTGCCGGTGTTGATAAACCATGCACATCCACACATTTTTGCCATGGGCCGATGCGAATGACCGGAAATTATGATATCGGCCGCGGCTGACCCGGCAATTTTCATTTATGCATTTAGTTTCATGGGCCCCGTTTCCTGAGAGCCATAAGCGCATCATGTGTTCCGGCGGCGCATTCCGGTGACGAGGGTTGCCTTTGAACATAGGAGCCGTCCGGTTGCATTTCCCAGGCTTGGCGCTCGTCTTTAAGCATGATTTGCAGTGTTTCCCATAGTCTTGCCTTGAATGCCGGGTTTTCAACCGGCGCAACCACCTCTACCCGCGCCGTCAGGTTGCGGTACATCCAATCGGCCGAGCCGATGAAGAAATTTCCAGCGACGGGCGGTTCCATCCCGTTGGAAAAATAAAATATGCGCGAATGCTCCAGGAAACGTCCGATCACCGAAAGCACCCGGATATTGCTGCTTAATCCATCAATGCCGGGCTTGAGACAACAGAATCCACGCACGATCAAATCAATTTGCACCCCGGCTTGGGAGGCGCGATAAAGGGCCGCGCAAATAATGTCATCTTCAAGGCTGTTCATCTTGGCAATGATCCGCGCCGGTTTCCCGGCGCTTGCAAAAGCGATTTCCCGTTCGATCATCTGGACAAAACATTCGCGCATGTTGATCGGCGCCACCAGCAGTTTGAGGTATTCTTTCTTAATCGATCTTCCCGTCACATAGTTAAAAAGTTCGATTAAATCCTGCGTTATATCACGCCGGGAGGTAAATAATCCGAAGTCAGTATACAGTTTGGCGGTCTGAACATTATAATTACCGGTTCCAATGTGAGCGTAACACCGCAAGCCGTCGGTTTCGTTTCTGACGATCAGCACGATTTTGGCATGAGTCTTCAGGCCGATCAGGCCGTATACGACGTGAATACCCGCTTTTTCCATCAACTGCGCCCATTGGATATTCAGTTGTTCATCAAAACGCGCCTTCAGTTCCACAAGACAAACCACCTGTTTCCCGGCCTCGGCGGCACGAATAAGGGTGCCGATAAACGGACTATCGCTGCCAATGCGGTAAAGCATCAGTTTTATCGCCAGGACCCGCCTGTCATCTGCGGCTTCGGTGATAAACCTTTCGACGCTTGTATTAAAATCGTCGTAGGGATGATGCACGAGCACGTCGCGTTCGCGCACAACGCTGAACATATCCGCTTGAATATCGCTAAAATCCGGCGCCGGCAGGGGCGTCCAGGGCGGATAATGCAGGGCGGGAAGATTCAGCGCGGCAATCACGGCCGGCGGTGTAAAATTTACATCGGACGTAATTTCATACATGTCATCAGCCGCCACTTCAAGTTCCTGCATCAGGAAGCGAATAATGTCCGGATCGGAACACGGCCCGTGTTCGAGCCGCACAACCTTTTCGAACCGGCGCTGCCGGATTTCCTGTTCGATCATTTCAAGCAGGTCGTCCGCATCTTCCTCGTCGCGTTCGATATCGGCGTTGCGCGTCACGCGAAACGGGACAACATGAAGAATGCGCATTTCCGGGAACAGAATGTCAAGGTTATGACGGATTATATCGAGAAGACTCGCGAAGATATATTGGTCGCCGGAGTCGGATTGCTTCAAACGGATCCATCCCGGCAAGGTTTCGGGAATCTTAACGCGGGCAAATATTACCTCATCGCTGTCAGGATAACGTAAAGAGACTCCCAGCGAGGTTGACAAGTTGGAAATAAACGGGAAAGGATGCCCGGGATCAACGGCCAACGGAGTCAGCACCGGAAAGAGATGGGAACGGAAATAATCGCTCATTTGGCGCCTTTCATGCTCCTTCAAATCTTTCCATGCCATCAGATGAATCCGGTTTTGCACGAGTTCGGGCTTGATAATTCGCGTGTAGCATGTCGAAAGTGTCTGAAGCATCGGAATAATTTTTCCGCGGATTGATTTCAACTGCTGTTGCGGGGTCAAGCCATCAAGCGAAACGCGTGTCACGCCGGCGGAAACCTGGCGTTTGAGTCCGCCCACCCGCTTCATAAAGAATTCATCGAGATTGGAATTAAAAATGCCGATAAACTTTATCCTTTCCAGCAGGGGCACGCGTTGATCGCAGGCTTCATGCAACACCCGGTTATTGAATTCCAGCCAGGATAATTCGCGATTGACGAAATAACGGGGATTATTGTCCGGCGGCTGAACCGGCGCTTTCATCCCGGCCTGCCAGTTATTTCCAGCATTGGCGCGTTTTTTAACCATATCGGTTTTACCGTCATTGATTTGCGGTTGGCGCCAGGCGGGTGGAGGGCCCGGCCATTACGGAATCCGGTTCTTTGTTCATGCCTTCCCCGGCATTCGTCATCGGCTGGTGACGCACGATCGTGCCCTCGATGAGGTAAATGAGGTCTTCGGCGATGTTTACGGCGTGATCGGCGATTCGTTCCAAGTGCCGGGCAATGCTAATGATTTGAAGGAAAATTTCAAGGCGCCCGGGCGTTTGCATGATCGCATCGCTGGCTTGTCGGATGACTTCCCACTTAATGGCGTTAACCGCGCTATCCGCGGCGCAAACCTTGCGGGCGCCAGCCTCGTCCAGGTTCACAAAGGCGTCGAGCACATTCTTGAGCATTTGCTGGGTTTTATCGGCCATGGAACCCAATCGAAACGGAATGTCAATGGGCGGCTGACTGCAGAGAAACAAGGCCCGTTCGGCGATATGCGCGGCCAAGTCTCCGATCCGTTCCAGGTCCTGGTTGATCTTGAGCACGGCGATAATCATGCGCAGGTCCGACGCCACGGGCTGATGCAAGGCCAGGATTTTCAGGCACTCCTCCTCGATGTCCACTTCCATGGTGTCCGTTGCCTGGTCGCGCTGGATGACGGTGTGAGCCAGCACGGCATCGCGGTTTTCGACCGAGCGCACCGCCGCGCGGACATTGTCTTCCACCTCGGCGCTCAGCGCGAGCACCAATACATGTAACTTGTCTATTTCCCGCTGCAAGTGCACTCGCATGTCGAACCTCCGCGTTTTTTGCGTGCCATACGGCTGTTCAGCCGAAACGGCCGGTGATGTAGTCTTCCGTTTGTTTTTCCCCTGGCTTGGTAAAAATCTGTTTTGTGAGACCGAATTCGATCAGGACGCCCTCATACAGGAAGGCGGTGAAGTCGGAAACGCGCGCGGCCTGCTGCATGTTATGGGTCACAATGATGATGGTGTATTTTCCGCGGAGCTCGGCAATCAGGTCCTCGATGCGCGAGGTCGCCCGCGGGTCGAGCGCCGAAGTCGGCTCGTCCATGAGCAGAATTTCCGGGTCCACCGCCAGGGCGCGGGCAATGCAGAGCCGCTGCTGCTGGCCGCCGGAAAGGCCGAGGGCATTCTGGTCCAAACGGTCCTTGACTTCATCCCACAAGGCGGCATCCATCAAGCTGCGCTCCGCGATTTCCGCGAGATGATTGCGGCTCGTTTGACTGTGCAGGCGGGGGCCGTAGGCAACATTGTCGAAAACGGATTTCGGGAACGGATTGGGTTTCTGAAAGACCATGCCCACCCGGCGCCGCAGGGCGACCACATCCACGTCCGGGCTATAGATATCCTGGCCGTCAAAGATAAGCCGGCCTTCCGTTGTACAGCCGGGCACCAAGTCGTTCATCCGGTTGATGGCCCGCAACAGGGTGCTCTTGCCGCAGCCGCTGGGACCGATAATCGCCGTCACCTTGCCGGCGGGAATTCCCATGGTCACATGTTTTACCGCCGGGTTTTTCCGGTAAAGGACCGAAAAATCGAGGGCTTCCACATGGGACCTTTCGGCGGCGGGCTGATCCGGCGCCGACGTATACAGGGGCGCCTTATCCGGTTTGACAGCCGACGATTCCCTTGGGGCGACAAATTGATCGTCGTCATCCGCCAGCATTCCCCATAGATTCATAATTACCTCATGTCCCCGTAGCATTTTTCTCTCCATGATTATCCTCTCAATCGCTTCGAAATTCTCGCGCGCATGAATATCGCGGCCAGGTTCAGGATCAACACCAAGCTGACTAAGATCAGCACCAGTCCATATTGCACGTGACGGATCTCGTCCACCGCCTCATGTTCGGTGGCCAGATTGTAAATGTTCCAGGACAGTGCCGGCGTAGGCTGGGTAAATACCTGCCACAAAGCCAGCGGTTTGCCCACGCTGACGGCGGCCGTGAAGATGATCGGCGCGGTTTCCCCGGCGGCCCGCCCCATGCTGATGACGGTTCCGGTCAGGATACCCGGCAAAGCCGCGGGCAGGATGATGCTCCGGACGGCATGCCAGCGCCCGGCGCCCAGGCTGAGCGCTGCCTCCTTGTAGGTGGCAGGCACCGCCCGGATGGCTTCTTCCGCCGCCCGAATGACGGTCGGCAGGATCATGAGGGCAAGCGTCATCGCCCCCGCCAGGACGCTCTTGGAGCTTGAGACCTTCAGCGTGTTGATGAAGAAAGCCAGTCCAAAGAGGCCAAACACGATGCTGGGAACGCCCGCCAGCGTGCTGATGCAGGTGCGCAGGATTTCAATGAACCGGCTTTCGCGGGCATATTCGGTCAGATAGATGGCGGCGATGAGCCCCAGGGGGAGGGCGAAGAGCATGGCCCCGACTGTCAGATAGAACGTGCCGAGAATTTCAGGCCAGATCCCGCCGAAAAAGTGGGAGTCGAAAGACGTATCCGTCAGGAATTGCCAATACACCGTCCTGCGGGGCAGCAGCATCCGGTCGAGATTCTTTTCGATGTAGGGAAAAACGGGTTCCAGCTTTGTGCCGGCGAAATCCGCGATCCGGGGTTTCAGGCGCAAGATGCCGCTGCGGGTAGGATCGGAATAATCCCATTCCTCGCGATAGAGCGCACGCGAAAGCTTAACTTGGGCGCGGTCCCAGCGCGTCTGGCCGTACTGATCGCGCATCAGCATGGGACGGGGCGCGCCGGGGATCGGGCCCAGCAAGGTTTGCACCGCTTTCTTAAATTCCCGAAACGGCTTTTCGTACTGGCGGCGTTCGACCGCGTTTGCACTTTCAAGGTGTCGTTCGAAGTTGGCCAGCATTAGATATACCGGCTCGCGTGCCTTCCGTGCGGCTTCGATTTCGGCTTCCAGTTGAGGACGATTGCCCCGGTCGAACCGCTCCAGCATAAGCCGCCGATGTTCGATCGTTGCGTCAAAAACGATTGCGCCGAAGCCGCGGGTGAACATCGGCGCAAGCAGGATGATCAGCGCGGCGGCCATGAGCACGATGGCCAGGATGCCCGATCCCGTGAAAGAGCGATCCAGAAGTTTCCGCGTTTCGAGTCGCATGGCTTATCCCCCCGCCTTTTTCCGTGCGCGCCGGACAATGCCTTCACTGATGAAATTGCAGACAAACGAAAAAACCAACAGACAAAGCGCCATCGCAAAAAGCACATGATAGCGCGCGGATCCGGTCACATGGTCCGCTTCGCCCATATCGCCCGCGATCGTGGCGGTGAGGGTGCGCACGGGATCGAGCATGTTGAACCACGGCGCCGGGATGCGCGCCGCGTTGCCGGACGCCATCCAGACCACCATGGTTTCGCCGATTGCCCGCATGACACCCAAAATCACGGCGGCCAGGATGCCGCCGGCGGCCGCCGGCAGAACGGTTTTCACGAGCATCTCCGCGCGGGTCGCGCCGAGGGCGTAACTGCCCTCGCGCAATTCGCGGCCCACAGCCTGGAGAGCGTCTTCGGACACGCTGACCACGGTAGGCAAGGCCATGATCCCAAGAATAATCGAGACATTTAACGCGTTGGTACCGCTGGCAATTTTCAATGCGCTCAAGGAGTGGCCGATCCACGCCAAACCGGCCAATGCGCCGCCGCCGGATAATGCCATTATAATCACCCGGACCGTGGTTCGGGTACGATCCCGGAGCCGGTCGGTCGCCACGTCGCTGAAAACAACGATTCCCAGGACGGCCAGCGGCAGGCCGAGAATCCAGGAGGCCACCGCGAGGATATGACCGCCTTGCTGTTGCAAAAGCGGCGCAAACACGACCAGGGCGAAAAATCCATAGGCCACGGAAGGAATGGCCGCCAGCATTTCGATGACCGGCTTGACGAATTGGCGCAGTGAAAACGGGATGACGTCGCTCAGGCAGACCGCGGCCGCAATGCCGAGCGGCACCGCGACCAAGGTGGCTCCCAGGGTAACCAGTCCGCTACCCACGAACATGGCCAGCGCGCCGAACTCCGCTTCCCCGGCGGAAGGATACCAGTGGGTACTGGTGAAGAATTCGCGCATGCCCTGCAGCCTGAAAAAGGGCAGGGCATCCCTCGCAATATAAAAGAAAATGAAAAATACGGCGAGCATCGAGAGCGAGGTCACCGCCAGAAGAAATCCGTTGCCCAGCGCGGCGCCGATCCGTTGCCGCAGGCGTGTCCGGTGGCTGAGCCGCAATGACGGCATTTGCCGGTTTTCTGTTTGCATGGCACAGGGACTTTCTGGCATGGCATGTTTTCCGCGCTCAAGAGCGCAAAGGCGGTCGGGGCTGCTTTCACCCGCCGACCGCCCGTTTCGCCTCAACCTCTCGAATGCCTTTTAATTCAAGGGGACAAACCCCGTGTCTTGTATAATTTTCTTGCCTTCAGGCGTGTCGGATAAGTTGATGAAATCGAAAAGCGGCGAGTCCTTTGACGGGCGGCCATTGGTGTACATGTACAATGGACGCGCAACGGGATAAGTTTTGGCGACTACGGTCTCGGGGCTCACTTCAATGCCGTTCACTTTCAGCGCCTTCACGCCTTCCCGAAAAGCCAGTCCCACGTATCCGATAGCGCCTTGCGTACTCATTACGCGCTGGCGGATTGCGCCGTTACTGCCGACGTACTCCGTCTTGCCGGCCATTTTTTGTTTGTTCATAATCAGGGTTTCGAAGCACTCGTAGGTGCCGCTGTTCGTGTCGCGGCTGATGACCACGATCGGCATATCCGGTCCGCCCAACTCTTTCCAGTTCTTGGTCTCGCCGGTATAAATGGCTCGGATCTGTTCTATCGTCAGGCCTTCCACTGAGTTACCGGGGTGCACGACCATTGCGATACCGTCCATGGCGACGATATGCTCGATCGGCAATATGCCCGCAGCCTGCGCCGCCGTCTTTTCCGAAGTTTTCATGGGCCGGGACATGGTGGCAACATCGCACGCCGCATTAATCAGGCTCTTGGCGCCATTGCCGCTTCCCGATTCGCTGACCGTGATGTTGACCTCCGGATGTTTGCCCATATAATACTCGGCAAACGCCTTGGCAATCGGGCCGACAGTGGTCGAGCCATCCACCACGATCTTGTTGGCATCCTTCGCCGTTGCCATGCCGATACTCATGAGCATTACCGCTGCAGTTGACGCCACGATTTTTTTCACGATTTTTTCCATGACTTGTCCTTTCCTTATGATTGATGCCTGCTATTATGCCGGCCGACGTTAGTTGAATATTAGAGACGCATTAGTTTTTCGTTAGACCTCCTTTGGCTTTCCTGCTTATGCATATGCGCTCTGTCGTCGTCTAAGGACGGGCACTTTGACGGCGAGTTTGGCGTTTTCGATCCAGCGACGCCAGTTATAATACAGTCGCCCGCGCTGCCATGCCGCGCCGTTGGCCGCGCGCGGCAGGTGATAAAGCAGGAAGAAGTCCATATCATCCTTATTGTAACCCACAGGCCGCAAACGTTCAACCTCGTGGCGGGCCATCATGGCTTCCAGCAGCGAGCGGACCTCGTTTGCGGGAAGACCTGACTCGAAGGACAATGCGTCAACATTCACCACGAGGTGGATTTTCATCAGTTTCCGGAGGCGCCACTCGAGGCTTGCCTGCTCCAACTCTTCGCGAAAGATGAACGTTGCCATGGTTTTATCCTCCTGATTGGTTTAGAACGATGCCTGCAAGTCCAATTGGAACCGGTTGTAGTCCGTTCCGCCATTAGCGGCTGAGATCTTCTTCTGATCCAGGAAGAAGGTGGCGCAAGCCTGCAGATTTTTCATAATCTGGTATTTGCCGTAGAATTTGCTGCCCTCGCCGTCGGTGCCGCCGCCCCAGCGGTCGGAATCGGTGAACATACCCAGCGTAGCATCCTTCTCCAATTTGGTATAGCTGTAGCCAACCTCGAAGGTTCGCGGGTTCTTGGCTTTGCCGAGCGATACGCCGCCCATATAGCCGTTCTTGTTGGCATCCGCCTTCGGATTGGTCAGCAACTGGCCATAGAATGACAGCGGCAAGCCCAGATATAAATCCAACTGGGCGATGCCGATCACGGGGGTAAACCCGCATGCCCAGGCTTTATTAGTCGTGCTCCCGCTGACCGAGCCGTTAATCGTGCTGTTGCCGTACGAATTGTTTTTATTTTCCCAGTCTATTACGTCATAGCCTTCGAAATTCTGGAAGGCATAATAGGCGCCGCCCACAGTCAAGGCGATTTCCGGCATGAATTGGAATTTCAAAGCTGCCTGACCGGCCAGCCCGGTGGCATTCTTCTGAGCGTTGCGCTCCTGAATGAACAGGCCTTCGCCATTGAGCAGGAGGGTCACGAAGTCGTTGCCGAACTTGGCTTTCGCGGCCAGGCCTTCCGGGTTCAGGTCCCCATCCCAGATCAGATCGTCAGGGAGCATGATCATCGGGTTGCTGAACTTGCCGCCGACTGCCGACAAAGCATAGGCATCGTCATTCAGGAAGGCGTAATCAATATAGGCCAGATCCAGGCGGATTTCCTTTTTGGTGAACCCGTCGCCGAGCGTCTGGTTGCCGGAAACGGGGTCCGCGCCGCCGGTGGACAATCCGAGGCCGGCTTTCAGATCGTTAACCTTGGCTTCCGCTTTGAGCCGGGCCCGGATCCGGGCGCGGTCGCGCGTATATTTATCTCCCTGGGAATTTTTTTTCGAGTCGTCGTTGATCGTTTCACCACGCAGGCGAACGTCGCCCTTGAAGGTAAGGTAATCCGCCCAGGTCTTCGGCATCGTTAGTGCCACGGGTGCGGGTGTGGATACGGGCTCGGCTATGGGCTTTTGCACCGGGGTTGTCGGCGTTTGGGCCCAGGCCGTTCCCACGATGATGATGCCCGCCAATAATCCGATAACACTTCGTTTCATGACTCCTCCTTGTTTGTTGCTCGTTGCCTTGCGGGTTTTGAACTTGATTTTCTGCATTGCCTCGGCTCCTTTCTGTTTACCGGCTTCGATTCATCCCCGCCGGTTTGTTTCTGGCCGGGGGCACGGCCTTTTGGTGCTTTTGACGGCGCTGATTACAGCGCGGACGCGTTAGGGCAGAATAAGAACCAAGTTAGAAGTTGGTTAGATTTTGAGGGGGTCACGCGGAGTAATACAGGCAAAAGCCGGCTGACTGGGATCGAAATGCGGAATGTGGTCAAGCGTTTCCGGCAACTGGCAGATCAGCCGGATTATCTGGCGGGAATTCGGATGGTGAAGGTGCTGCCCTGCCCGGGCTCGCTGGCGACAGTCACCGTGCCGCGATGGGCAAGCGCGATGTGTTTGACGATTGCCAAGCCCAGCCCGGTGCCGCCGAGCGTCCGACTGCGGGCCTGGTCCACGCGATAAAACCGCTCGAAAAGACGGGGCAAATGCTTCTTCTCAATTCCGGGGCCCTGGTCGGTCACCTGGATTTCCACGTCATTGCCGGTCAGGCGGCCGCTAACCAGGATCCGTGTCCCATTCGCACTGAATTTAATCGCGTTGTCTAACAGGTTGCCCACGGCTTGTTCCAGCAGGGCGGCGTGGATGGGGGCCGTGATTTCCGCGGGGCACTCCACTGCCAGGCTGATTGACTTTGCCGCCGCTGCCACGGCGAACAACTGGGCCGAGCGTTGCAGGACGTCGCCGACTGCGCCGGGATCGAGGGCAACCCTTTTGCGCTCGGCGTCAAATTCGATCCGGGCCAGGCTCAGCAGGTCTTCCACCAGCGCTTCCATACGCTCCACCTGCCTGGTCATCATGGCCAAGAACCGTGCATTCTCAACAGAATCCATCGGCCTGGTATCCGACAGGGTTTCCACACAACCCTTGAGGGCGGTGATCGGTGTCTTGAGTTCATGCGATACATTGGCGACAAAGTCGCGGCGGACCGTCTCCAAGCGTTTCAATCGCGTGATATCGTTCAAAACAATCAACGCGCCGATATTGTGGCCCGCGATGTCCGTCAAAACCGTGCCGTGCAGTTGAAGGAAGCGTTCTGCGTTGCCGTAAATGATGATTTCGCCTTCCGCCGGACCCGTTCCTGTGAGGGTGGTGCCGATAAAGGCCTGCAAATCCGGGTTGCGTACGGCTTCCTGGATACTGCGGCCACGCGCATGTTCGGGCGCGAGATCGAGCAGGCGTACGGCAGCCTGATTGAGATGCAAGATGCGCTCATTGCGGTCTACCGCCATGACGCCTTCCACCATGCTCGCAAACACCGCTTCCTGCTCGTTGCGCTGGCGCGTGATGGTGCTCAAGCGTTCGCCAAGCTGCTCCGCCATCTGGTTGAGCGTTCGGGCCAGGTTGCCGAGTTCCTCGCTGTCGGGCCGCTCGACCCGGGCTTCCAGGTCGCCGCGTGCGATGCGCTCGGCCACCCGGCGCATGTCTTCCAGGGGACGGCTGATCCGCCGCGAGAGGAACCACGCGACCACGGCAAACAGGATGGCGACGATCAGCCATCCCAGGATGATGTTCCGGACAACCGCATGCAACGACCAATCAATGACCGCTATCGGGAGGGAAACCCGCGCTACCGCGAGCAGGGTGTTGCCTTGTCGTATGGGGATGGCCAGATACATCAAAGTTTGACGCCGGGTGTCGCTGAAGCGCACCGCTTGGCCAGTTTCGCCTTTAAGCGCCGCATTGATTTCCGGCCGGTTGCGGTGGTTCTCCATGCCAGCGGGATTGTCCTCGGCATCGCCGATTACACGACCGTCCGGTAGAATGATCGTGATGCGGGTCGTCATCAGGCGGCCCAACTCCTTGCACAGCCGGTCCACGGTTCCGTTCTCCTGTTCCGGCAGAATGGCGGCCGCTTCCCGGGCGACGATCTGGGCTTGCATGAGAAGTTCGGCGGCCACCTGGTCCTGATGAAACATTGTAAGCGAATGCGCGGCATACCACGCCATCGCCGCGAACGCCATCATGGCGCTAATCAGGAAGGCGACGTAAATCCGCCACATGATTTTTTTGCGGCGCATGCTTATTCCTTAAAACGATAGCCTACACCCCGCACAGTTTCAATATAGTCGGCCCGGGCGCCCAGTTTTTTCCTGATGCCGACGATTTGTACGTCCACCGCCCGGTCGGTGACGGCATAATCCTCGCCGCGCACGGCGTCAACAATTTGCTCCCGCGTCATTACCCATCCCGGCCGGCCGGCCAGCAAATGAAGAATCCGGAGTTCGGAAAAAGTCATTTCGACCGGCTTGCCTTTGATTAAGACTTCGTGGCGCCCCGGATTGATCATGAGATCATGAATGCGAATTACGGTGTTTTTATCCGTGGGCGGCCTGTGCTTGCGCCGCGCTACGGCGTGGATGCGCGCGATCAGCACCTTCAGGCTGAAAGGCTTGGTGATATAATCGTCGGCCCCGAGTTCGAGGCCGGTTATAATATCGCTTTCTTCACCTTTGGCCGTGAGCATGATAATGGGGATATCGGCGGTTTTATTTTCCTTTTTCAGAATCCGGCACACTTCCAGCCCGTCAATTCCCGGGAGCATCAGGTCAAGCAGGATCAAATCCGGCGGTTTTTTGACGATAGCCTTGACCGCACTTTCGCCGTTCGTGGCCGTTGTTACCTGAAAGCCTTCGCGCGTCAAATGATGGCCGATCAGCTCGAGGATATCTTCCTCGTCATCCACGACAAATATGGATTGTTTTGGCATAAAATATCACTGCGTCGCAAAAGTTTTGCTTTTTACGGTCATTAGCATCCCATGGGATGCTTGGGCTGAAGGCTGTGGACCGTTGACTGTAGGAAAACAAACGGAAAAAGCGTGATATTTTAGACAATTACCAAATTTACAGTTCCGGTTTTGCCCATACGCATTATGCTTGTTCGGAC
>JBDRJR010000111.1:0-3226 GCA_043814705.1 Verrucomicrobiota bacterium | reverse complement strand
GTCCGAACAAGCATAATGCGTATGGGCAAAACCGGAACTGTAAATTTGGTAATTGTCTAAAATATCACGCTTTTTCCGTTTGTTTTCCTACAGTCAACGGTCCACAGCCTTCAGCCCAAGCATCCCATGGGATGCTAATGATATAAATTGATCATTTCATCGTTGTTATCTTGATGCAACAAACTTGGGTTGAAAGCAATTTACCATGAACACTGAGCGCATTCAGGAACTGATCCAAGTTCATCGTGACGGACTGCTGAAGGATGTGATCCCGTTCTGGATGGCCCATGTCCGGGATCCGGAATACGGCGGTTATTTCCACTATCTTGACCGCGACGGATCGGTGTATCACACGGACAAATCCGTCTGGATTCAAGGCCGCATTGCATGGATGTTTGCCTTGCTCTATAATGAGGTGGAGCGGCGTCCCGAATGGCTGGAACTGTCCCGGCAGGGCATTGAGTTTATTGAAAAGCACTGTTTTGACACGGATGGCCGCATGTTTTTTGAAGTTACCCGCGAGGGACGCCCCCTGCGCAAACGCCGTTATCTTTTTTCTGAAAACTTCGGCGTGATTGCGTTCGCTGAATACGGCCGGGCCGCGGGCGATCAACGCCGGATAGGGAAAGCGCGGGAGTTGTATCGTCTTTTGATCAACTATGTGCGTAATTCCCACCTGTTGCCGCCCAAGGTTATTCCCGCAACCCGCGCCTCGAAGGGACACGCCTTGGCGATGATTCTCATCGCCACAACCCAACAGCTTCGCAAAACGGGCAACGATCCGTTGTATGACGAGGTCCTAGACGCAAGCTTGGCATCAATTTTCGGAGAATTTATGCATCCCGAAAAAAATGCTCTGCTGGAAACGGTTGGACCGCGCGGGGAATTTCTGGACAGCCCCGAAGGCCGCTGTGTGAATGCGGGCCACGCCATTGAAACAGCTTGGTTCATCATGGAAGAATATCGGCATTGCCGGACCCCGATTCTGCTGGAACAGGCCTGCCGCATCCTGGATTGGTCGCTGGCCTGGGGCTGGGATAAGGAATACGGCGGGTTACTTTACTTTGTGGATATCGAAGGCCGCCCGTGCGACCAGTACGAGCACGACATGAAGCTTTGGTGGCCGCATAACGAAGCAATTTACGCCTGCCTGCTGGCTTACCACCTGACCGGCCGCCAGGACTATGCCGACTGGTTTGAGCGCATGCACGCATGGGCCTTCGCCCATTTTCCCGATCGCCAATACGGTGAATGGTTCAAATATCTGCACCGCGACGGCACGGTTGCCAACCACGCCAAGGGCAACCGCTGGGCGGGCCCCTTTCACCTGCCCCGCATGCATTTCAAATGCTGGAAACTACTGGAAGTTATGCTCCCGAATGCCGCCAAGCCGTAACCTTTAACCGGCGATCATCAACAAGTTTGGCGTTGATATCCGGCATCCACCTTAAATTACGGACGGTTATTCCGTGCCGTCCCAGCAGTAGGTGCACAATTGTTCCTTGGGCAGGCCGATTGCCGCCACCAAGTCGTCTAATGTCTGATATTTTAAAGAAGTCAGTCCCAGGCGAAGCCGGATACGCTCGACCATGGCGACATATTTCGGCGAATCCGCAATCGCGTATTCCCTCAACTCGCAGTGTTCAGCATGCCCTTCCAATTCCGTAATGGCTTTGCGGGCGGCCAGGTCCTGCTCCGAACGCGAACGCGAGAAATTCAAAAATTTACAGCCGTAGATCAGCGGCGGGCAAGCCGGGCGCATGTGCACCTCCCGCGCGCCACAGTCATACAATCGCTGAATGGTGTCTTTGAGCTGGGTGCCGCGCACGATGGAATCCTCGCAAAATAGAAGACGCTGTCCCTGGATCATGTCTTTGATTGGAATCAGTTTCATCCGCGCCACCAAGTCGCGGATTGATTGATCCTGGGGCATGAAACTGCGCGGCCAGGTGGGCGTATATTTGACAAAAGGACGGCAATACGGAATTTTGGCCGCGTTGGCATACCCCAACGCATGGCCGGTGCCGGAATCCGGCACGCTGGCAACATAATCGGGCTTCACGGTGTCGCGCCGCGCCAGGCAGGCGCCACACCGATTACGGACCTGCTCCGCGTTAATGCCTTCATAACTGGATGCCGGATAACCGTAATAAACCCATAGAAACGAACAGATCCGCAGGCGCGGGCCGGGCGGCTGGATGGTCTCGATATTGTCGGCGGTGAAACGGACAATTTCTCCCGGCCCCAGAATCTTATTGACTTCATATCCCAGGTTCGGAAACGCACAGGTTTCCAGGGTGACGGCGCGGGCATCCGGCTTTTCGCCCACAATGACGGGTGTGCGGCCCAACCGGTCACGCGCCGCATAAATGCCGTCCGGGGTCAGGATCAGGAGGGAACACGATCCCTCGATGGTTTCCTGCGCAATGCGAATACCCTCAAGGAAAGTATCGCCTTGATTAATCAGCATGGCGACAAGCTCAGTCGCATTAATTTCATTGGCGCCCAACTCGGCAAAATGAACGGAACGTTCATGAAAAGCCTGCTGGGTCAATGCCTCGGCATTCAGCACTTTGCCGACCGTTACAATGGCATAAACGCCCAGGTGGGAAGCAATAATGAGCGGTTGATCCTCATGATCGCTGAGGGCGCCGATGCCGCTGGCGCCGTGCATCCTGGTGATATCGGTTTCAAATTTTGACCGGAACTGGGTGTTGGTAATGTCATGAATAAAACGCGTAAAACCGTCGGAATTACGCACGGCCAACCCGCCGCGCCGTGTGCCCAGATGCGAGTGATAATCGGTTCCAAAAAAAAGATCGTTGACACAATCCTGTTTGGAAACGACGCCGAAAAAGCCGCCCATAACATTACCTCCTGCGCAACGATTTAGCTGTTTGCAAAAGAAATTTGACAGGATAATCCTGTCATCCTGTCATTCTTTCTGCAAATGGCTTAATGCTTACACTGCAACACGGCAGACAGACTAACCCGCGCGCATAATAAAGCATTACGGTTAAGAGTCAAGCACGTTGGGCGGTCACCCTATCACTACCTCCTCACGGCGCCCTCCATGGTATTATAGTTTCAGTAGCATCCCATAGGATGCTTTGGCTGAGGGCTGTGGGCTATTGACTGTGGGAAAACCCCAATAAAACCGAGGGCTATGAAGGACCATTATCAAAACCGCAGTTCCGGTTTTTCCCATCTGTGTTTATTCTGTTCC
>JBDRJR010000110.1:0-13740 GCA_043814705.1 Verrucomicrobiota bacterium | reverse complement strand
CTTATATCCAACTCAACAGAAATCTGATTCCCTTTTCATTTTTTGGCACTACATTTTGATCTCGCAAATCCCGCTCCCGCAAAATCATTGGCAAAATCATGTTTTTTGGATATATTCACCCTCGCAACTGTAGAAGACAGGTTTAAGTTTGCTTTCGGTCATTGTTTCTGGATGCCTGGCAAATTAATTTAAGAATCGGGGTGGTATCTGTGTGGTTGGCCATGGCGCCTGCTTGGCGCGCCTGTGCCGTGGTATAGCCAATGGCATGCCAGGGACAGGCAGGAAAATTACAGAACCGGCTTGCCCGGATTTTTCGGCGTAAACTGAGCGCAAGTATCGGTGGCTTCCACTTCCCGGTTGGATCGCCCGCAACGCTGAAGGAAGGGGTTGACAACGTAATAGGCGCAATGGCGGCAAAGCCGGCCGACCGTTTCGAGCACCTCCCGTTCGTCAAATACCTTGGGTGGCGGCGGCACATCCTGACGTCCGAAGCCCGGCACGATTTTTTGGGCTTTGAATGGGACGGCGGTTTCGCCGGGAAAGACATGACCGCAGGCGGTGCAGGACAGTTTGGTTCCCGTGTGTTTGAACCCCTCGTAAACTTTCTCGCGTTTGAGCAATGCGTCCTGGCCGCAAGCCGGGCAGAAAATTTCAATCATCCGGGCGGATGCATTGTGATCGCATTTTTCCATAGGTGGTCAGTCTGGGGAAAATACAATGCGCTTGTCAAGAATGGAAATATGCTGAATGAAACAAGATCGTGATTAACAGATGTGTGTTTGGGCCGCCGTTCCCCGTCGACCTTTCTTGCCGGATTAACTAAATTGTGTTCGCGATCGCGAAGTCAACTGTTACATGGCTGACCGATGAAAAGACTGTTTTTAAATAAAAAGGGGATTTCGCCGGGCGTTCTCCGGCGGCAGATTTGCGCAGAAATGGTGGATCTCCTGGGGATTGCGATAGAGGGAGTGGCTACGCGCGGGAAAGCATGGAGTTGGAACCGAAGTTACCCGCGCATGACGGCTTATCGTCAGGCGCTGTACCGCTTGCGCCGGGATGGATTGATTGCGCGGCGCGATATGTGCGGTGGTTCGCCGACGATAAAGCTAACCTCAGAAGGCCGTCGGAATGTTTCGGCCGAAATCATACCCGAACGATTTTGGAATCAACGCTGGGATGGGTGCTGGTATATTCTGATGTACGATGTGCCGGAACGTGAACGGCGTTATCGTGATGCACTGAATCATTTTTTAACGCGTCTGCGCATGGGCTGCCTCCAGAAAAGCGTTTTTGTTTCCGTCCGCGACATCCGCCCCATGTTTTACGACCTTGATATAGCGGCGGCGGTCGCCGAATATGCCAATCTCTTTGAGGCCCGGACGGTGTTTGGCCAAAGTGACGCGGCAGTGGTTGCGCGCGCGTGGGATTTTGATCGGCTGTGGAAAATACAAGCGGATTATATTGAAGCCTGCCAGGCGCGCTTGCGCCGGCCATTCGATGCCATTGCCTTTTCGGCTGTGCTGGCCAGTATGCGCGCTGAGTTGGCGGAATATCGCGGGGCGATGAGAAACGACCCCTTACTACCTAAGCCGCTCTGGCCCTCCGATTATCTCGGTCCGCAGGTCGTCGCCATGTTTCGCCGTCGAATGCGCCGTTTAGCCGGCAAAATAGTTGGTTGGGGCATGTAACAATTAAATCTACGATCGCGAATACAATTGTTACAGGCGATGCCACCGTAAAAGGCCGGTATTGTTGCCGGTATGGATCCCGGACTATGAAAAATTGAACTTGTGTGCGGCTTGCATATAATCGCCCCATGAATATACCAAATTTGGCCTTGGATGGATCGTTGCCCCTTTGGCGCGATGGGGCGCCCGAACCGGATGGCGTGCATGTCCAAACGCCCCCTGTTCTTTTCCCGTTTCTGCCGGAATTGGAAGATCAAGCCGGATCGCATTGCCGTGCTTGGTTTTTCGGCCGGCGGTCATCTGGCCTCCACGGCGGCAACACATTTCGATGGAGGTAACGCGCAAGTGCCGGATCCCGTGGATCGCGTAAACTGCCGGCCGGATGCCGGAATTCTGTGCTATCCCGTAATCAGCTTTGGGACATTCGGGCATCATGGTTCCATGGTGAATTTGATTGGCGAAAATCCTTCGGATCCGCTCCGGCTGTCGCTATCGAACGAACTGCAAGTAACGCGTGAAACTCCGCCGTGTTTTCTCTGGCACACGGCGAATGACCAGTGTGTGCCGGTTGAAAACAGCCTGCAATTCGCAGCTGTGTTGAGCCGCTACAAGGTGCCCTATGCACTGCATGTGTTTCCCTCAGGACCGCATGGAATGGGGCTGGCGGCGAACGATCCGGTGGTGGGCGCCTGGTCGGGATTATGTGTGCGCTGGCTCAAGGCATTGGGGTTTTGATGTTCCGGCCGGGCGCATGAATTGGATAATGCGCCATAGTCCCGCCTTCCGTGCATACGTTCATGTTTGCATAATCCCGGATATTTCAGCATAGTAGTGTTGCGTTACAAAATTGGCCACCGATTGACACAAAAAGGGGGGGGCTATGGGCAAAATCACGTTCAAAGGCAGTATAATTCATACGGCGGGCAAACTGCCGGCCCAGGGAACTGTCGCGCCGGACTTCAAATTAACGGGTGCGGATCTTGCGGACGTGACACTGGCCACGTTCGGGCAGAAGAAAAAGATTATCAATATTGTGCCCAGTCTGGATACGCCCGTGTGCGCCGTATCGGCGCGCAAGTTCAACGAAGCTGTCGCGGCGCTGGCGAATACGGCGCTCATCAATATCTCGGCGGATCTGCCCTTTGCCCAAAGCCGGTTCTGTGAGAGCCAGGGACTGAAAAATATTATAACGCTCTCCACCCTGCGCTCCCCGCGCTTCGGCAAGGAATATGGCGTGCAAATCAAAGACGGCCCGCTGGCCGGGTTGATGAGTCGCGTTGTGTTGGTGCTGGACGGCAATAACCGCATTATCTATGCCCAGCAGGTGCCGGATATCGCCCAGGAACCGGATTATGACGCGGCCCTTGTGGCGGCGAAGGAATGAACGACGGAGGACTGATGGCTGAAGGCTGTGGGCGGCCCTCCTGCGCCAGAGCGCTACGTAGGGCAGGCAAATATAATCATGAAAACTCTGGCATCGTTACTGGTTAAAGGGCTGTCGGCGATTTTGCCGATCAGTGACTTGCTGGGAATCATGACCCGGCAGGATCTGAATGGGACGGGATTGGAACCCATGGACACGGGGCACTGTGCCGTATTATATTCCAATTGGTTATCAGCTGGGCGATGATATGATTTGTTTGCCGTGTTCGGGGCTCACGCCGATTAATATGTTGGTCGCGGACGCGCTCCGGTTTGCCATGATGGCGGGCATCTCCGTAGAGAAGAAAGTGAATGATTTGGTGATCCAGAGATTGATGCGAAATTGAGGTGTAGCCGATTTTGATTGCTCAATCATTAAATCACTGAATCGCTAAATTTCTTGAGTATTGTTATGATTAAAACAGGCATTGGTTTTGATGCGCACCGGCTGGTCAAAGGCCGGCGGCTGATTTTGGGCGGGGTCTTCATTGAGCACGTTCTGGGGCTGGCGGGGCATTCAGATGCCGATGTGCTTTGTCATGCGCTGGCCGATGCCTTGCTGGGTGCCATGGCCGACGGCGATATCGGCGTGCATTTTCCGGACACCGATCCGCGCTGGAAAGACGCGTGCAGTCTCGATTTGCTGGCGCAGGTGGTGGCGCGGCTGAAGATGGTCCAAGCGCGCGTGGTGCATGTGGATGCCACCATTATGGCGGAAGCGCCGAAACTGGCACCCTATCGGCAGGCCATGCGCGAGAGGCTGGCCCGCGTGCTGGAAGTGTCCGTGCAGGACGTTTCGATTAAGGCCACGACATTGG
Source organism: Verrucomicrobiota bacterium (assembly GCA_043814705.1). Taxonomy (GTDB): domain Bacteria; phylum Verrucomicrobiota; class Kiritimatiellia; order JAAZAB01; family JAAZAB01; genus VSJD01. Next base: position 9,812 of record JBDRJR010000110.1, on the reverse strand, counting down.
AAGGCATGGGCGCCCTGGGCCGCCGGGAAGGCATTGCCGCCATGGCCGTGGCGACCGTGGAGGTGGGAAGCACGTAGAGCGTGAAGCGTGGAGTGTGAAGCGGAAAACGAAGAACCAAGAACAAGGAACAGATTTCCCCATGTCTTTCCAGATTTACAACACCCTGACGCGGCGCGTGGAAGAATTCGTCCCGCTCCAGCCGCCGCAGGTCCGGCTTTACACCTGCGGGCCGACGGTTTATGACTTTGCCACTGTCGGCAATTTTCGCGCTTATATCTTCGAGGATCTGCTTCGACGCACCCTGCGTTTCCGGGGTTTCCAGGTGATCCAGGTTATGAACCTGACGGACGTTGATGACAAGACAATCCGCGGCGCGCAGGCGGCGAAGGTGGCCTTAAGCGATTACACGCAAAAGTACAAAGACGCATTTTTTGAGGATCAGCGCGCGCTGGCGATCGAGCCGGCCGAGCACTATCCGGCCGCCACGGCGCATATCCCCGAAATGATTGCCCTGATCGAGACTTTGTTCCAGAAGGGTTATGCCTACCGCTCCGAGGACGGGTCCGTGTATTTCAGCATTGCTAAATTCAAGAATTACGGGAAATTGGCGCATCTGGATCTTACCGGCCTTAAGCCGGGTGCGCGTATTGCCCAAGACGAATACCAGAAGGAAAATGCGGCTGATTTTGCCCTTTGGAAAGCCTGGCAAAGCGAAGACGGCGACGTGGCCTGGGATTCGCCCTGGGGGCGCGGCCGGCCTGGCTGGCACATCGAGTGTTCGGCCATGAGTATGAAATACCTGGGGGCAAGCTTCGATCTGCACACCGGCGGCGTGGACAACATTTTTCCGCATCACGAGGACGAAATTGCCCAAAGTGAGGCCGCAACCGGCCGGCCATTCGTGAAGTACTGGATGCATTGCGCCCATTTGGTCGTGGATGGACGGAAGATGTCCAAATCGCTGGGCAATTTTTTCACGGTCCGGGATATACTGCGGCGCGGTTACTCCGGACGCGAAATCCGCTACGCCCTTATGGCGGTCCATTACCGGCAGGCGCTCAATTTTACCTTCGAGGTTCTGGATGCCGCCCGCGGCGCACTCGCCCGCCTGGATGAGTTTGTGGAACGGATGTTAGCGCATAGCGGTCAGCCTGCCCTGCGTAGTCCGGCTTTGCCGGACGAAGCAGGGAGGTCAGAGGTCAGCGTGTCGCGGCGAAGCGCCTTGGCGGAGCCGGAAGGTCAGCAATCGGCAATCATCAATCAGAAATTAGAAATCGAAAATCGAAAATTGAAAATCGAAAATTGGCTTACTCCTCACGTGGCGGCTTTTACCCGTGCCCTGGATGACGACCTCAATATCTCGCTGGCCCTGGCGGCGCTGTTCGATTTCGTCCATGCCGGCAACAAGCGCCTGGATGAGGGCGCCTTGAGTCCGGTGGAAGCGTCCCAGGCGCTTGACATGCTGGAGCATATTGACCGTGTGCTGGGTGTGCGTGGCGGGGAAGCCTCCGCCCCGCCGGCGGCTATCGTCCAATTGGCCCAGGCCCGGCTGGAAGCCCGTCGGCGCAAGGATTGGGCTGAGGCCGACCGCCTGCGGCGCGAAGTCGAGACCCAGGGCTGGATAATTCAGGATGCGTCCGACGGGTTTAAGCTGAAGCGGGGACCCATGCACCATTGACCATCAACCATTGACCATTCTTGACAATGAAGCCACGCGGCAAATTTATTACCTTGGAGGGACCGGAAGGCAGTGGCAAGTCCACGCATGCCCGCCTGCTGGTTGCTCAACTCCAGGCCACGGGCCATTCCGTTGTCACGACGCGGGAGCCGGGCGGCACACCGGTGGGCGAAGCCGTCCGCCATCTGCTCCAGCACTCCGTTGAAGGCGACGGCATGGTTGCGGAAACCGAAATGTTTCTGTTTATGGCCAGCCGCGCGCAGTTGGTTCATCAAGTCATTCGGCCGGCTTTGGTGCAGGGCGATTTTGTGGTGTGTGACCGTTTTGCCGATTCCACGACCGCTTACCAGGGATATGGGCGGGGCAAGGATATCGAACGCATCCTGATCATGAACGAAATGGCGACCGGCGGTTTGCTACCCGACCTTACCATCCTGTTGGATATAGATGTCAAAATCGGGTTTGACCGTTTGCATGACCGCAACCGGCGCCATAGTGTAGAAAAAGACCGCATTGAAAGGGAAGCGCAGGACTTTCACGAACGCGTGCGCGCCGGGTATCTGGAGTTGGCGCGGCGTTGGCCACAGCGCATCCGGGTTGTGGATGCCGCGCGCGCCGAGGATGCCGTTCAGGCCGATATCTGGGGGTTGGCACAGCATGTCATTGGAACCTGAAATTGAACAGGCCCTGGCGTCGTTACGGCAAAGCCTGGCCGCCGGCCGCCTGGCGCATGCGTATCTGATCGTGGGGTCGCCCCGTGGCGCCGCCGGGATCCTGGCCGAGCGGGTGGTGGCCTTGCTCTATTGCACGGCGCCGGGCGAGCGCCCTTGCGGCGAGTGTTCAAAGTGCCGGCAAATCGCCGCGCATGCCCATTCTGATGTGTTGTGGGTGGAACCGCAGAAAAAATCACGCGGTATTTTGATGGCGCAAATCGAGGCGGTTCAAGAGCATATTAATCTGACTTCCTTTGAGGGTGGTTGGAAGGCGGTTGTGTTTAGCAACGCTGACCGGATCAATCCGCAGGCCGCGAACCGGCTTTTAAAAACGCTTGAGGAGCCGCCGGACAAATGCCTGTTTCTGCTGGTTACCGATCAGCCGGCGGCGCTTTTGCCAACGGTCGTATCGCGGTGTCAGCGCGTGGTGCTGGCGGCGGAAACCGCCATTTCCGGTGCGGAACTGCGGGCCGCTGTAATTGATGCCATGACGGGCATTGAAGGGCGAAGTCTGGTTGCGGCCTCGGCGCGCGCGCGAAAGGTGCTTTGGGTTTTGAAGCAGGTGCGGGAGAAAATCGAAGCGGCAGTTGATGCCGCCGAGCTTCCGGATACCCCTGCTTCCGAGGAACTGAAAGCGGCCAGGGAAATTCGTGAGGCCCGCATTGAAAGTCTTTATAAAGAGGCGCTTGCCGAGTTGTTCCGGTGGCTGTTATTGTGGCATAGGGACTTGTTGCTCCAGGTTGCCGGCGCGGGCGGAGCGGCCGCGCCGGCATTTCCCGATCAGGTCAAGGCAATTCAACAATCTGCCGCCGCATTGACTTGCCGCCGTGCATTGGCTAACATCAACACGATTGAAGACATGCGCCGGCAAGCGGCGCAGAATTTACCCGTGCCCATGGTCATGGAGCGCGGGTTTATGCGTCTGACGGCGGCAGACGGCAAAATGCAGAATGCAGAATGAAGAATGCAGAATGCAGAACGAAGAACCAAGAACGAAGAACTAATCCTCCCGAATACGGACAACTTATTGCTTTAATATCATGCCCCGATTGCTCCACATCAATTGTGACGATACGCATCCCTGGCGATGCATGGCGCCCATGGATCTGGCCATTGGCATTGGTGACGCCTGCGTTGTGGAGGCCGGTCACGTGCCGGAATACGGGCGCGTGATCGCAATTGACGGTGAGACCCAGGCCGCACCGGAAGGCATACCCCGGGTTTTGCGCCGGGCCACCATGCAGGACCAGACAATGGCCGGCGAAAACCAGTTGTTTTCCAAGACGGCTTGGCGCTTGTGCCAGGAAAAAATCAAGGAACACCGACTCGATATGCGGCTTGTGCGGGTGCATTATTCCCTCGACCGTGCGCATTTGACCGTCACATTCACGGCTGACGAGCGGGTGGATTTCCGGCAACTGATCCATGATTTGGCGGCGGAAACGCAGGCGCGGGTGGAGATGCGGCAAATCGGGGCGCGTGACGAGGCCGCCATCTGCGGCGGGTTGGCGACTTGCGGCCGTGTTCTTTGTTGCGCGGTGTGGCTCAAGGAGTTTGACAATATTCACATTCGCATGGCCAAAAGCCAGGGTCTTTCACTCAATCCGGTGACGCTCAACGGCATGTGTGGGCGATTGAAATGCTGCCTGCGTTTTGAACAGGCCTGTTACCAGGATCTGGCCCGCGGACTGCCGCGTGAAGGTAGTCGGGTGCGATGTCCCGCCGGGGAAGGTTGTGTGCTGGAAACACGGGTATTGGATCGCAAGGTCAAGGTTAACCTTGATGACCAGCGGGTCATGGAATTTGACGCTCAGGATGTATTTGTGCTTGGCAACCAGCCCGCGAAGCTGTAGCGTAGCCATTAAGAGTATGAAGAGTATGGTCGGTCGTTAAACAAGGATAATGCGCGGCCATGATAAAAATTATTGTCTTGAATGGTCCGAATCTGAATATGCTGGGCAAGCGTGAGCCGGCGCTTTATGGCAATGAGACGCTGGATGATATCATGCAGGGGCTCCGGGAACGCTCCGGAACCCTCGGTGTTGAGCTCGAGCATGTGCAGAGCAACGAAGAGGGTGTGCTGGTTGCGCAGATCCTGGCCGGCCGGGAGAAGTTTGACGGTATCATTCTGAACCCGGCCGCCTATACGCATACCAGCGTGGCATTGCGGGATGCGTTGCAGGCCGTTACGGTTCCATGCGTGGAGGTGCATCTTACAAATACGGCGGCCCGCGAAGAATTCCGGCATATCAGCCTGACGGCCGGAGCATGCCTTGGTCAAATCATGGGGTTCGGGGCTTTTGGATATCATCTGGCCCTGACAGGATTAGTTCAATATCTCAAGTCCGGTCGTGGTCCCGCTCGTAGTCCCGACGCGCCGAGGTCGGGATAACGACTGCCTGCCGGTAACGCGGTGTCCGTCAGCGGACGGATTACAGGCGGGCGGGCAGGCTGAGGCTACATGAAATAGTTGCCGCCTTTGGCGGCCTTCAATGAGGTGACTATGCAATTAGATAAAGTCAAAGAAATTATTGACCTGATGACCACCAACGGCTTGGCCGAGTTTGAGATGGAAGAAAACGGCGTGCGCCTGTCTATTAAAAAGGGCGGCGCCGCGCAGGTTATGCAGACGGTGACTGCCCTGGCGCCGTCCACGCCCAAGTCCGGACCGCTTGCAGGACCAGTTCCGGCGGCGCTGGTGGTGGATGATCCGCGGATGGCGTTCATCAAGGCGCCGTTTGTGGGGACCTTGTACCGCGCCCCGGCGCCGGATGCCGAGCCGTATGTGACCGTTGGCCAGGAGGTGTCGCCGGACACGGTATTATGCATTGTCGAAGCCATGAAGGTCATGAACGAAATTAAGGCTGAAATCAAGGGTATTGTCCGTGAAGTGCTGGTGGAGAACGCCCATGCCGTGCAATACGGCCAGCCGCTGTTTAAAATCGAGAAAATATAAAAAGAGGCACATAGGCAGAAGGGGCAAAGGCGCAAAGTGATAAGAATATTTATGCGGTTTATGAAACTTTGTACCTTTGTGCCTATGTCACTTTGTGCTTGATTTACTATGTTTAACCGCATTTTAATTGCCAATCGCGGGGAAATCGCTCTGCGTATCATCCGCGCCTGCCGTGAGATGGGTGTTCAGACCGTGGCCGTCTATTCCGAAGTGGACGAGCATTCCCTGCATGTCCAAATGGCGGACGAGGCCATTTGCATCGGGCCGGCCGCGGCGCAGGAAAGCTACCTCAAAATAGCCAATATTATCAGTGCGGCCGAAGTGGCGGACGTTGACGCCATTCACCCCGGCTACGGGTTTCTGGCGGAAAATGCGCATTTTGTCCAGATTTGTGAAAGCTGTAACATTACCTTTATCGGGCCCACGGCCGACAACATCCAGAAGATGGGTGACAAATCCATCGCGCGCACGACCGTGCGCAAGAACGGCGTGCCGACCATTCCCGGCAGTGATGGCGTGGTCAAGACCAAGGCGGAAGCGCTGGAGGTTGTTCGCAAGGCCGGCTATCCGGTGCTGATCAAGGCGGCCGCCGGCGGCGGCGGCAAGGGCATGCGGATTGCCCACAACGACGTAAGCCTGGCGCAGGGGTTTATGATGGCCAGTTCTGAGGCGGAGCGGGCGTTCGGCAACGGGGCAGTCTATATCGAGAAATATATCGAGAACGCCCGCCACGTGGAAATCCAGATTATGGCCGATCACCATGGCAATGTGGTCCAACTCGGCGAGCGTGACTGTAGTATCCAGCGCCGGCATCAGAAACTCATGGAGGAGACGCCTTGTCCTGTGCTGTCTTCCGATCAGCGCCGGCGGATGGGCAAGCTGGCGGTGCGTGCGGCGGAGGCCATTGGTTACCGTAACGCGGGCACGATCGAATTTCTGCTTGACCCGGCCGGCCATTTTTACTTTATGGAAATGAATACCCGCATCCAGGTCGAACACCCGGTTACCGAAATGGCCACGGGCTACGACCTGGTCAAGGAACAAATCAAGGTCGCCGCCGGCCAGAAGCTGTCCTTCGAGCAAAAGGAAATTAATCCGCAAGGTTACGTTATCGAATTTCGCATCAACGCCGAGGATCCGGCCAATAATTTTGCGCCGTCACCAGGCCGGGTGGAGTGGGTTCATTTCCCGGGCGGGCCGGGCATCCGGGTGGATTCGCATGTTTACAGCGGCTATGACATCCTGCCGTTCTATGACAGCCTGATTGCCAAGCTCATTGTGCGCGGCGATACCCGCGAGGAAGCCGTCCTGCGCATGTCCGGCGCCCTGAGTGAATTTATGATCGAAGGGGTCAAAACGACCGTGCCGCTCGGCCGCGCGATATTGAATGACGCTTTGTTTCGCCGCGGTTGCTACCACACGGCGTATCTGGAGCAGTTGCTGAAAGATGGATTGGGCGGTGTGGCATTATGATTTTTAATCCGGTGCGGTTAGCACGAACAGCCGTTACATCATGTATTGTAGAGGCCGTTCGATAGAACGGCAGAATTGCGGCACAGCCGTCTAATTGAGGAGCATAGTTATGGAGGCGAAAAAAAGGATGCCTAATGTAAATAACGGAGACAGAACGGTCACGACCGACCAGGATGCCTCGGAGGAGCGCGGCGAGGACGGAACTGAGCTGGGCGCGATCCGCGTTCACAATAGCGTGATTGCCGCGATTGCCCGTCTGGCGGCTCTCAAGGTTCCCGGGGTCGTCGAAATGAGCGGTTCGTTCACCGAGGGATTGGCCAGCATGGTGGGCAAGGCGTCGTTTGATCATGGCATCAAGGTGAATATGGAAGATCAGAAATTAAATCTGGACCTCCATGTCGTGATATCCTTCGGCGTCCGTATTCCCCAGGTTGCCTGGCGTATTCAAAACGATGTTCGCAAGGCAATCGAGGATATGACCGGGAAAAAAATCGGCCAGATCAACGTGATTGTGCAAGGCGTCCGACTGCCTTCACCCCCGGTGTCCAATTAAAATCTTGGAATCAATTGCAAATTTTGTTTTGTATTTTGCATATTTTTGCGGCAAAAAATAGTTTTGAAACCGGATCCTTAAATATCGAAAAAACGGAGGACGACCAAAATGAATATCCTGCATGGTCTGATCAAGGGCTTGCTGTCGGTGGGACTGCTGATTCTCGGCATTTTTTTGCTGGCCAACGTTGTCGCATTTCACACGCCCCTGGGAGATTTCCTGATTAATGACAAGCTGGGGCAGTTCCTGGTGGGGATTTCCGCTGTTTTCCTCGTGCTCCTATACTGGCTGACGGCCATCCCGGTGAAGGAAGAGCGCTTCCTCACGTTTGAAAACGAAGGCGGAGCGATCAGCATCAGCGTGAAGGCAGTCAACGATTTCCTCGCCAAGCTGGCTGATGAATTTGCGGGTGTGCTCCGACTGCGCGCCGATGTGACTGCCACGCGCGATGGGCACATCGAGGTGCGTTTGGATGTAAGCGTCAAGGCCGGAACCAAGGTGCAACAATTATCGCAAGTCCTTCAGCAGAGGGTTCGGGAAAGCATGCGCGACAATCTGGGCATTGCCGAGATTCATAACGTCAAAGTGAACGTGAGTTCCATTGTCGCCGCCGAAAAGCCGGTCGCCGACAGTCCCGCTGACCGTGCGGACTGGTCTGAAGCGTGAAGCGTGGAGCGTGGAGTGGAGAGCGTAAAACGAAGAACGAAGAACCAGGAACAAAGAACTGTTTGTCGGCTTCTGTCTTCTGCCTTTCTTCAGAACGTATGTACCAAAAGCCCGTCGCGGAGTTTGGGCTCGAACCAGGTGCTTTTGGGCGGCATGCATTGATCCGCGTCGGCAATTGTCATCAACTGGTCAACGGTTACGGGGGCCATGGAAAAGGCCACGGCGGAGCGCCCGGTCTTGACTCGCTGTTCCAGTTCCTGTGTGCCGCGAATGCCGCCGACGAATTCGATCCGTTTGTCCGTGCGCGGGTCCGCGATTCCCAGGATGGGGGCCAGCAGGTTGTTTTGCAGGACACTGATGTCCAGCGTGGCTACCGGGTTGACCTTTTTGCCGGGTGTCCAGCTCATTTCATACCAACGTCCGCCCAGGAACATGGCGGCATGGGCCGGCCCTATCGGGGTTGGGCAGCCATTGCCTACCAGTGTGAACTGCCGGCGCACAGCTTCAAGAAAGGCGGCTTCCGTCAAGCCGTTCAAATCCCGCACACAACGGTTATAGGGCAGGATTTTGAGCTGACTGGCGGGAAACAGCACGGATGGGAACCAGTTGTAGTCTTCCTGGCCAGTGTGATTGGGGTTGGCGGCGCGCAGACGCTCTGCCACACGCATCGCGGCCGCCGCGCGGTGATGGCCGTCAGCGATATAGACGCAAGGCACCCGGTCAAACGCGCTGGCTAATCCCGGGCTTTCAATCACGCGCCAGACAGTATGGCGGACACCGTCCGCCGCCGTGAAATCGTAAAGCGGCGTCTGCTTTTCCGTGACTTGAACGTGCACATCAATGGCGGGGTCGTCGCGATAGGTCAGGAACACGAGGCCGGTATGCGCGCGCAGTTCCAGGATGTGCCGGCATCGGTCGTCTTCCTTGTCCGGCCGCGTTTTTTCATGCTTTTTGATCCGGTCGGCCGCATAGTCAGCGGCATGGCAACAGGCCACAATCCCACGTTGAGCATGACCTTCGCGCACCTGGCGGTAGATGTAAAACGCAGGCTCACGGTCCTGAATCAGCGAGCCGTTTTGTTGCAATGCCGAAAAATTTGACAGGGCTTTGGCATATACCGGATCGGTATAGGGCGATGTGGTTTCGGGCAGATCAATTTCGGAACGGGTGACATGCAGGAAGCTGAGCGGTTGGTTATGTGCCAGGGCGGCGGCCTCGGCGCGGTCCACTACGTCATAGGGCACGCTGGCCACCTGGTTCGCCGCCGATTCGACCGGCCGCCAGGCCGGAAACGGTTGAATGCGCATAAGCACCTCATCGGTTTGATTGCTGATTAAACGATAGATTCTTAACAAAAGAACCGCCACAAATAACAAGAAGTTGTTCAAGCAAAAGATGATTCACCACGGAGACACGGAAGCACAGAGTATCCGTCTCCTCGATCTCTTCCCGCTCCCCACAGGGCGTAACGCCCTGTGCCAAATGCACGCAACGATTGGTCGGAAGAGAACACGCGAGGAGAAGTCTCTCTGTGCCTCCGTGGTGAATCCCCTCTTGCTTTACAACTTCTTGTTTTTTATAGTGGTTCCCAATGTTTAAGGTACTAACTGCAGTTCGGTAAACGATACTTTACCTTCATACAGGGCTTTGCCCACGATAATGCCCGCCAGGTTTGGCTTGCCCAGGGCCGCCAGGGCGGCTATATGCGCCGTTGAAGCCACGCCCCCGGAGGCGATCACCTGGCAAGCCACCCGGTCGCAAAGCGCCGCGACA
>JBDRJR010000109.1:0-21741 GCA_043814705.1 Verrucomicrobiota bacterium | reverse complement strand
GGGGGGATTCGAACCCCCGGTACCAGTTTACCCGGTACGGCGGTTTAGCAAACCGCTGCTTTCGGCCACTCAGCCACCTCTCCACTTCGTTACGATCTGTCTTCGTGGCAAGCCACTTCCGTCTTCGTCCCAAACAAGTGTATTGGGACTACGCCGGACAGGCGGCCACCTCTCCCCAAACAAATGCAGAATGAAGAATGCAGAAACGCAATCACACCCGCCTGCAGCGGCCTCTTCCCCCTTCGTCATGGCCGGGGCCTTTGTGACTACGGGGGACAGGTCCGGCTTCGCCCTGCAGGTTATGCCGGCCACTCAGCCACCTCTCCATACAATGATTTGCAATGTCGGCTATTTTAAGATCGCGTCCTTGGGACGTCGTTTGCAACGATGCATCAATTCACAACTGAGTTATACGCCAACGTGGTAGCTCGTTTCAAGGAGAATTTAACCATCGAGCCGAAAGACTCTCTCTGGTCCCATTGCCGAAACTTATGGCCGAGCAGATTACGGCCCCATACCGTTTGTCCGCAACACGCACTGGAATATGACTGCGCTTGCTTCGGTCAATAGTTTTTCCATTGTAACCACGACTTGAAGAACGGGTTCACGAACTTGTATTCGCCTTGATGCCGATAGACAATCTTCAGTTGGCCCAGCCGATAGCGGTTGCCGTCAACGCTGACACGGAACTGGCGGTCGCTCAACGCGCTATTGATCGATGCGCAGTCGTATGGATGCGGCGGCAAGGGCTTGAGCATGGACTTCTCGGCCATGAACAAGTCCACCGGTCGGCGACGCGTCCGTCCGTGAATGCGGACGTTAGCGATTTGCTCCAGCCATATCTCAACGGCCGGGTTAAGCGAAGAGAACGCGCCGATGGGCCGTCCGGCCAGGAAGTTATGCTTCACATACGGCATTCGATCTTCTTCGCTACAGCCGACAAACAGGCGGATTGAATCATGTGCTGACGGTCTTGAAGGAACTCGCTGAAGTCATGGACCCAGAAAAACTGATAGCGGCCGCTGAGGCGGACGGCAATGTTGCATAATTCTAGCTTGCACATTTTCGAGTTGACTCTAATTTATGCATGCATATATTAGGGTGGATTTGAATCCGTTCATTTGGGTAAAATATGGAACGTTATCTGAAAGAGACCTTGATTGAAGATCTTGGCGAGAAAATGGTATTTCTCGGCGGACCGCGACAGGTCGGCAAAACCATCCTGGCTTTGAGCCTGCTGGCGGGCGGGAACGAAACTCATCCCGCTTACCTTAATTGGGATAATCCGGCAGCCAGAAGAATGCTGTTGCAGGGCGCCTTGCCCGGCGGAGAGCGGCTTGTTATCCTTGATGAAATCCATAAATACAAAGGATGGAGAAACCTCGTCAAGGGCTTCTATGACACCAACAAATCGAGCCGTCAATTTTTAATTACAGGCTCCGCCCGGCTGGATCATTATCGTCGCGGCGGCGATTCGCTTCAGGGACGATATCACTATCATCGCCTTCACCCCCTATCTTTGTATGAAATCAGTCGCCGGCCAACTCGGGCAGATCTCGATCATCTCTTACAATTCGGCGGATTTCCTGAACCGTTCATCAAGGGTCAGGCGCGCCATTGGAAGCGCTGGCAACGGGAACACCAAAGCCGGATCATTCATGAGGATTTGATCAGCCTGGAACACGTCAAGGAGGTGTCGCAACTGGACCTCCTGGTTCAGACGCTCCCGGAACGAGTCGGTGCGCTTCTATCCATCAACAATCTGCGCCAAGATCTTTCGGTCGCTTTTGAAACAGCAGACCGATGGATTACCATCCTGGAAAATCTTTACTTCTGCTTCCGAATCCATCCGTACGGCCTGCCAAAATTGAGAGCGGCGGCCAAGGAAAGAAAAGTGTACATGTGGGACTGGTCAACCTGTAAAAATCCGTCCGCGCGATTCGAAAACCTGGTTGCTTCAAATCTCCTGAAGCATTGTCACCGGATTGAAGATCGGGATGGAGATCGGATGGAATTGCGTTTTGTGCGCGATTCACAAGGCCGCGAATTGGATTTTGTAGTGGTCCGCAACGGCAAACCCGATTTTGCAGTGGAGTGCAAAACCGGGGAACAGCAGTTGAGCCGGAACATTTCCTATTTTTCGCGGCGCACCAATATTCCCAAATACTATCAGGTCCACATGGGGTCAAAGGACTACGAAATTGCCGAACACAAAGCGCGCATTCTGCCCCTTGCCACCATGGCCGGCATCCTGGCCATTTGATCCGACGAATTGAATTATTCGTTGCGCATCAGACAGGAAAAACCAACTAAAAAGTTTGCTACAGTTTACCTCAAAAAAACGCGCGCGGAAGGGCAGTTATGTGCAGTCGTGCGCAAGAAGCAGTTTTTGCAATGGAACTATGCGCAACGGATTGCAACTATGCGCATGTTTGTCAGGGTTGGTTTCGAGTCATGCGCATTAAACCGGGCTCTGCCATCCCTCCGTTATAAAACCATCGAAGCTATCTGAGACTCTGCCTACGCCGCCGCCATGGCCTTTTGCCAGAGGTGGAGCCAGCAAAGACGGGCGGCCCAGCGTTGCAGGTTGCATGCGGCGGCCGTGAATTTCATTTGAACATCCGTCTTCCCGATACCCCGATACCGCGACCGGTGCGACCCAGAGCCCCTAACCAATTCGCTGTGCTTTTCCCCGGATTCGTCAATCTCCGAATCTGCTTGGTTTCAAATAGCCGGAACCGGGAGTGGAAAGGTGGGGGCCGCATCAACCGCCGACCACCCGGTCCGCGCCGCACAGGGTTCGGCGCAAAGAATTCCGGGCGGCAGCCGTCGTCATCAGGATCAGCGTTTCTCCGGGCGCGAGGGCCCGGCCGGCCGGGGGATTGAACACCCATTGATTTCCGCTGCGCAACGCCACGAGCAAGGCGCCCTCCGATCCCGGTGCCACCAGCTCGCCCAACGCCGTTCCGGCGTATTGGGCATCCGGTGTCATCTCTTCGATCCGAAGGGTGGGTGCCGAACTTCGCAACATCGTATCGAGAAAAGAAACCACCGTTGGGCGGACCATTTCAGAGGCCATCCGGAGTGCCCCGTTCGATTCCGGCCCGATTCAACCCGTCTTCATCACAGGGATCCCCCTCGAGGACCACCCCCCCGTTGAAACGCGGCGGGTGGGCCGCCAGCACATCCGCCGGGGCGATCACAAGATAGGGATGCTCTGTGGCGCGCAACTCATCGGCGATTTGCTCCGCCGTCACACACCACCCGCCAATGAGGTAGTGTCCATGCCAATTCCGGATGCTGTTTTCCATTCTACGTTTCCTCCATCTCGCACGAAGTTCCTCGTCGGTGGCGAAAAAAGTGATATTGGAGACGGTATAGGTGAAAATACCGACGCCCAGAAAGGCCAGGGACATCGTAAAGAGCCGGGCCGCCGGCGCTTCCAGCCCCAGCACGATCTCGCCAAACCCGATCGTCGTGATGGTGATGGTCGTCATATACAGACAGTCCACCCATGAAGACTGTCCGCCGCTGATCCAGCGGTATCCCGCCGTGCCGTACAGCAGCACGCTGCACAAAATGACGACCAGCAGCACCGCGCGCCGATGAAGCTGCCGATTCGAATCTGACGCCGTAGCCATTAGTCTCCCGTTGCCCGGTTCACAACCATTTCCATTTCCGCATCATCCAGATCGAGGCCAGATAAAATAACGCGCAAAGACCCCAGAACACCGCATACATTCCTTTCCAGCCGGCCTCGGGAATAGGCATGTTCATCCCATACACGCCGCACAGAAACGTCAGGGGCATAAAAATGGTGCCCACAATGGTCAGCCGCTTGACAATGCGGTTGGTGTGATGGCTCACCGCGTTCAGATACAGATTGACCGCATCATTCAACGTGTCGCGATGCACGGCCAAATCATCTCCGATCCGTTCCACCGCCCCGGCGATGGATTGCAGATAGGGTTGCGTGGTCTCCGGAACCCGGGACGACTTGCGAACGGCCAGCTCGTGCAGAACTTCTCCGGAATCGAGCACGATTTTCCGGAATCGTTTTCATCGTTGTCACGATCCTCGCGACCACGATGACCTTGTGACTGGCTCAGTAGTTCTCGGCTCCCGACGCCTGATGTCCGACGCCCGGAAAAGACTACCCGCTGGCTCGATGGCCTGGCCGATCGCTCTCCACCTCTCTCCCTCCCGGCCGTGCTTGCAGAATACGCGCGGGCACAGGGGCGCATCGGGGTGAATGCGTACAAATGGTTTTTACTCCAAAAAATGGTCATCCAAGCATTTTGGGCAAGAGAAGCCCCATATGCCCCTAATTAATTTTTTAACCTGCCTGTGGAGCGTCAAAACAATTCTATGGGGACAAGATAGGGGGGGGGGATTTTTGGGGCGTTTGTGGGGGAAATTCTCGTCGTGCTGACCAAAGTCGGTTATTCTTCTGCTTGCTGTTTTTTTCGGCCGTGTTTTTTTCGGCGTTGACCTTCTGCCGGGGCGGGTATAGGCTTGAAGCCAAGAATGTATTGTCCGAGCCCCGAGTGATGGGTGCGGCATACTGGATTAAACGCTATTCGTTTTGTGGTGTACGGTTTTAAATAATCGGTTGCAATAAACGGGAGGACGTTCCATGTCAAGTCATAGACGACTGGAAGATAAGGTTTCCATTGTCACAGGGGCTTCCTCGGAATCGGGCGAGTAAGTGCTAAAGCTAGGTTTGACCCCAATGACCCCCAATGACCCGAATCATGTTCAGGTCTTATTTGAACGTCTTCGTTGCTGCGTTCATGGAAGAAGATCGGAACGTGATTTTCTTGATCGGCATCTTGTCTTTGAGAAGCTCGTAGAAAAGCTCGCAAAGATTCTCACAAGTAGACACTTTCTTGGTCACAACTATTCTGTATTCCGGGTATGACCAAGCAAGTGGGTGGTTTATCTTTTTGAGCGGAACGCAATGCTCTGGGTCGTTATTGATGCCTTCCTTCTTGTATACGGCAATAACCGCGTCAAGAAGCGGGTCGCCTTCTTGAAACAGTGTTGCATGATGGAAATGGTCACACACTTCCCACGCTTTCTTGAATCCATCCTTACATGCGTGTGCAAATCCCGTTACCGGGTCCACGGTGTCCTCAAGTTCAATGCTTAGAAGACCTGAGTGCCCGTGAAGGTGCTTTGCTTCTCTCGGCCATTTCATAAACCTGTGTGCGTACTGGAAGTCAAGGTTTACGATTGACGTGTACTTGTCGTTTGACATGATCAACTCCTCTTTAGGTTTTGGTTAAACTGAATAATGGGCTTCATCAACTAACGTCCGAGACGTTTTTCTATGCAAGCCTCCTTTCGTCTTATTGCCAACAGTGTTGTTGAGCCTGCTCCGCGCAGAGGACATTCCCCTATGTAACGAAAAGATGGTATGGCCGCGCGCGTCAACAGTCAAGGGTCTAAAGCCGGCCGCCAGTCCTCTTGCCTATTTTCCCACGCTCAACACTCCACGTGCTTCCCCCGGTTGACATTCTGGCTATTGGTGGATGCTCACACTCACACCAAAGCAGACTGTCGCATGGCAGAACCACCTTGAACGGCCGGAACTACGCCGGCATCTGTTCTACCACAGGTCGGATCAAAACCAACCAGTGCGGGTCTCTTCAATAGCTAAAAAGAGGGTCACACGGGACCTCTTGATATTCACGTTGCTTTATTGTCGATGATCCTCCAATACCCGACGCCACGCCGGTTTGTTGATCCTGTGGCATTTGGCGGGGATACCGGAGTAAATTATCAACGCATTTAGATTTGTGCTTTCAATAAATAACACCCACAACACCTTACAGCCAGAACGGCAGGGCTCCGGGTGATTTTCTATCTAAATGGCCGGAGTTCATGAGAGCATCCAGCCGGCCAAGCAGTCGCGCTTTGTCTTTCGGAAAACGGGCTTCAAGTGGAACAATATTGGACGAGTGATCAGCCCGGAATATCGTCTGTTCGAGATTAAACCCGGCAATCATTTCCCGGGTTTCCGCAACGGCTTCGTACTCGGTTAACATTTGAAATCCGTTTGTGGCAAGTTCTGTGTTCGGCGTAACAATTAAGCGCAATGCCGATAGCAGGCGCGGTTGCATCTGGTTAAGAACTTCGGCAGTGGCGTGGGCGTGTTTAAGCGAATGTTCTTTGCCCGCTAATCCAATCAGAACCATGACTGACATTCTCAAGCCTGCGCCCTGTGCACGCTGTCCGGCCCGGATCATATTTTCGGCAGTTTCCCGCTTGTCAACTTCCTTGAGCGTCTGGTTGTCGCCGCTTTCCAGCCCCATGTAGAGGGTGTGGAGCTTTAATGTCTTCAGCCGGCGTAACTGGTCGTCGGTCTTGGCGAGAATAGAGGCGCCATTGGCATACATGCTGACGCGGGCAAGGTGCTTGAATTGTTCGTTCAGCATCAATAGTATTTTTTCCAATTCCTGAAAGTCGAGATACATGACGTCGCCATCCGCAAGAAAAATACGACGAGCAGGCCGCGTTTCCTCTCGCGACCATGCCCGAAACATGAAACGATTGGCTTTTTCAGCATAATCCTGGCAAAGGCGTAAGATTTCCGCTTCAATCTTCCCCAACCCGAGAAACTTATACTTCACGCCTTTATACATGCCGCAGAAGGTGCAGCGATTCCACGGACAACCTTCGGCAACGCGGATGATGAGGCTGTCGGCTTCACCGGGCGGCCGGAAAAGAATGTGTTCACCGCTCATATTGTTCCAGACTAATTTGCGTTGAGTTTATGCGTGTTGTCATAAAATGTTTTCCCGTTTTTCTACGCGCCTAATAGCGTGTGCATATATGCAGGTTTGTCAAACTTATTTCACGCCCTGTCGTGATTTTCTGATGTTGTTGCGATTCCGCGTTGACCTTCTGCCGGGGCGGGTATAGGCTTGAAGCTAAGAATGTATTGTCCGAGTCCCAAGTGATGGGTGCGGCATACTGGATTAAACGCTATTCATTTTGTGGTGTACGGTTTTAAATAATCGGTTGCAATAAACGGGAGGACGTTCCATGTCAAGTCATAGACGACTGGAAGATAAGGTTTCCATTGTCACAGGGGCTTCCTCGGGAATCGGGCAAGTAAGTGCTAAAGCTAGGTTTGACCCCAATGACCGGACAACTAAAAGACAGGCTTGACATTATTACTGTAAAGGCGATTATTACTGCCCAGTAATAAAGGGATTTCCAGTGAATGAAGAAATCATACGTTCAGAGGCAGAACTGATTGATGCTCTGCGCAAGGTGCTCGACAATAGCATCTTTCGCATAGTCATCCGCGAAGGCGTACCGTCCTCCCATCGTACTGATCTGACCGTTAAGGTCGAGTACGAAGGCCATTCGACCGCGTTTGCTGCGGAGTGCAAGCTCAACCCCACTGTGGCGGCCTTGGATCAAGTCACAGCATATGCCAGCGGAAAGAAACACCCTTTACTGATTACAGTCCGTCTTTCGGAGTCGCTTATCGAGCAATGCCGGCTACGCGGCGTGAGTTGCCTCGACCTCAATGGGCGGGTATGGATCAAGGCCCCCGGGCTTGTGGTAGAGCGGAACACCCCGAACTCCTCCGTCCGCTACCGCCTGGCGGAACCCGAGATTCGGTTTTTTTCTCCTAAGAGCACGCGCCTTTCTCGCGCGCTCCTGCATTCCCCTGATCGCACATGGCGCCAGTCCGAACTGGCCAATGCGACCGGGCTTAGTCAAGGATTGCTTTCCCGTTTGCTCAACCACGCTGCACGCCAAGGCTGGGTCGATGGCAAGAGGGGAGACTGGAAACTGACTAATCTCGGATCTCTGCTCGATGCATGGGAGCGAGATGACAACTTCTCTAAACGGGTAACACTCCGGCAGTATTCCACACTGGAACCTGACTTGCGTGTCATTGCCCATCGGTTGATCGAACATACCCACGGGGAGTTGGCTTTCACTCAATGGTTTGCTGCCAGTCTGCGTTACCCATATGCGGATGTTCACATTGTCACCGCATACAGGCTGGAATTCCCCACAGAGGAAGAACAGCGCACCCTCAACTACCGCGAGGTTGATGATGGTGGCAAGATATGGATTGCAATTCCGCGTGACGACGGGGTGTTCCGCAATATTCATCAGGTCGACGGACTGCCGCTGGTTTCCGATGCGCAGATATACCTGGACCTGATCCATGCCGGCCTACGAGGGCCTGATCAGGCCAAGGCGCTCAGACAATGGAAGGGGTTCTGTCACACATGAAACTGGCGCGCTATGACCAATACAAACCGGAAGACACCGCGCGGGCGGAGTCGGCTCTCCTGACCGTCTGGGCTGCACTCGGCAACCTCATTCAGGACTTGGTTCTGGTTGGCGGCCTGGTGCCCCGCTACATCTGCAAGCCTCAGACGAGTGATGTGACTGCTGTTACCATGGATGTGGACCTTGGAGTTTCACTTGAACTCAGCACCGGTCAATACGAACCCACAACCCGCCGTCTGGCCGACCATGGCTTCCGATGGAAGGACAAACGCTTTGTCAAAACGATCAGGAACGTTGATCTGTATCTGGATTTTCTTACGGATAAACCGACAGAAGAGGCCGCGGACAGCGTCGTTGTGGATGATGTTGCCGGCGTCAGCGCCGTCTTCGGAGTCAGCAGGGCGCTTGAAATCTATCGGGTTGTCACGATCACGGGCATGGACCTTCAGGGCGCAAAAGTCACGGAGCAGGTGAAGGTCTGTGAGGTTGGTCCCTTCATATGCTTGAAGCTGCAGGCCTACGCCGGGCGCGCCCAGGGCAAGGATGTCTTCGATCTTGTTCGCGCGGTGCGCGATTATGATCGCGGCATGGAGACGGCCGTAAATCTATTCCACGTAGAGAAGGGCAAAAATCTGGCTTATGAACCGGCATTGCGGGTTCTGCAGGAGCGCTTTGCGGATGCACGGTCCAAAGGCCCCATCCAATACGCCGATTTTTGCATGTCCGGCGATGTTGATGTTTCTGAGTCACAACGGCGTCTCCGAAACGAACGTGTCAACGAAGCCCTCGACGCAGCCCGACTTCTTCACAACACAGGAGCCAACCCATGAAATTGAAACCTTGGCGGGAGATCATCACTCCCCACGATACCGTTCTGCAGGGAACCTTCCTGCCATCAACCTTCGCCGCTGACCTGAGCAAGGTTGTGGCCAAGACGGCACCAGACGAATATCAGGACCCCGTCCTGTTTTTCGAGCGCACCTTCATCACGGAAGGCATGGGCCTGCTCCTGAATACCGTGATCCAGCGGCTGTCCGGCAAGGGCGGTGATCCCGTCGTCCAACTCCAGACTGCCTTCGGCGGCGGTAAGACCCACGCCATGCTGGCCGTCTATCACCTCGCGCGCGGCGAGACCCCGGCCAAGAAACTCCACGGTATTCCTGGCCTGCTCGACAAGGCCAAGGTTACGCAACTCCCGCGTGCGAACGTAGCCGTCCTGGACGGCAACTCCATGAGCCCGTCCGAACCCCGGAAGCGCGGCTCCGTCAAGGTCAACACGCTATGGGGCGAAATGGCTGTACTGACCAAAAATGGCTGGACTCAAGAAAAAGATAGGCAGGATAAGGACAAAAATGGGTGCTCTCAAAATGAAAGCACCCAGAATTGGGGGAGTAGAGGCTGGGGGGCTCGAACCCCCGACCCGCTGATTAAGAGTCAGCTGCTCTACCAACTGAGCTAAGCCTCCGATGCAGACGGTAGAAAATCGGTGCACCGAATGCAAGTCTGAAAAATGAAAAACCACCGTAGGCTGGAGGACGGACTGAAGAGGACGACGGATGACAGACGACGGACACCGGATGGCGGTGAGGCGGACAGCGGGTGCAACGAAAAGCATGGAACGCCAAAGTTAATGCCCACTCAGATCAGCGGAATATTTTTTCCGCCAGGTGGAAGGAGTCAGTTTGGCAAAATTCCGGAAGCAAATGGCGAAATGCTGGGAGGAGGAAAACCCCAGTTCATAGGCGATATCGGTGATGCGCATTTGCCGGTCGGCAAGCATTGCCTGGGCCTGCTTTATTTTTTGCTGTAATACAAATCGCTTGAGGGTGATGCCGTTTTGAACTCGAAAGCGGCGGCTTAAGTGCGCGTAACTTACCGGCGTGGTGGACAAGCGTTCGCGCAGGTTGAATTTTTCATGGGTTGATCTGGCCAGCATGTCGCGCGTGCGTTCCAGCCATTGAGAAAGCGTCGGAAGTTTTGCCTGCAAGAGGGGCAGAGCGCGCGTGTAAACGGCGGCCTCCAGGAAGCGGGCGGCGGCAATCATAAGGTCGTTGCGGTTGCCGCCTTTGCGGCTTTCATTATAGACAATCTTGAATAAATCGTCCAAACGTTCATCCGGTGGAATGGCCGCCGTGCGGCTTTGCTCATTCAGGTCCGCCTGGCCGGAGGCGTGCAGAATACCGATCCCCGTGTAGCCGATATCGCGGCAGAATAATTGAAAGGCCGTGCGCGGGAACAGAATAATGGTCCAACCCGGTTCCAGTTTCCGGATAAGCGAGCCTTCCTTCAGGAAGAGACGTCCGGATTGAATATGGATAATCTGGCATTGGGGATAATCCGTCGTTTGAAAATTATAGTTTGGCGGCATGTTTTTCAGAGTCAAATGCGGAAATTCATCCATTTCCGGAAGAGGGCCAATATCATTTTTATATACATTCATTGTCAATAATATGGACGTAATGATCCGGAATATCAAGTAGATTTTACGCCGAAAGACCGAGGTGTGCTTATTAATTAAACATTTAATGCATGGAGGCCAGCATGAAGCCGCGGGAAAGGAAATTAAAGGCGTTATTGTTCGACAAACCCGACCTGATCCCGTTGGAACCGGGCAACGGACGGGAATCAACAAGGGAAGCCTGGTTAAAACAGGGATTGCCGCCGGAACAGGTTAAGGAATATAATAAATATGCTTATCGGCTGGCGGGCGGCAAACTACCATGGCCTTCAGGCGGACCAGGGTTCCCGTTCAATGAGCGCATGATTCCCCAATATGAGGAAAAAATTATTGAAGAGCAAGAAAACTCACGGGTTGTGCAGGACTGGAAGGGTAATATCTGCGAGATTGACAAAAAATACACTGTGGAATACTTGCGCAATGCAATTGATTTTGTCACCCGCAAATGGATTAAATGCCCGGTGGAAAATCGAAAGGACTGGGAAGACATGAAACGGCGCTATGATGCAGATGATCCGGAGCGCCTGCCGCCGGATCCGGCGGCACTCGGAGAGCAGTTGCGTGATCGCGAATGGTTTGTGGAACTTTCTTTTCCGGGGCCGTTCTGGCAGTTGCGCGAATGGGTTGGTTTTGAGGGGCTTTGCACGCTGTTGTATGACGATCCCGGGCTTGCCGGCGAAATGATCGCTTTTTGGGAGGACTTTGTGGCCCGCTTGCTTCAGCGGGCGCTTAAATATGTGAAACCGGACAGTGTTCATATATCGGAAGACATGGCCTACAAAAATTTTTCGATGATTTCGCCGGCAATGGCACGCAAATTTCTGTTGCCGACGTGGAAACGCTGGGGCGAGATCATCCGCGGCGCCGGTATTCCGCTCTATGCTTGTGATTCCGACGGCTATATCGGCGAGTTGATTCCCATCTGGATTGAAGCTGGTATCAACGCCTGTGATCCCATGGAAGTAGCGGCTGGTAATGATATTGTTGCACTTCGCAAGCAGTTTGGAAAGAACATGGCCTATCGCGGCGGAGTGGATAAGCGAGCCATAGCCAAGGGTGGGCGTATAATTCAAGATGAAATCGAAAGACTGCGGCCGGTTATTGAAGACGGCGGCTATATCCCGTCCTGTGATCACGGTATTCCGTCGGATGTGTCCTGGCCGAACATGCTTGAATACGTCCGCCTGCTGGCCGGGGTTACGGGCTGGTTGCAGGACAGAAAACGGACGCCAGAGGACAGATGACGGATACCGGATAGCCGGACTGAAGAGGACGCCGGAGGACAGACGCCAGCCTGCCCGCCATGGTGCTTGGACGACGGCGGGACATCGTGCGGAAGAACAGCCTATGCCTTAAACTTTTTCACCGATTTGTTTCAGCACCCGGTAAAGTTCGGTCACGCCCCAGGCCTGGGCGTCGCATCCGCGCGGGGTATGCGGGTAATCGCCATCCACGATTTCCGGAATCTGGCCTAAGCAACCTTGGCTCATGAGCCGAGTGCCGCTGGCCAGCCATGCCAGCGCCGCGGAGCGCCCGGCGTCGCCATGAATCTGAACCCAAGCTTCGCAGAACGATGGGAATAGCCACGTCCAAGCAGTGCCGTTATGATAGGCCGGTTTACGGCGCGTATCTTCATCGCCTTCATACCGTCCCCAGTAAGGCCGCAGGGGATTGTTGAGCAGACGGCCGCCTGACGCAACGGGTTGGGGATATTCCACGGGCCGGTTAGTAAGTGTGCGGATAGCTCCGGGCACGAGCAGTTCCATGCATGCTTCCAGCACGCGCTCGCCAACGGCTTTTTCCGTCACCGCACCCAAGGTCAGCGTCAGGAGCTGATTAGGACGCAGGGCGTCATCCGGCACAGCTTGCGTGGCGAGCTGGCCGGTGTGTGCGTGCAGGCAATCAGAAAAATAGCCCCGGGCCTCGTTCCAGAAATATTGTCGAATGGAAGTCTGCGCTTGTTTAGCCAGTTCCAACCAGGGTGCGACGTGCGAATCCAATCTGGCCAGGAACGAGCATGCCGCAAACCAGAGCGCCTGGATTTCGATCGGATAGCCTTCACGCGGCGAGCCGGCCGGATGGTTGGTATCCATCCACGTGAAATGGGCTGGACTGAAGATCAATCCGCTCTCCGGATCCATGCGGATGCCATTGGGCGTACCCCGCCGATAGCTTTCGGCAATGGATTCCAGCACCTGACGCAAAGTGCGTTCCCCGCATTTTTCCGTCAGCAGGTCCCTCCCGACCTCTCTGAGAGTCGGGACCGGAGCGTTAGGATGGCTGGCCGCGTGGCTTGTCCGCAATGCGGGAGTCCTGTCTGCAATGTTAGGCATAGCATTGCAGGCGTCGGCGCAGGCAACGATAAACCACAGGGGCGCATCGGATGTGTCGCGATTCCGGGCATCGTTGCCGTGAATCAGATTCGGCAGTGTGCCGTTCTGCTCGAATGCCGCAAATTGCTTAAGGATTGCCTTGACCTCTTCCAAGCGGCCGGCGGCGATCAGGCCGCGGGTGCAGATAAAAGTGTCGCGACCCCAGTCAAGGAACCAGGGATAACCGGCGATCACGGTTTTATTTGCGCCGCGCCGCACGATAAATTGCTGAATGGCGTGCTCCAGAATGTCCGGGAGCGGCGCATTCGGCGGCGGCGTAGCGGCCACGGCGTCACCCTCCTTCGCCCCGAGGGCTACGGAGGGCAGGCCGCCGCGGCTACCTGAAGCGGCCTTGATGTGAATGGGCTCGTTTTCCACCGGCGTCAAAATCTGTGCCAGCATGTTCACTTCGGCGCCGCCAGTTAAAGAACAACGGAAATAACCGGGACTGAATAAATCAGAATCGGCATTCAACCCGCGTTCGGCCTCCACGGGATGATGGACCATGTATTGCCATTCGGGTTCCATTTTAAAGTTACCGGTAGAAACAACCACGCGCAATTGCCGCTCGGTCTGCGGCGCGAATATAAACCCATTTGAATCCGGATGCACAGCGGCGGGCCAATCCCGCTCCGGGCCCAAAAATGCCTTAGTGTCTTCGTGAAACGAACGATCTTCGATATCCGGCCGGATGATCAATTGCACGGTTTGGTTGTCGGCCAGGCAGTTTTCGGCATGTGTGCAGGGCAGACGGCGAAACATCAGGCGCATGGCGTTCCGTCCGGCGATCATTTCGGCGTAAATTTCGAGGAACACGGACTGACCGTAACCGAACGGCACGCGAAAACGCCACAAGCCAAGGTTCTTGCCGAGATGGAACACATGCAGGCGGTCAATCGTGATATCCTGGGAATAGCCTTGATACACGAGCCACGCGCGACAACGCGTCAGCATGACGCGCCGATCTTCGGGATAATCCGGGTTTAAGTTGCCGGCCAGCAGGGCGTCGTAACGACTGCGTACTTCCGCCCACCGCACCGGCGCGCGCAACATGCCGCCGCGTCCATTAGTACTGAGCGCCATAGGATATATGCCGAGGAGATCCTTATGGATGAATGTCAATGGCGTGTGTGGCACATCGCCCGGTGGCAGGAAGAGCAGGGGGGCAGTTTCATGGCGGGTGTGTTCCGGTGCATAGATGGAAAGCTTTATCCAGCATAGGCGCGGTTCCATGGGTGTGTCATGGGGACAAAACAGGATAAAATGGTGACCGTCCGTGGCGGGGAGCGAATTTTCCTGCCTATCCGCCATGCGGCCGCGCTCGCTTGCAGCACTTTGTGTAGTGATGTGGGCAGGTAGCGACTGCGGGCAGACAATGCTACGTCCGCCAGCCGAAGGATTGCAGGCTGGTTGACCATCTTCGATCCGTGCACGAAACGGCGCGGTTGCGCGCAGATAGAGAAAATGATGGGGCGGGATCATAACTTCGCGTTTTAAGTCGCGTGGCCATTCCCATGTAATAACCCTTGGAGCGGTGTCGTGCGCATCCTGGCGACGGCAGAAGGCACCAGGATTTTCCGCCAGTTCCGTTGCCAACCGGTCAGGGTCCAGCATTGAAAAATCACCGGGGTTGCGGCAAGTCTTTACAATCTCTAGCGCCTTGGCGCGCAAGCCCTGGTGCTGTATGACGTTCGGCGGTCCCGACCTCTGGGGAGTCGGGATGGACTCGGCGGATAGGATCCGATCAAAATCATGGTGGTCCGCAGTGAGACACAGCACCTCGGCCGGCGCCAGATCCAGGCAAGCCATGCCACCGGATAAGGAAGTGGTCAGCGTGCGGCCGGTCAGCAAATCAGTTAACGCGCCCTTTGCCAGTCCCACCTGCGCATAGCCTTCCTCCTTCGTCCGGCAGTGCCGGACTACGGAGGACACGTCAGTGGGCAGGCCCGCGTCTTCGGGCTTCCACGCAACCGGTTGGGTTGTGCGGTCGTCCAAATTAGCCAGGATCAGGAGGTGTTGGCCGGTAGAGGGGGCATAACGCAGGAGCGCGATACTATTGCTATTGCCCTGGTGGATCAGGCGCAGACATGTGCCGGCGAAAAAGGCTGGATGGGTATGCAGGATACAATTCAGTCGCGTAATCCGGTCCACCTGGTTTTCGCTTGCATCCCAGGCGATGGAAGTGCGGCCGTGCACGTCAATTTTTTCGGTGGCATGCCATTCCACGCCGTTGGCAAACGCAAAGGCGCCATTGCTGGAACAGAGCGCTGAAAGTGCCGTGCGCATGCGGGCATAGGGGATCGAACGCGATGCCAGACGGTTATTGTCGTGCGTTTCGGCGAAGTGCACTAGGATGCCGTCGGTTTCGGAAATACGGATGGCGTTTGGCAGGTAGGCCTCAATCTGCCGGCGGTCATAGTTTTGAAAGAGTTCGGAATAGGCCCAATTCAGGTTGGCGATGTTGAGGAGGGTTGTGGTGGTTGCCACCTTGCCGCCCAGGCCTTCAAGCAAAAAAAGCGTATCGGGAAATTCGCGGCGTACCGTGGCGACAATGAATTCCCAGGCGGCTACGGGAATCATATAGCCGGCGTCGCAACGGAACCCGTCCACGCCGCGCCGGCACCAGGTCAGGAAAACCTGTGCCAAATAATGCCACACCGCCACGTGCTGGTGATTAAGTTCGGTTAAATCGCTCCATATCACGCCCCATGCGCCGGGTGAGCGTATGGTGGCATCAGGTTCGCGCAGGAGCCAATCGGGATGTTCGGTGTGAATTTTGGCGGCCCAGCCGGTGTGATTGATGGCAATGTCCAGGAAAAGGCGCGCGCCACGCGCGTGAACAGCGTCCACCAGCTCACCGAACTGTTCCAGCGGCGTGGCTTTGGTGTCGAATTCGGCTAGGGCCGGGTCCACGTCCATGAAATCTAACGCCGCATAGGGACTGCCGAAAGTACCCATGCGTCCGTAGATGGTCGGCGTCGGATGAATGGGCAAGAGTAAAAGTGACCGACAGCGCAGGCGGCCGATAATAAAATCCAACTGGCGGATGACATCACGGAACGTGCCCGATGGCGGAATCACGGCATAATTATTGGCTTGCAAGGCCTGGATGCCTTTTGTTTGTACCGGAGTGAAAGCCGGCGGCGCGCGCCGCTCCTGGCCGAACTGCCGGACAAATGCATTGTAAATGCTGTTGGCACAGCAATATTCCGCCGGGTGCACATTAATAACGGTGTTTGTTCCTTCCGGCCAGCGCGGCTGACTGGCGTCCTCCGGCAGGAACAGGGCCTTAGCCTCGAAATGACCGGTTTCCAGCAACGGCAAAGTCAGGCGATAGAGCCGGTCGTCAACCCGTGTCATGGGAATATCGAACCAGTCTTCGGCCAGGCGTTTCTGGTGTTCGGCGGCTTCGCGGATGATTTCGCGGCGCGCGGTTGCGGCATGTCCGATATTAGTGCGCAGACGCGCCACACCGCGCTCCGGGCGCGGCAAGCGGAGTGTGAATTCAATCATATCCCCGCAAAAGGCCAGCCGGTGTTGTCCAGGAGCAGGTGTTTGTTCCATGGGTTCCTGCCTCTTAAGTGTTCCGTGCCGCCTCCATACATTTGAAAAGTAGTAATCCCGATAGAATGTCATCACGCCACTCGAAAATCAAGACCTGATTACGGCCAAATATGGCCTTGTTTCGTTGACGGCCCATCGGTATGCTTTATCGCCGATTGGGAGATTATAACCCTGGAAATCTACTGTTGTGGAATGCCTGCAAATCATGCATCGTTGGACTGATTTATTAACAAGTTTCGGCATGTCTCTGCTTTTGCATGGACTGCTGGTACTGGGCATGATCTGGTTCTGGACCGTGCGAACGCCGAATCTCCAACCGATGTTCCAGGGTGGTGATGTCAGCTTGGCCGTGACGTTTGTGGTCGAGACGGAAGCGGAAGCACATCCAGCGGTGGCGGCTAAATCAGAAGAACAAGTGAGAGCGCAAACGCAGGATGAGGCGGCCAAGCCGGTATCTGTGAAAGATGAAGACCAGGATATGCTTGATGTTGAAACTGCGGAGATGGTATTTACGCAGGCATCCGCCAAGGCGCCAGAGGACGAACGCCCAAAAACGAACCCAACCACGGGTGCGTCGTCCGATGCGTTTCGGCAGGGCGTGAGCGGCGCCCTGCGGATGCAATCAGAGATTCGACCGTATTATCCGCTTGGTGCGCGTCTGCGCGGCGAAGAAGGCGCGGTTACGTTGCGGGTGTGGGTGAAACCTTCCGGCTGTGCCAGTCGTTGCGAAGTTGTTCATTCGAGCGGGTATCCCGCGCTGGATGAGGCGGCCATGGATGCCGCCCAGCGCGCGTGTTATGTATCCACGCGGCCGGGTATCTGGCGTGCCGAGGCCGAAATGACGCTGACCTTCCGATTCCGGTTGACGGAATAATTTTTTTTAACGGCAAGGGTAACTCAATAATCCGCTTGAGGGCACACGGATTGCTCAAGCACGGATTTCTGCGAATAGCTGAACGGATCCGGATTGGGACTACTCCATGACAACGGCGATGATTTATAGCGTTTGCGGCATTCCCGCGTATTTACTGGGCGCCATTCCATTTGGCCTTCTGATTGCGCGGGCCAAGGGCGTGGATATCCGCAAGGTCGGCAGTGGGAACATTGGCGCCACCAATGTATTCCGCGCGGTGGGCAAAGGTTGGGGGATTCTGGCGTTTATCTGCGATACGTTAAAAGGATTTATTCCGGTTGTTGTGTTTCCCCTTTTGGCCAAAATACTTTGGGCGTTTCATAGCGATGCCGTTTTGCCGCTGGTTTGCGCCTGCCTGGCGATTGCCGGGCATAACTGGAGCGTGTATTTACGATTCAAGGGCGGCAAAGGCGTGGCTACCAGTGTGGGCGCGTTGATCGGCCTGGCGCCATTGGCGGCTGGCATCGGCCTGTTGACCTGGGTGCTGTTTTTTTTGGCGACCCGCTACGTTTCATTGGCATCCATCGCGGCCGCCGGCATGGTCGCCGGGGCAGTCTGGATTTTTTATGTTCAAGCGGGTATCCTCGTGCCGGTCGTTTTGACGTTACTGTGCGGGCTGGTTATCTGGCGGCATAAGAGTAATATCCAGCGGTTATTGCATGGCGCCGAGAACCGGTTCGAATTTAAGAAGAAGCCGGCACAACCATAACGAAGAACGACGAACCAAGAACAAAGAACGCATTCATGCATCGCATTGCCATACTGGGTGACGGCGGGTGGGGAACAGCGCTCGGCTTACTGCTTATCAAGCAGGGACATGCGGTGCGCCTGTGGGGTCCTTTTCACGACTATATCGAGCGTCTGCGCCGGGAACGCGAGAACAAGCTGTTTTTACCGGGTGTGCCCTTGCCGGAATCACTGCATTGGACGGCTGACCGGGATGAAGCCGTGGCCAAAGCCGAGGTCGTCATCATAGCATCGCCCTCCAAGTTTTACCGAAGTGTCCTCGAATCGTTTGCCGGAAAGTTGCCGCCGGATTGCGCGCTCTTGAGCGTGAGCAAGGGATTGGATGCCGCCACGCATCGGCGCCTCACGGAGGTTGCCGGCGAAGTGCTCGGACGCAAGTCCGTGGCCGTCCTGTCCGGACCAAGCCTTGCGGGAGAGGTGGCGCGGGGGATGCCGACCGCCGTCGTCATTGCCTGTACCGACCACTCCCGGGCGCATGCCTTGCAAAAGATCATGACCAGTCCGCAGTTCCGGGTGTACACGTCCGAGGATATCGTCGGCGTCGAACTGGGCGGCGCCTTGAAAAACATCATGGCCATTGCAACGGGCGTCAGTGACGGTCTGGGCTTTGGCGATAACACGCGTGCCGCGCTCATAACGCGCGGTCTGGCGGAAATGACGCGACTGGGCGGCGCGTTAGGCGCGCGGCCCGAAACATTCGCCGGCTTGAGCGGACTTGGCGACCTGATCGTCACCTGCACAAGCCGCGCAAGCCGGAACCACCTGGTCGGCGAGCGGCTGGGGCGCGGGGAAAAGCTGGATGAAATTATCGGCAGTATGTGCCAGGTGGCGGAAGGCGTGCCGACCTGTGCCATTGCCCGCGCGTTGGCCCGTGAGCGCGGCGTGCGCATCCCGATTACGGACGAAGTCCATGCCATGCTCCATGAAGGCCGAAGTCCTGCCCGGGCCGTGGCAACCCTCATGACCCGTGATACCCGCCCGGAGAGGGATTAAATATTTTCGATTTTCGATTTCTGATTTATGATCGAAAAACATTAGCGTCCCATAGGATGCTCAGACTTCAATCATAAATCAACAATCATGGATCCGAAATTCGGCAGTCATTCCGCCAGCAAAGCATCAAGTTCGGGATCGGACGCGGCGCCGTACCGCAGGGCATTCTGGTAATGGACGCGGGCTGTGTCTATGGCAAGCTGGGAATAGGCGCGCTTCTTGTTATCGGCCGGATCCCGCCACAGGCTCAGACTAGCCAGGTTATAGTAGGCGTCCCCGAGTTTCGGATTAAGCGACAGGGCCCGTTTCATTTCTTCCTGGGCTTCTTTCATTTCGCCGGTAGCCGCCAGTGCCGCGCCGAGGACCGCGTGTGCCTCGGGACACGTGCTATTCTGCTTGAGCGACTTGCGCAGGAGGGGAATGGCCGCCTGATAGCGGGCGTCGTGACAAGCCACCAGCGCCGCCAGCAGGTTTAATTCGGCATCGGGCAAAGGTAACGTCAGCGCTTGCCGGGTCAGTGCGCGCGCCTGATCCATGCGTCCCAACCTTAAAAAACAGCGGCCGGCGCCTTTCAAGGCCCAAGGTTCCTGTGGGAATTCTTCCAGAAGTGCGCGGTATATGACCAATGCGCCGGTATAATTCCGCTCGCGTTCCTTGAGCGCCGCTTGCTGGAGCTTAAAGTTCAACGGCGAGAGATTATTAATTTTCAATTTTTGATTTTCAATTTTTGATTTCTGATTTTCCGTCGTCGGTCGTCCGTCGTCTGCCGTCTTCTTCAGGCCGTCCTCCGGCATCTGGCGTCCGGCATCTGGCGTCGGCCCCCCGTCCGCTTTCTGCAGATTCCGGAGCGCTTCTCGGCAATAGTTGATGCGGAATGAGACCACGGCTGTTTGCCATTGCGGATAATCGGCGGATATCTTGAGGAAAAGGGTCAAGGCCTCGGTGTAAAGATCGGCGGCTTCCGTCTGCATGTCCTTTTTATTTAACCAATCGGCCATTGACATGGAATTGTAGGCCCTCAGGAATTGACTCGCCGGCGCCGATTTATCATCCTGAATTTGCAATTGATCGGACGCGTTCAAGCGGTCTGAGTCGGCCGCGACTGCGGTCGGCACGGCCGCCAGTGCCAGCATGGCCAACGCGATGCCGGTTGGCAGGCCAAACCCGAGCCGAGCCGTCTTTGTGGGGATCATACGCCGCCTGTTTGACTTTGATGCCATATCTGGTAATAATAACGGCATGCAACGGATCATTCCATTACCGGGTTATATCACCACACATCAGGATGCCCGTCAATCTTGTTCTGACGATCCCATCCGCCATCCTGCATCAACCATTTTCCGTCACCGATTGACGGGATCCGCCCCTGAAGCGGGCATGATCCTCGTAACCGTCCTGCTTTTCATGGCCATTATCCTGGCGCTCGTCATCCAAGTCCAGGTGGCCGCGCGGATGGCGTTGCGGTTTGAAGAACGCCAGTCCCTGCGCGCGCAATTACGCATTGCGGCATCTGAGGCCGCCTGGGATGCCCTGCGCGTGCTGACTGCGGATGACAATCTGCAGGTGGACCATACCAACGAACCTTGGGCCGCCTGGCAGACGAATTGCCTGCCGAATAACGTCACAACCGTTGTCTTGATCACTGACGAGAACCGATATTTTAACGTCAACAACCTGGCGGCCATACCAGTTGCGCCCCGGCAGGATGCCGGGACAGCCGTCCGTTTGCCGGCCGCGATTGTCCAGGATATTTTTGCCGCCAGCAACTGGCCCGATCCGGTCGGTGAAACCCAGGCGTTGCAGGACTGGGTGGACCGGGATTTGGAAGGCATGCGTGAGGCCGGCTATTACCATCAGGCCCACCGTGCATGGGAGCCGCCCAATGCCCCCATCGAAAGTCCGGCTGAACTGGATGGTATTCTTAATGTCACGCGGGCGGAGCGGCGCGCGGCGCCGCAATCGCTCACGGTATTACCGACCCGGGTGGAGCGGATTGTGCCCATTAACGTGAATACGGTCGGCCGCGAGGTCCTGCAAGGTGTGCTGGGAGCGGGACGGAGCGTTCTGGCGGAAAAAATCTGCCGATGGCGCGATGCTCATCCCGTGACGGACCTGCACCAGTTAATGGACGCCAAAACCCTGGCTAACCTCCGTCCTTACTTAGATACGCGTAGCCGATATTTTTCATTAGCCGCGCAAGCTGACCGGAGCGGACAGCAGGAAACCATCTATGCCCTTGTGCGACGTGACGACCATGGCGAGGTTGAAATATTACGCTGGGTTCAGCGCTAACGCGGGCTTATGCCCGCAACCCAGAGAAATCAACCACAGAGAAAGATGAGACACAGAGCTAAAGCAAAAAGAGATTTTGGCAAATTTGCGGCAACGAAACGTTGTTCTCAAATTTGCCAAAACACTTTGTTACTGGA
>JBDRJR010000108.1:0-6018 GCA_043814705.1 Verrucomicrobiota bacterium | reverse complement strand
AAATCCCAATAAAACCGAGGGCTATGAAGGACCATTATCAAAACCGCAGTTCCGGTTTTTCCCATCTGTGTTTATTCTGTTCCGACCCACAGCCTACAGCCTACAGTCCACAGCCCATGGCGTCCCTGTGGGACGCCAGTGATTTTGCATGAAACCACACGCCTACCGAGTAGCCGCGAGTTGTTTCGAGCCGGAGGCGGCGCCTGACCTGGCGCCGCGCCGCGCGGCGTTGCGCGCGCATTTGGTCACCCTGCTGGACACGCAACGCCCGGACCTGGTGGTCCTGCCTGAAATCGTGATCGCCACTGGCATGGGGCCTGAACAACGCTGGGGGGCGGAGCCGATCAAAGGGCCGACAGTGGCACTGATCGCGGAACTGGCTGTCGCCTTCGAGGCCAATATCTGCGTCCCGATCGTCGAGGACGACCGCGGCACGCTGTATAATACCGCGGTCTATGTAAACCGGACCGGCCGGATCGCCGGCGCCTATCGCAAGCAGGTCCTCACTTCCGGCGAACTTGATTGGGGCATCCGGCCCGGCGCGCCGGACCAGCCGCCGGTAACGCTGGACGGGCTGTGCCTCGGCACGGCCATCTGTTTCGACGAAAATTTCCCCGATCAGATCTGGCATTGGATCGAGATGGGCGTTGACCTGCTGGTGTTCCCCGCGTATACTTTTGCCGGTGAACTCATGCGCGCCTGGGCCATCAACTGCGGCGTGCCCCTGGTCTGTGCCTTTCCCTGGGAGTCGGTCATTTATGACCGCGACGGCAGTACCCTCGCCAAAGCGGGTAGTCTCACCACGACCGTGCGGTTCGGCCATCATCCGAGCTGGATTGTCTGCCGTCTGAATTTCCGTAGCCGTATCTACCACCTCGATGGCAATCAGAACCGGCTTGGAGGACTGCTGTCCCGTTATGGCGCGAAGCTGGATATCCGTCTGATGGAACGCGACGGCCGGTTCATGCTTACTGCCTGCGCTGACGACATTGACCTGGACCAGTTCGAGCGCGAATTCGAGTTGGTCCCGTTGCAAGAATTTCTCCGCGCCAGCCGCTCGAAGAACGAGCGTTACAGGATACGGGACTCCCATCCGTCATCCTGCCCGTCATCGCACATATAATCCATATTCCCTTGCGGTTTCGTACATGGCAATCACATTCTCGGTTGGCGAATTATCTTGAAGACTGTGGGTTGGCGCGAAACAATAACCGCCACCCGGCATCATGACCTCAAGAGTGCGCCGGCAGTACGCTATTGTATCCTGGACGGTACCTACCGCTACGGGTCCTGCCGTGCTGATGCATCCGTGAAAGGCCAAGCGATCACCGAAGGTGTTTTTCAGATACAGCGGATCCATCGCCTTTGCTTCGGGTTGCAGGGTCTCAACGGCATTGATTCCCATCCCAATAAAATCTTCGAACGCCCAACTGCTTGAACCGCAAGAATGAAACATGACCGGCAAATTGAAAGATTTGGCAAGGTCAATGAATCTCTGGTGCCGAGGCCGTATGTGTTTCCGGAAAAGTTCGAGACTCATTATTGGGCCAATTTGCGTGCCAAGATCCTCGCCCATCCACAGCAAATCAATTTTGCCTTTTGCGGCTTGGAGTGTCCGCGCGGTAATTTCGTAGAGGATGTCGGCGCGACGGTCAATATAACGGATTCCGGCTGGATCGTCGAGTGCGAGATCAACAAGAACCTGCTCCATCGAACGAATCATACCCGTGCTGTTGATGATGTCGGGCAACCCCGCTCCTCCGGTGGCCACGCAATACTCTTCAACAGCCGCACATTGTGCTTGGACCCCCGAATAATCAAAATCATCCGGTGAAGGCATCGGCCAGTCAGCTATGACATCCTCGTCGGCGTCCCGGAGTGGAAAATCGCAATAGTCCCAATACCCCCCGGTTTCGTGCTCTATCCATCTGCAATGGATTCCCCAATTATCCACTTTGACGCCGCGGTCGGGAATGTCCTTATGCAACTTTGGCCCGCGATAAGGCGCGTCAACATGGCGGAAGTCAACCCCCAATCTGATTAATAGTCCTTCAGAATTGTCCGGTAACAATCCGAAGTGTGCCTTGAGCCGCCGGTCAATGCCTGCATTTGCCGAGTAGTTGATCGGCACCCGATCAGGCTCCCGATGGGCAAGTGCAGCCAATACTCGTTCTTTTGAGGTCATAATTAGTCTTTCACCTGATTCCGCGACGGAAAATCCTGTCACGGAATCAGGTAGATGTCAAGTTGCCAAAACATAAATTTTTGGTATTGATTTCCAGTCATTGATTGTTAGCATACAACCATAAAGGTAATTAATTGTGTGGAGAATCCGAAAATCGAAGTCGAAATTTTAACAGAACGTCGCTTTTGATGAGGAGGCAATCATGTGCGCAAAATACGGGCGGTTGTTAATGCCGGCGTTGTTTTACGGTGCGGGTGTTCTTTCCCCGGCCTTTTCTGTTCCCCTGCCATGGCCAGTTCAGAACGTCAACTCCTTTGATCCGACCGGCGATGTGGTCTATGTTAATACCGGTGACACGGTCACCCAGGAAGGACACTATCGCTACGAATCGGACAACATTCAAATCCAAGCCGTTTCAGTCCTTAACACGAACGTTCTGCAGGCAACCCTTGTGCCGGACGGCGGAACGACCAACGTAACCCTGACCGCTCTGCAGGCCGGTGTTTCCGCGGTCAAACTTTCCGGGCTTTATTTTGACTGGAGCGTGGAAAATCCCGATCATACCTGGGGAGCTTTGGTGACCAACACCATCAGCTACGGTGTGCTCGTGTGCACGGCAAGCGGCGTGCCGCCGGGATTGCCGACAGATTATACGCCAATAGGTTCCAGGGCCATAATGGGGAACAACACGGTTGAGCAATGGTATCAAGGCGGAACTAATGGAACCATTGATGCCCGCCGAACTGATGTCATTGACATTTACATGGAGGGCGGCCCCTGCAGTTGGGTTTACCAGAACAGCGATTGGGATGTCAACTGGTATCCGGGTAAATACCTTTACCAGTTTATCCGCGGCTGCAAGCGACAGGGCCGCATCCCATGCGTGGTCTTTTATTGCATTCCGCCTTCCGGGGTCGGAGACAGCGCCCTTGGCGCACTGAAGTCAGTGAACGAATCAGCCGATGTCGTGGCAAGCGATATCAACCGCTTCGGAGGTGATCCGAGTAATCCGTGGTGTCCAACCAATAAGGTGGCGGCACCAAATTATATGGTTTCCTATTACCATCGCACGATCCGGCTCATGCGGGAATGCCTGCAGAGGACGACCGGCGACGGCTGGCCGTGTCTGGTGGTCATTGAGCCAGATTTCATCGGGTACATGTCCGCTAACCTTGGAGAGCCGGTGGACCCGAATTCCACCAATATCGCATACAACTCGAATAATTATACTTTTAAAGTCTCGCGGGCGTTTGAACAAGGTCCCAGCGAGACCAATACGGTCGGCACAAACATCTATACGTATTCAACTAATGCGTTGCTTGATATTGGCGATCAGGCGCAATTTCACAATACCCTGAAAGGCTTCGTCACCAGCATTCCGTATATTTTCCGCAAAGCGTTCGAGTTGAACGGAGCAAATGTCCAACTCGGCGCTAATGTAATGATCGGCTGGAAATTGAATCTGTGGGCCTCCAAAAGCGGAACGGGTTACAGTGGCCAAGTGCTGAAGCCGACCGGTACGCCCTTCGGAGTTGGCAAGGGGATAATTCGCTGGACTGATGCCGAAAACCAGGGTGCATCACCCAACAGTTTCGGTAATATCATCGAATGGCTGCGAGAGGAGGCCGCGGGCATTGCCGGTTATTATATTTCCGTCGGAATTACGAATAATACCGACTACCTTTTTATTGATCGTTACGGCATTGACGCGGCTTCCGCTGGTTATGTAACTGATCCGGCATCAAGCACCTGGTTCTGGAATTACGATCACTGGAATAATTATCTCGCTTTTGTGGAATCCGTTCAGCAACAAGTTCAACTGCCCATCATCCTCTGGCAGCTGCCAATGGGACACATCAACACCACGGAAACAAAAAAAACCGACGGCACGGCCTACACGTCGTTGTCAAACCAAGCCAATAGCGGCAGTTTTGAAGACTCATCCGCAACCTTCTGGTTCGGCGATACATTCACGCCGGGAAGCGCGGACCGCCTGGCTTATTTTTCGGCAAACCAGTGGGGCGGATATGATCCAAGCCGTGTTGCGGATGTTACCGTTACGGGAAACAAGATCATCTGGTTGCCGGCCATTGATAGGTTGAAAGCGCTAAATATTGCCGCGTTATTGTCCGGCCCGGGCGTAGGACGTAGTGCCTCAACCTTTGCCTGCGCCGTGGATACAGCCGAATCAACAGATAAC
Organism: Verrucomicrobiota bacterium; assembly: GCA_043814705.1. Classification (GTDB taxonomy): domain Bacteria; phylum Verrucomicrobiota; class Kiritimatiellia; order JAAZAB01; family JAAZAB01; genus VSJD01. The sequence goes on along the minus strand of JBDRJR010000108.1, from coordinate 1,633 downwards.
TTCTGGTGGATTAATCAGGTGCAACGATACTATTTGGGCCTTGGAAGAACATACGAAGTCTATGCCGACTTTGATGGTGATAGCAAGTCCGACCTTGCCGTGTATTGTGACGGCCATTGGTCTATCTTCTCGATGGTGAACGGGATCATCCTGCTCAACGAGGGTGTCTGGGGCGTGCCAAATTCTACTCCACTACCGGGGGACTATGACGGTGATGGCAAGTCCGACCTTGCCGTGTATTGTGACGGCTATTGGTCTATTTTCTCGATGGTGAACGGGATTATCCTGCTCAACGAGGGTGTCTGGGGCGGGCCGGGCTGGATCCCTGTGCCAGGAGACTATGATGGTGACGACAAGTTCGACTTGGCCGTGTATTCTTGTGACGGCTATTGGTCTATTTGCTCGTTGGCGAATGGAATCATCCTCAACAATGAAGGTGTCTGGGGCGGCCAAAATTACATTCCTGTGCCAGGTGACTATGACGGTGATGGTAAGTCCGACCTTGCCGTGTATTGTGACGGCTATTGGTCCATTTACTCGTTGGCGAACGGGATCATCCTGCTCAACGAGGGTGTCTGGGGCGGGGCGGGCTGGAATCCTGTGCCGGGAGACTTTGATGGCGACAAAAAATCCGACTTGGCCGTGTACCGTGACGGCTATTGGTCCATTTACTCGTTGGCGAACGGGATTATTCTCAACAATGAAGGTGTCTGGGGCGGGCCGGACTGGACCCCTGTGCCGGGAGATTTTGATGGTGACAAAAAATCCGACTTGGCCGTGTATTCTTGTGACGGCTATTGGTCTATCTTTTCGATGGTGAACGGGATCATCCTGCTCAACGAGGGTGTCTGGGGCGGGCCGGGCTGGATCACTATTCATTAATGCCAAGGTGCCGTTTGGGCTTCAACAATCGGGGCGCGATGCGGCGAACGAGTTGGGCGAGTTGCTCGACACAGCTCTGTTGCTTCACCAGGCATTGCCGGAAAAGGGCTTTGCTTCCCAACGCTGGCGATGTATCAGGCCAGGGCGCGGGCGTTCGGGATGGTTGGCTTTATCCGCCGCCTGCGTCAGCGGCTCAATCGGCCGCCGTTGGCGGCGCGCAAAGTTCCAGGCCACCTGGTGCGCGATATCGGCCTCCCGTCCCTGGCGCGACGTGCTTGAGAGCGGCTTGCGTCGTCACGGCGGCCGCCAACTTGATGCCGGGCGCTTTCAAGTCGGTGGACATGGCCGTGCTGGCAGGCGAACGGCGTGTGATATTCAGTTGAATGTATCCGGAGCGCGGTATGATCAACCTGTCTGGATTGGGGAGGTTGGGATGGGGTTGGCGCCGGTTCCCGGGGATTACGACGGCGATGGATTGGCTGATCCGGCGGTTTATAACCGGGCAACAGGTCTCTGGGCCATGAGTTTATCCGGAAGGGGTTATCAGCCGCTTGTGGTCGGGATGTTCGGGGGAGCGGGTTATTTGCCGGTCCCGGCCGATTATGATGGTGACGGGATAACCGATCCGGCGATCTATGCGTTCGATACGGCCTATTGGCAGGTGTTGATGTCCGGCACAATAATCACCAAGGGCTATTCCACATGGTGCGGCGATTATTTGGGAAATGCCGGCGGCATGCCGGTTCCAGCG
>JBDRJR010000107.1:0-23370 GCA_043814705.1 Verrucomicrobiota bacterium | reverse complement strand
TGGAAAAATGAGAATTACCCCAAGATTATTTTAATGCATTCCTATGCATATAGTCTTACCAGCGGGACGAACGGGACAATGATGAAAGCACTGCGGGATATTCCCTGGGTGGATTGGTTTTCCCATAATGGCGGCGGCGCCATTCCATTGATAGGCTTGAATCAGTTTGATATAGGAGGATGGGGTGATGCATATTTATGGGGAACGGGCAGTCACTATCCGGTATTTAAACAGATGATCGAGACAAATTATTTTGAATATTTGAATGCGGACGGCGTGACGGAGCTACGTCAAAGCCGGGGCTGGGGCATCGGCAATACCGAAACAGGCTGGTCATCAGATGCGCCCGGCACTCCGCCGGAATTCTTAAAACTGCCGGCGCAATACTCGGATACCAGGTATTATGACTATACGATTAAGGGCCTTGATCAATATTATCCCGGGCATGATGTTTTTCAAAAATACATGAGTGAATGGTCCGCCTTGGATAAAGGCAATAATTATCTGAAATATTATTCAAAGTTTTTATCGTATATTGACCGTGCAACATTGAGCCAAGCTTACTCGATATTCTGGCATGGCCTTTATCCAACCACCTGGCTTGACGGCGATTTGCCGGCCGGCGAAAGATACTTTACCGATTTGGATATAGACAAACGCATTGAAAAAACAACCAAAAGCGGACAAATATGGGTGGATAATTTTGTTTTAATTGAAGATGGGACTAATATCTGTCAGGAAGGCGATTTTGAAACCATACCTTCCGCAACGTGGGCCAGGCGGGAAGCATTTGTTTCCCATACCGATGGCGTTGGGGTTAATGGCAGTCGTGGGCTAATGAGTTCAAACGGCTGCATGATCGCATCGCAAATTTGCGGAACCCAGCCCGGAAATACGCGGTTGGATTTTTCAATCATGGCCAAAGGCTTTCGAACCCTGGCGGGCAACAACCCCATGCTGGGAATTTATTGGGAAAGCTATGATTCGTCGGAAAATATCCTGGAGAAGGGAAAAGCGCTAAACAATTTAACGAACACTCCTGATGGAAAGTTCTGGTTCGTCCCGCTCACAAACGCGTTTCAGACTTATAGCGGCTACATTTTAAAGACAAATTCATCCGCGGAATATGTTAAGATATTTATATATAATTCCTTCCCAATACCCCCGGGAAATGACTGGCAGCTTATGGCGGCCGCCTATTGTTTTAATGGGCCTTACGGTTACGATGATACGGCGGCAACGTTTACATTCACAAATAAAGTCACGACATCAAACATGACCGTCTCAACCAGTAAATACAAGTTTATCAGGGATGAGATGCATACTCCCGGCGGCAAACTGTATGACATCTGGGGTGGCGGCCCGCAGTGGCCCCTGGTGATCAACAAGGACAACATTGCTTATAATCCCGATAATGGCCAAATTGCAATTACGCTGAGAAATATGTGCGCCGAAAATTCGTTAAGCGCGCCCGTTCAGATATTTAAAAGGGATAAAGACGCCGGTCCGGCCTGGAACACGAACCTGTATGTCAAGGCAACGCCTGCCAATATAGACAGTTCCTTGGTTTCCGCCGACAGGATCGCTTATGTTGCCTCGAACAGTTACTCCGTACCGGGGCCATCTACATCAACCGTTAATCCCTTAATAAGCGGCGATAACAGCCTGGAATTAACGGTCGCTCCCACCAATACGGTTGCCAACGGGCAAAGGATTTATGTTTATATTCAGGATACGGACAGCGTTAAGGGCTGGACGGCATTTAACGACCTGCCGGAGTGTTCCGGCGCTCTGCAGGAAGGCACAAACGGCCAAATAAAAATAACAATTAATGCCGCCGATGAAGACGGCGTTAAAAACACGCAACTGGAATATTCCATAAATAATGAGGGCGCCTGGCACCCGCTGGACAGTTCCAGTACGAATTATCTGGAATCATATTATGATTTAAGCGGGGCGCCTTATTTAATTAAATTCCGGGCCCGGGCTGTTGATGTGCACGATTTATCATCCAATTGGATCTATCTGGAATATTATTGTCATCATTTGACTGAAATTTATGTGGACCCCGACAGCACCAATGAAATGGGCACGGCCGATGCTCCCTTCAAGAGCATCCAGGATGCAATCGACATCGCCGAGCCGGGAGTAGTAAAGGTGTTTCGTCTGAATAAAGGCATTTATAATGAAAACCTGGCTTTGAAAGACGGGATTGAGTTGAGAGGGACTTCCGCGGACATTGTTAAGATCACCGGCCTGGTATCGCTTAATTCCGTGAGCAATGCGCTCATTAGGAATATTATGTTTACGGGCACGAATGGGGTTAAACTTGATTCCGCGAAGAACGTGCGCATTAAGAATTGTATCTTTGATGTTCAAAATATTGGCATAGAAATGACGGGGAATTCCGTGGCAACAAATGAGAACATAACTGTTGGAAAAGCCCAGCAGGCGATTTTATTGAAAGACAGTTCAAAATTGGATATTACGCACAGCATAATAACGGCATCCAATGGAATTACCTGCACCAATAGCGCCACCTGCATTTCCACTTATAACGATGTATTTTGCAGTAATCAGAATTACAGCGGAACGAGCGCCGGCGCCGGGTGCATCTCCACCAACCCGTTATATGTTGCCAATGGCAATTACGCATTGAAAGAACGTTCGCCTTGCTGGACCGCCGGTTATATGCAGTTAAGCATCGGCTGGCAGCGCATCAACCTGCTTATGAACAGCAGTTTTGAGTCCGGAGTGACCACGGGATGGGGGGCGGTGTATGGTGACGAAACCATAGGGATATATGCGTCGTCCATGGATGGCGCCCAGTCATTACAAGTGACGACACCGGGAATACATTCTTGCGAAGGTGCTCACAGCGCATATTACTATGCCGTGGAGAAAGGCAAAACTTATACGGCCAGTGCCTATGTTAAGAATGCGGGCAATGTCAGGGTTTGTATCTATGGATCGAAAGGCGGCTGGACGTATGCCAATAAAACCGTCACGCTGAACAACTCGTACTGGCAGAAGATCAGTGTCACAAGAGAAATAACGGATGATGAATTTTTATATATCTATGTAATAACATGGGAAACGCCGCAGGCCGTCACATTTTATGTGGACGGAGTTGAGCTTGTGGAAGCGCCGGACTACAAGATGGTTTGTAACGGCAGTTATGAGTTAGGAATAAGCACGGGATGGGGTCCGGCCCGGTCCGATCTCTCGCCTTCCCCGGAAATCCTGGAGATATATTCTTCATCCATGGATGAAGACCGATCAGTAAAAGTGACAACATCTGGGAGTAATTATTACGAGGGAATAAAAAGCACGGTAAAATACTTCGTGGAGACCGGCAAAACGTATACGGCCAGCGCCTATGTTAAGGGAACTGGCACTGTCAGGATTTGTCTCTATGGAGCAGGCGGTTGGACGTATGCCAATCAAACCGTCACGCTGAATACCTCGTACTGGCAGAAGATCAGCGTCTCGCGCGTGATCCCCGATAATGAATATGTGGATATCCATATATTGCAATGGGGCACGCCGCAGGCAGCCACATTTTATGTGGACGGAGTTGAGCTTGTGGAAGCGCCGGATTACAAGATGATTTATAACGGCAGTTTTGAAACGGGCGTAACCACTGGCTGGGGACCGGCGCGGAGCGATCTTCCACCTCCCTGGGAAACTCTGGGGATATCCCAGAACTCCATGGATGGAGACCGATCCTTACAAGTGACAACACGCGGGAGTAATTATTACGAGGGAATAAAAAGCACGGTAAAATACTTCGTGGAGACCGGCAAAACGTATACTGCCAGCGCCTATGTGAAAGGGACCGGCAATGTCAGGATTTGTCTCTGGGGATCAAAAGGTGGCTGGACGTATGCCAATACAACCACAACGCTTAATGATTCATGGCAGAAGATCAGCGTCTCGCGCGTGATCCCCGATAATGAATATGTGGATATCCATATATTGCAATGGGGCACACCGGTGGCGGCCACGTTTAATGTAGATAACGTGAAACTTGATGATGTGAGTAATGAGATAGGTTACTGGAAGCTTGATGAAGGCGGAGGAACGACAGCCTACGATTCTTCATGGAGAGGAAATAATGGGACACTGCAGGGAAATCCACAATGGGTGGCCGGTCAGATCAACGGCGCGCTGAGTTTTAACGGAAGCAATTATGTCGATTGCGGCAGTAATAGCAGTCTCAAGGTCTCGGCGATTACCATGGAAGCCTGGGTCTATTCACCAACGACGAATTTCTCGGGCGCGAATGAAATTGCCGGAGCAGAAGGGGCTTATGGCTGTCCTATAATTGATAATAAAATATGGGTTCATATTAATACCGTCAATCAAGGCTGGCACTGGTGTGTAAGTTCAACGGCGCTTACCTGGGACGGGTGGCATCATGTCGCGTTTACCTATGACGGGGTCAATACGATGAAGTGCTACCAGGATGGGATTTTGGTATTAACGGATACCACAAGTTCATCCGGACCACTACAATGGGCTGACTGGACCACAAAATTATATATCGGCCAGGTCAATACCGGGAGCAAGTTGTTTAAGGGGATGATAGACGAGGTCAGGATCTACAATCGCCCGTTAAGTGCTGAAGAAATAGTGAATCACGCACAAGGATATTAACCCCGCACATTCCACAAGCAAGTGCAACAGCTTGCTGATAGGGAGCCCAGGGTCAGTTAAATAATTAGAACTGGCTTGCGCGTTTTGGGGTCTGAGTCAAAGGGCCGCCGGTCATTCAGAGCATAGCGCCCTCCAGAGGCGGGTCCGCCTGAGGCGGAAAGAATCTCCTAATCGCAGATTTGGGCCATTTTTGAGATCCCTCGACTACGCTCGGGATGACCCTTGCTGGCGGTAACGACTTTTTCAACAGTCTCTTACCGCCTATCTTCCCTCCCGCACCGCGTTGGTTTTGTGTTGCTAAATATAACAAATATGTTATAAATAGCTACATGCAATCGGAAAGAATAAAACTTGTCGAGGAAATCCAAAGACTGGCCACCGGGGTGATCGCCATAAATCCTGCGGGACACAAGCTCTGCCTTATCGGCGGGTCACGTTATCGTTTCTTGAACCGGAGCTGCAGAGCATCCTTGGATATCGATTACCACTGGGATGGCGATCTGGAAGGCAAGCAAACGGAGATTATGGAGCTTCTGCGCGCCAAGCTTCTTCCTGAAGTGAAGAGGCGTTTCGATTTGGATGGCGATGTCAGGAAGGCCATAGGTCCGGATGCGGATTCGCCATGCGTTAAAACGGTAACGATGGCTTTCTATCGCACCGGTAAAGTGGGAGAACGCATCGAACTTCCGGTGGAAATCACAAGCATTCCATGCATTGATGCGCCCGTTGTCCGCACAGTTGCCGGCATCGTCTATCTCACGGCATCGGATGCGGACATGATTGAGAGCAAGGTAATTGCTTTGTTTAACCGTCCCTTCCTGGCAGAGCGGGATATCGTTGACCTCTTTCTGTTTCAAGACGACTTTGTGTGCGATTCGGCGCGGCGATTGAAGGCAAAATTCACAGGACTTCACATGGGTCCAGAATCCGTGTCCGGCCGATACAGTCGAATGTTGGCAAATCGTCCCATCCACGTGCGGGCCATCGAAGAGATTATTGCGAACCAGATTGACGAGGCCGTAGCCGCCAACCTGAAAATATCCGGCGGCGGAGGCATGATCTTCGATACCGTCGTCGCAATGCTCAATGATAAATTGAAGATAGCGGGAAAGGCCGGATCGTGAAAGCAAGAGAATGGCAAAAATATCTTGAGGAGCAACGCCGGTTGCACGGCAAGGTTTTGTTCACCGTCACGGAATTAGCCAATTTCGCCGCCACATCCCGGGTTGCCCTGAACGTGGAACTCGCGCGTCTGAGACGACAGGGAGCGATCGAGAAGTATGCACATGGTGTGTACGGATTGCCGAACGCGATCACGCCCGAGATGTTGTTACCCGCGATGGACTCCCACGCATACCTCACTGGAACCTATGCCTTGTACATGCACAACTTGATCACACAGGCGCCGACCCGCATCACCTGTTTTACCGACCGGAGGAGTCCCAGAGCATGCGAACGTACTACTCCTGTCGGCCGTTTCATATTCATTTGCGTGCGCAGTCGTGTTTATGCGCCTCCAGCAGAGGGCGTCGTAGCCTCGCCGGCCCAAGCGTTTTGCGATTTTATATATGTCACGCGGCGACAAGGGAATTTTTCCAAAGGGATGGTCACTTTTCGAGGCTTGGCCGAAAGGATCATGCCCGAACTCGATTCGATCCTCGAACGCTATCCTGTGACCGTACAGCGACAGGCGCGCGAACGCCTGTATACCCGCGAAGTTCATCTCCCTTCCCGCACCACGCTGGTTTTGCAAAAGCAGGAATGATGACTTGACCGGCTCCATGTGCTATATTTGCACATGTATTTTCTTCATGAAAGGGATTCATCATGCTTCAGTTTACCGTAAACGAAAAACTTTGTACCCGTTGCGGCTTGTGCGCCGCCGACTGCCCAACGCGTATCATCGTGCAGGCAGGCAAAGCATTGCCGTCCATCCGCCCGGACCAGGAAGCGCTCTGTCTGCAATGCCAGCACTGCCTGGCCATTTGCACCACCGCGGCCATCTCCATCCTGGGGAAAAATCCCGCCAACAGCCTGCCGCTCGCCGCCGATAGCTTTCCCGCCTTTGACCAGATGGCCCGGTTTGTTCGCGGACGGCGCAGTATCCGGCAGTACAAAGATGAAAACGCAGACCCGGCCTTGATCAATCAATTACTGGCCGTGCTGGCTAATGTCCCCACGGGCGTCAACAATCGCAGGTTGACTTTTGCCGTTATTGACGATAGGACTGTCATGCACCGACTTCGGGAGAAAGTTCTGGCGGCATTAGCGGCGCTGGGCAAGGCCGGCCGCATTCCTGAACGGTTCAAATACCTGCTGGAGGCCCCACCGGCCTACTACGAGCACAAGGTGGATATCATCTTCCGTGGTGCGCCGCATGCGCTGGTGGTCTCGGCGCCGGCCGATGCCCCGTGCCCCGGCGAGGATGTCGCCTTGACGCTGGCCTATTTTGAACTCCTGGCACAGAGCGCCGGGCTTGGCACGGTCTGGTGGGGCATGTTCAAGATGTTCCTCGAATTGTTACCTGATATGAAAGCATTGTTCGGTCTGCCACCACGCCACCGTTATTATTACGGCATGCTCTTCGGCATTCCTGCCATTCATTATCCCCGCACCGTCCAGCGCGATGACGCCGCAATCGTCAAGCGGGTGTTGTTATAGATAGTATTTCATCTTGGTCAGCCCGCAACATTTGATTCCGCCATTCGAAAATCCAAATGGGCCGGTAAAACTGATTCGCAACGAACGCGTTTTTTTAATTCGGCATTGATCCGGCAACCCGACTTGCCGGCCAGCCGCTTTTCCTGGATTGAAAACCACAGATCGGAAAGCGCAATCTCGCCCTCGCGCAGTCCCGCCACTTCCAATCCGCTCGTCAAAATAGTTTCGGCCTTATCAAATTCGCCCAGTTTCTCAAGGGCGCTGGCTTCCAGGGTTCTTATCCGGCCATGTGACCGAATGGGCGCCGATTGTTTTTTGATGAAGTCCAAGGCCTGTTGTGTTCGCCCGGCCTCAAGCCATGTTTGGATGCCTTCCAACAGGAGCGCTATGAGCGATGGCGCCCGTTCGATGGCCTCCAAATACAAGTCGGCGGCCTGCGCAGATTTTTGCTCCTCACCGGCAAGTACAGCCAGATTTCTCAGCGCCCAAGCCGTTCGCGCCCGGTCAAGTGATTTTTCCCATGCCTGCCGCGCGGCCTCTTTCCTGCCCTGATCATATTCCATCACGCCAAGGTGCAACCAGCTTAGCCAATGATCCCCTCTTCTTTTCTCAACCGCGTTTCGCAGAAGCCGGCGCCATTCGGCCTGAGTCATCCAGCCGCCCGGTGACATCCGCGGGTCCTGTTCGGGTAATGCTCCCTTTTCCAGAAGCGCCTGCCAAGGGACTTGTGCTTTTCCGAGGGAAGCCTCGTCAAATACCAGCGCATTGGGATAAAATGATTTTTCACCGAATAACTTTCGGCGGCGTGATTCAAGATTACCCCACCCCGAACCCCGCTGTAAAATTTCAACGGGCGGCTTGTCAATATCCATTGCACTGCGTCGTTGTTCCGCTTCCAAGGCGGCATAAGGGAGCGTCGCCGCCAGGCAATCTTCAACTTCACGGCAAGCCGTGCGCCAGTTCTTGGCATGCACTTTTGACGCCTTGGCCGACATCAGGCCGTATGCTTCCAGCCAGCTCCATTGCGCGCCGGCCGGCATGGGATAACATTCATATTGAGTTTGCGCCAATCCCGCCTGAATTTCAATATAAGGCGCCTGACCGTCTGAAAGAAAGTTTTGCCAGTTACGCCCGCCCGCGCCCATTCCCCATGCAAACAATTTGCGCCCGCGCAAACGCGCGGTCGAGACATGCATTAACCCCTGGCCGGCGGCGTCGAGGACGGCAATCCAGGGACACGGCCGCTTTGCAATGTCATAAAAATAATCGGCGGCCTTGTTCAAATTAGTCGCATAACTGATATCCGCTTTGCGCTCATCATAAGGCACCGGGACACGGGTCATTACCTTGCTGTAATCAAAAAGATAGGCCGCTTCCGCAGGCACCAATACGCGCATATCCGCTCGTTCGCAAAGCGCTATATTAGACCACCAATACATAGGAATAACGCCGGCCTGCGGATTGATTATACGCACGCTGACAAACAGCCAGGGTGATTTCTCTGGAAGTCGAAAATCAATCTGATATGGCACCCCGCGCAATCGTTCCCATTCCCAGAATCGCAAGATGGGCGAGCCGTCTTGGCCGGCAACCCGGGCGGCAAATAGAGGCGAACATGTGTGCGGGCTGTGTCCCCGCAAGGCGGCATTCCATTCCACGCCTCCACTAAACCAGGCATTGCGAATTGCCAGATTGGCGGGTTGAAGCACCGGATTTACATAAAGCAATTCGCGGCCGCTTGGCTTATGAATCAATGACCACAGACGGCCGCCATATTCGAGTAAAAACACGGCTTTTAAGATCTCGTTTTCGAGCACCGCGACTTTCAATACGGCTGCCTGCCGCGTGCGATCGTATTGGTCCTGCAGTCCGTAAGGCAGGCAACCGGTGTCCAAACCATACCCTAAATATGTTCGCGCCGCGTCCGGAACACTCGCGTCAACCTTCATGCCGGCCGCAAAACTGACCGGCGGATGCAGGGGCGGCAGGGGGCTATCCTCCCCTAATATTGCCGCCATTATCGGATACTTTTCTATGCGAAGTTCCGTGGTCATTAGTTTTTGCCCCTCAGCAAGGCCATCAAAAAACTTTGCCGTCAAAGTTCTTTACATAATCCATGATGACTTTACAATATTAATTGAAAGGAACAAACAAATGAAGATATTACTGGCCGTGAACCAGGAATGGCGGGATAAACAGATGCTTTCGCCGAAGGATTCCGCCCGCCTGGAAAAATCTTTCCAAATACTGCCAACTGAAATCCCCGCCGTTGCCGATAAATCATTTTTATTGAAATATATTGCCGAGGCCGAGGTCATAATTACATCGTGGGGCACTTCGGCGCTGGACGCCGAAATCATGAAGCAGGCCGGACGCTTGCGGCTGGTCGCCCACGCGGGTGGATCGGTCAAGTCCATGGTCAGTGAAGAACTCTGGCAATCCGGCGCGCGCGTGACGAGCGCGGCGGCGGCCATTGCCTATGGCGTGGCTGAATTCTGTCTGGGCCTCATTCTCATGGCGCCCAAACGGACATTCTGGGCGGGCCTTGCCACCCGCCGGGGCGCGTGGCGGGACGGGTTGAAGTGTTTTGGCGGGCCCTTTGAAATTTATCAACAGAAAATCGGCGTGATCGGCGCCAGTCATGTCGGGCGTCATTTGATCCGGTTACTGCGGAATTTTACCTGTGATGTATTGCTGTTTGACCCCTATTGCACCGCGGCCGAGGCGGAAAAAACAGGCGCCCGCAAAGTGGAATCGCTGGATGAACTCTTTACGCAATGCCGGGTCGTGAGCCTGAATGCGCCCAGTACGCCGGAAACCCGCCGCATGATTCGCGGGCGCCATTTTGCCATGCTCCCGGAAGGAGCCGTGTTTATTAATACCGCCCGGGCCGCCATTATTGATACCGCCGAAATGATCAGCGCGCTTCGCAAAGAACGATTTACAGCCTGCCTGGACGTAACGGACATCGAGCCCCCGCCGGCAGACGATATCCTTCGTTCCTTGCCCAATGTGTGGCTTACCCCGCATGAGGCCGGTTGCGTGGCCGAGAACTTGGGCCGGATGGGAACATTGGTCGTTGACGAAATTGTGTCTTTTGCTGATAAGATACCCTTAAAACACGAGGTAACCAAGGCGCAACTCGCCCAGATCGGCTAAAAAATCCGAATGCGAAATTCGCGCATTTCATTATTTTCCCGACCCTGGGCAATCGCACTCCGGGACGATGATATTGGGCATGGTTCAATGTCAGGTTGCATCGTTCCATTTAAACTTTTGCATACATTTTGGCAGGGCGAGCTCTCCGAGCGAGCCGCGGCTCCGCCGGGCAAGCCATTCTAAAAACCGCGCCGTATTTTACCGGAACATTACATTCCCAAATCCAACACCAGCATCCTGCCGCCGGGGATCGTCAGGGGCATTTTTTTCGTTTTGTTGCAAACAACTATTTTTTTACCCGGCGCATTTTGCCAATCAATATTCACCAGATACATCTTGCGCCGCCGGCCATCGCGCCACACCGTATAATTGATATACTTTTTGTTGATGCCTTCGATATGAACGGGGTCGCCCCGGCTTTGTTGCCGGCCGATATTTTCAAGAATTATCCGAATTATTTTGACAAGCCGCTGGTCATGGGGATAGTCATAAAAATTCAGGAAATACACCCTCCCCTTGCCGGCGGCATGCTCAAATAAAAATTCCTGGGTTTGGCGGGCCGTTATGTTCTCCAGGCGGCAGGTATGGAATTTATCAAACACCTTTGACCCCGCGCCCGCTATATCAGCGCCGATCAAACCACTTACTTTGCCTGCGCGTATGAAACGGGGCTGGCCTTTAAAATCAACGCGCGTATCAAAATGACACCCGCAAATAAATAATATCCCGCCGCCGCGCACATACGCCAGCAGGTTGCGGTAAATGCACTCGTCCATGGTGTTCCAGCCGAGAAACGCGATCGCCTTGTAGCGGCTCAAGTCAACATACGGCGAAATCACATCAACCTGGCCATAAGGACTGCCGCAGAACATTTTGGTAAGCGACTCATTTTTACCGAACATCTCAAAATCAAGCGGCGGCAACCAGGCATCGGTCGCTTGCCACAGCCAGCGGTACTGGGTGTTCGGCCATTTACCCCAGACCGTGTCATCCCAATTGCCGCTGTCAGCAAGCTCGGGAATACGATCATCCGGCCGCCAGAACATTGATTCAAGATTGCCGTATACAAACGCCAAAGGGACTTCAGGATTGCCAATTCGCGCATCCCGGCAGGTAAAGCGATAAAATCCCCTCAGCTTTTCACGGACCGCCCTGCAAAACGCATCTTCCCAGTCATTGCGTGCGAACGCATTGGTCTTGAAGGCCGTGCTTTCCAGATAAATATGCTTGCCGCCATACGCGTAAATAAGGTCGAGCAACAAAGCCATCCGGTCTATGGCCGGCCGGTCGTGCGGGAAACCGACATACCAGTCAGGCGCCAGATGGGCGCCGAAATCCTTGCCGGTTCCGCGTGCCGCGCCGAATAAAAGGGCACTGTTGCTCACCGGCTCACAGAGAATATTGTCGATCTTGCTCTCGCGCAAATACACGCACAACAACGATGGATCGCCGCAGAACATTTTGGCATTGCCGTATTTAATTTCATCAATCCGGGCATTGACAAACTCGAGATAGGCGCGTTTTTTTTCAACAAAATCTTTTGCCCGTTTTATTGCCGGCGGGTTTTGCAGAACCGGACTGAATGACATACAATACGGCTCGTGAATCTGGAACCCGGCAAAATCCCGGCCGCCTCGTTGCACGATCTCTTTTTTAAGCGCGGTTGATGCCCCGGCGGGCATCGCGGGCAGTCCGCTGAACTGGAATTTGATTTTATTGGCCTTGCAAAAATCCATCCAGCGCCGCCAATTCAGCGGTGGCGCGGGATACTTTGCGGGATAATTGCGGTTGGGTTTGGGTCGAAACGCAATGAAATTCCCCATTTGCGTATAAGCAAAGTGCGCGAGAATGCGATCCAGTTCTTGCGACTCATCCTGACGATAATCATCACAGTCCATCCCCACAAAAACTTCGCGCCCGGCCGGCCGCGCATATACATCGCCGATTACGGCCGCGCATTTATTTTTTCCCGATTTAAAAATTATTTTGATATTCCTGGAAGCATGGCGGGACTTGAAAATAAAATCGCGCCCGCGCCGCTCAAGCAACTCGATTTTATCTTCCGGATACTTCACCGTTATATCCGGATAGTCCTTCAACAGCATGAGTTTGATGACAAAACGCGTTTTGTTTTGCACAAAGTCGGGACAATACCATACGGAAAAATCTTCCGCCGCCTTAAGCCGCAGGACTTCCACGCGCTCGACAAGCAGTACATTCGCGCCGCCGCTCCGATTAACAATTGCCAGCGTGTTTTTTTCCGCAAGATATTCCGGCGGCACATCAAAGTAAAGACCCGGCCATCCTTTGCAGACATTTTCAAGAAAAAGCGGCCCGTTCAATATATCATGTCCATTCAGAATGATCCGGGCCGGATGGACATATGCCCTCCAATTCCGCCAAGCGGCAACCAGCTTGAGTAAATATCGGCCTTTCCCGGATGATGCGGCGGCAATCGCCGCCAAAGAAAATCGGGCGCCAACAGTAGCATGGCAGAAACAGCATAATCGCGGCTGGGGCACTCCAAATGCTGTCGTAAAACTATGGATTGAATCACAATGGCGGTAATGTTTGCAGGTATCTGTCCCGTAAAAATCACAGGCGCGTATGACGGTTTTATCCGCTACGGTTTCGTAAAAATCAATGGCCGGATTCATAAATTTCATTAAACGGCGCTCTTTTACCGAGAACGAATGCGCTGGGCCTTATTCATGCAAATTCCGTTTTCATTCATAAAAGCCTGCTTGCGCAACCGCGGCGTGGAAGTTGCCCGGCGCGTGCGACTAAATCAAGCCAGCACGGCCAGGGCCATGTCCACCTTGCCCATGGGGGCGGAGACCTGGAAGCCGGCCACTGTATCTGCAATGCGGTCCCGAATCTCACGGGCAATTTCGATCCCCATTTTGAGGCCGTCTTCCTTAGTGACGCACTTGCTCATGCGCTGGAGAATTCTGTCGGGCACCACAACCCCGGGCACGTGCCGGCTCATGAATTCCGCGTTCTTGAACGAGAGCAGTGGGTAAATGCCGGCCAGGACTGGAATGGTCCGGCGGTGTTTGCGGATACGGTCAACAAATCGGAGCAGGGCTTCGACCTCGAACACGGGTTGCGTAAAGGCAAACTCCGCGCCGGCTTCCATCTTCTGAAAGAAGCGCGTGATCTCCCGTTCCATCTCCACGGCCGCCGGATTGGCGCCAACTCCGATGGCCAGGGCCGGCGGCTGTCCGATGGGCTGGCCGGCGGCGTCGAACCCATGATTGAGGTTATTGACCAGCCGGGCCAGGCCGATGGCATCCAGGTCAAAGACCCCGGTCGCATCGGGATAGTTGCCCAGCTTGGGCGGATCGCCGGTAATGAACAACCACGTTTTCAAACCCAGCGCGTAAGCGCCCAGGAGGTCCGACTGCATGCCGATCAGGTTGCGGTCGCGACAGCAGTAATGCGGAATGGGCTCGATGGTTAATTCCTTCAACATGGAAAACGCCGTAGCCACGACGGACATGCGGGCGCTGGCGCGCGGGCCATCGGGCAGGTTAATCGCATCCACGCCGGCTTGCTGACACGCGTAGCACTTGTCAAGGAACGCCCGTAATCCGCCGCCGCTCGGGGGCGGAAGCATTTCGATGGCTGTGGTTCGCCGGCCGGAGGCCAACTTCGCGGCAAACGCCGACTTTTCCGGAAAGGGGACCGCCGCAGGCGCCAGACCCGCGTTTTTACCGGACGCAGTCCCGGGCGCGGGTTTGGAGGCAATGGCAACATATTGCTTCACGCCACTCATGGATTTTACCGCCCGCGCGGCCATGCGAATATGGGCGGGGGTTGTGCCGCAACAGCCGCCGACGCCGCGGGCGCCCAATTCGATGTAACGCCGGCAGAACTCCGTAAAATATTCCGGACTGTTAAGATAAAGCATCCGGCCGCCGACTTCACGGGGGCCGCCCGCGTTGGGCATGATTACGACAGGCTTGGTGGTGCAGGCGATGATGTTTTTAACGGCTTCAAAGAGATCCGCGGGACCGCGTCCGCAATTCATGCCGATGATGTCCACGTTCGAATCCGCCTCCAGTTGCCGTGCAAAAGTCTCTTCTGGTTTCGATCCGACCGGCGCCAGAGGTTGGGGCACGATGGTAAATGAGGCCAGCACCGGCAGATTATGGCTCTTGGCAATCCGCGTTGCGCGCTGGAGCTGGTCAAGATCCAGGAATGTTTCGAGGATCAGCAAGTCAATATCCTCGCCTGCCAGGACTGAAATCTGTTCATTGATGACATCATCAACCTGCGCGAGGAGCGCGTGCGTCGGGTTTTGATCGGCCGCAAAACAGGGGCCCACGGAGGCCGCCACAAACACTTTGTCGCCGGCCGCTTCCCGGGCCAGGCGCACTGCGGCACGGTTGATGTCGGCCACGCGGTCGGCCAGTCCGTAGGGGGCTAATTTGAGCCGGTTGGCGCCGAAGCTGTTGGTTTCAATGACGTCGGCGCCGGCCTCGACATATTCCTGGTGAATGCCCAGGATGAGCTTGCTCTGGGTCAGGCACAACTCGTCGTAGCAGGCATTGAGGAAGACGCCGCGCTGGTAAATCATCGTTCCCATGGCGCCGTCAAATATAAGCGCCCGTTCCCGGATTTGCTGGAGCAGATTGCGTGACTTTTGCATGGGATTGATTTTACTAAGATTTTATCAGCACGGCGGAATGTTCTGGAAGCAGGGTTGCCGGTGAGATTGGCTTAGCCGACCAGAATTCGGATCGGCTTTTCAAAACGCCTTGCAGGGGATATTTGCGCCAATTTATCTGTGCCTGCCAGCAGTCATCCGGCCGTTCCAGCCG
Source organism: Verrucomicrobiota bacterium (assembly GCA_043814705.1). Classification (GTDB taxonomy): domain Bacteria; phylum Verrucomicrobiota; class Kiritimatiellia; order JAAZAB01; family JAAZAB01; genus VSJD01. The sequence goes on along the minus strand of JBDRJR010000107.1, from coordinate 8,065 downwards.
CCAGCTTTTTGACGGTAGATCAAAAGGCCATGGACCGGTTATCTCATTAACCGATCTGCCGGCTGGCCGCCAGAAACGGTTGACCGCATCCAGTAATTTTTTGGCCTCCGGAATGAGATGCGCCATATCCCCGCCGATTTCACACATTCCGGCGGACATCAATGCCGTAGTGGCCCACGCGCGATTTTCAGTTTCATTCAAGGCCGGGCACCAACCGATGCTGTCGGGGTCTGCCAATAAACAATCGCCGCGATAAAACAAAGCCGCCGCGCTCACCCACATGGCGGCGCTCCGCACAGCATCCCAGGTTCCCGATCCGATGTCCGGTCCCATGCGGGACGCATCGGCAAACCGGCCCAGGAACGGATTCCCGGCATTTACCGTGCAACAGGTTAACAAAAAACCGCCGGGTGGCACATGCGCGCGAATATCGGCGAGGAATTCGTTGCGCCATTCAATGGCCGTGCGTGTGCGATCATGAAATTGAACACCGGGAATTTCAAAAGGGTATGTCCAAAAATCCAACTTAAGCCCCTTGTATCCCCACTGGTTAAAAATGGCATCCCATGCCCGGCGCGTATAATCGCGCACTTCCGGAATAGAGTAATCAAGCCAGGTGGTGGGATCCAGGAACCGCCTCCGCCCGGAAATACGCATCTCCCACTCCGGATGCCTCTTAACCAAAGGACCATCCGCCGCAACGAGGGGCGTACACCAAATCGCCGGCTTCATTCCGATTTTTTGGATATCAGCGGCCAAGCATTTCATGCCTTGCGGGAAACGGGCGGGATCATGCGGTGTATCCAGCGCCGGGTCAAACATATCAACGCCCATGTAATGCGAAGAAAAAAAGCCGCCTTTAATGCCCGGCCGGCGGGGTTTTCTCCGTTGATAGCCATCATCTATCATGATCCAACGCACCTTGTTATGCATCTTTTGCAAGGCCCGGGCGTTGGAAAGAATATAGGCTTCGTCAATATCGCCATGCCCACCCGGGCGGATGTTAAGATTCCAAGATCCCCACACCATCTCTGCACGCAGGGCGCTAATGCGCCCCGGAAAATCAATCCTTTTCCGCAATAAATCGTAATACGCATCTATCAACTCCGGCATTGCACTGGACCCTGATAGGATCAGCCAGCGTTCGGTCTCGAATTTCTCGCCGCCCTCCAGGGGGATAGCCGGAATTCCCGCAAAATAATCGCGCGCCTCAATTCTAACGTTCCGGCCTTCTGCGCTTATTTTCCATACCGGTTTACAGCGCGCCTGGGTAAGCGTTGCCATCAGAACCGCACCGCGTTCCGGGTGCATAAAAAAGATGCCTGGAAAAGGCGTGTCTTCCGAGAGTCCGAATTCACCTTCAAGCCCCGGCAGGGGCGCGAATAAATTGCCGGTATAGCAACTGTACCCGCCAAAATATTTTTCGGTCTTGAAAAGCTCGCTGTGCATGACCATCCAGCCGTTGCCCGCCAAATCAAGCACACCGTTTGCCGTTTCAATTTCTGAAATTAAGACTTGCCGGCCGGAAAGATTTTCAAGCGTCTGCCAGATTTCAAGGGCGCCATTCGAAATCCGCTTGAAATGCAAGCTGTGCAACAGGCCCAAATGCGGTTTTGGCTTCAACAAAGCCGTGGAACGGCCGCGGTCCGTTTGCATCCCCATGCGGCAGTTTTCAAGGGCCCAGCCCGCCGATGCATAAATGTCCCAGCATTTTCCGCCACAACTCGGACGCAGGTTAATATTATCTGTATTTTTATTCATTGCTGTAACTTGTCTTATATACTAAATTTCCATCCGTAGAAGCAATCTTTTTGAACTTTAACAGGAGCCCAGCATGCATATTCCCAAATGGGCGTTGTTTTTTGATTTCCACACCATGCCGGCCAACCCGGACGTCGGTAAAAAATTTGATCTGGATGCCATAACCGACTGGTTCAAGGATTGCGGCGTGGATTTTATCGCCTTCCCGGCACGATGCAACCTGGGCGTCGCCTACTATCCGACTAAGCTGGGCATTCCACATCCCGCCATGCAAGGCGACCTTTTCGGCGGCCTGGTGGCGGCCTGTCACGCCAAAGGAATTGCCGTCTCGGCTTATATTAACGTCGGTCTCAGCCATGAGGAAGCGTATCGGCGGCGCGATTGGACGGTGTTGCGCGCCGATGGCCGCATGTATGGCGAGCAGTTCAATGAATCGTTTTGCCGGCAGATGTGCTACAACACGGGGTATGCCGAACATGTGATCGGCATGGCGCGTGAAGTTGTCGCGCGTTATAATGTTGATGGTTTGTTTTTCGACTGCTTCCATACATTTCCCTGCATCGGTATTGAATGCATGGAAAAAATGAAGGCGGAAGGGGTAAACTGGAACGACCCGATCCAGCTCAACGATTTTAACTACCGCAAGATGCTGACCATGGGGCGCCGGCTGTCGGAGGGTGTGCGCGCCATCAATGCTGATCTCCTGGTTTACTTCAACGGGATTGACTTCGAAGCCCAAGCCGAATTCGGCAGTTATCTGGAACTGGAATGTCTGCCGCAAAGCGGCTGGGGATACGAACTGTTGCCCATGGTTGCGCGCTATATGCGGACGCTGGGCAAACCGGTGTTGAACATGACCGGCCGATTCCAAACAAGCTGGGGCGATTTTGGCGGTGTCCGCACCAAGCCCAGCGTGGAATATGACTGCATCTACGGCATTGCCAACTGCCTGCCGCCGAATATCGGCGATCATTTCCATCCGCGCGGCGACTTGAATCGCGCGGTGATGGAATTGGACAAAGCCGTTTATAACCACCTGCGGCCGTTGCAACCGTGGATTGAGGGCGCCGCGCCCGTGGTGGACATGGCCAACGTGATGAAATGCGGTTATCCCGGATATCAATGGAAAGGCGGCGACCGCCCAAAGCAAATCGCATCGGCCAATGAGTCCTTAAAGGCCGCCACACGCATGTTGTGCGAGCTGAAAATGCAATTTGATAATGTCACTCTGGCGGTGCCGTGGGACAAGTACAAGGTGTTGATTCTGCCGGATGCAATTGAAATCAACGCGAAAATTGCCGAACGCCTCAAAAAACATCTTGATGATGGCGGCGCCATTATCGCAACCGGCGCTTCCGGGTTAGATGAAACGCGCGCACAATTTGCGCTCGATGTTTTCGGCGTGGAATATAACGGCCCCGATCCGTTTAATCCGGCTTATATTGAATTTAAACCCGGGTTTGCCGGCGGCATGCCGGACATGCCGGTGACTCTGTATGAGCGCGGCTTATCCGTCACGGCCCGGCCGGGCGTTGAAATCCTGGCCACCATCACCGCGCCGTATTATAATGATGAATGGGACGGCCGGCATGGCAACCGCTACACACCGCCAAACAAGGGAACGGGGCGGCCGGCAATCACGCGCAATGGGCGCGCGGCCTATGTCAGCCATCCCATCTTCCACACCTATTTCACCAGCGCGGCCTTGCCCCTGCGGCAGATTGTGGCCAATTTGCTTGCCCAATTCCTGCCGGAACCGCTGATCCGCGCGCCCGGCGCGCCGTCCTACAGCCGTATTACCGTGACCTCTCAGACGGGACGGCGCATGGTTTATGTAATAGCCTATCTGCCTGAGTCGCGCGGCACGGGGATAAATATGATCGAAGAACCGCTGGAGTTAACTGATTTGACCGTCAGCCTGCGTTTGGACGGGCGCATACCCAAGAAAACATACCTGGCGCCCGGCCGGGAAAAACTGGATTTCACTATTGACGGCAACTATGCCACGGTTCTCATTCCGCGCGTGTGCGGATGGTCGGTGGTGGTATTTGAGGAGTGAGCTGTTACCCCGTGGAATCGCTTGCGTGCGATACGGGCCGGAACCGGACCCGATGGGGACGATCGGCGGCATCGCCCAGTATTTTCCGGCGGTGCGCATGATAGTCGGCGTAGTTGCCCTCGAACCATGTCACGCGGCTGTCACCTTCGAACGCCAGGATATGCGTCGCCACGCGATCCAGAAACCAGCGGTCGTGGCTGACCACCACCGCACAGCCGCCAAAATTAGCGATGGCTTCTTCGAGCGCGCGCAGGGTATTGACATCGAGGTCGTTGGTGGGCTCATCCAGAAGCAAGAGATTGCCGCCGCCCCGCAGGAGCTTGGCCAGGTGCACCCGATTGCGCTCGCCGCCCGAGAGCTGGCCGACGCGTTTCTGCTGGTCACTGCCCTTGAAATTGAACGCTCCGCAGTAAGCGCGCGCGTTCATCGGCCGCCCGCCCAAGTCCAGGAATTCCAAGCCGCCGGTGATTTCCTCGTAGATCGTGTGGTTGGGGTCCAGGGTGTCGCGGCTCTGATCCACGTGCGCGGGCACCACCGAATTTCCTACCGTCAGGCGCCCGGAGGTCACCGGTTCCTGGCCGAGGATCATGCGGAACAATGTAGTCTTGCCGGCGCCGTTGCCGCCGATCACGCCCACGATGCCGCCGCGGGGCAGGTCAAAATTAACGTCTTCCATTAACAGGCGCTCGCCAAAGGATTTGCTTACGGCTTCGGCACGAACAACCAGGTTGCCAAGCCGGGGTCCCGGCGGGATCTGGATCTCCAGCAAATCTTCGCGCGTATCCACCTGCTGGCTGGCTAACTCCTCGTAACGTTTCAGGCGGGCCTTGCCCTTGGCCCGCCGCCCCGACGGGTTCATCCGCACCCAGCTTAATTCCTGCTCCAGCAATTTGCTCCGCGCGCCGGCCTGCTTGCTCTCGCGTTCCATCTGGGCTTGTTTCTGCTCCAGCCAGCTCTCGTAATTGCCCTTGTATGGATACGCATGCGTGCCATCCAGCTCCAGGATCCAGCCGGTAACGTTATTCAGGAAATAGCGGTCGTGCGTCACCACCACCACCGTGCCCTTGAACTTTTGCAGATAGGTCTCAAGCCAGGCAACCGATTCCGCGTCCAAGTGATTAGTGGGTTCATCGAGCAGGAGGGCATCGGGATTGGAAATCAGCAGACGGCACAGCGCCACCCGGCGTTTTTCGCCGCCGGAAAGCTTGGCCACCGCGGCCTCGCCCGGCGGCAGGCGCAGGGCATCCATGGCCAGTTCCACGTTATGATCGAGTTCCCAGAGGTCGTGCCGGTCAATCAGGTCCTGGAGCCGGCCCAGTTCGTTGTTGAGTTTCTCGGCTTCGGCCGGTGACGGCTGGGCGCCTAATCGGTCGCAGATTTCGTCATATTGCCTGATAATCGCGCGCTCGCCGGCAACGCCCTCCTCGACGATCTCAGCCACGGTCTTGTGGGAGGCAAGTTGCGGCTCCTGGGGCAGGTGCCCCAGCTTGATGCCCTTGGCTACGTAGACATTGCCCATTACCTCCGTATCCAAGCCGCCGATAATTTTGAGCAGGGATGATTTACCCGAGCCGTTGGCGCCGATGACACCAATCTTGGCGCCGAAATAGAATGCCAGAGTGATGTCGTCCAGGACGTTCACGCGGTTGTAATGCTTGGTAACCCGCTGTAAGGTGAATATGTATTCGCCGGCCATAAACTGTTTAGGTTGTTTAGACTGTAGGCTGTAGGCTGTTAGTCACTGCGCATTGAGCGAATCAAGGCACTCAGAACCTTTTCGGTCTCCACCATTTTCGAGTCGCATTCGGGAACGTCCGGCTCAGCCGTATAACCCAAGCGCCTGGCCAAACCGAACTGGTAATGCAATTCCCTTACGGAACCGAAGGCTATTTCAAGAAAGCGAAGGTATTCAGCCTGACTCTCGCGCGCACATCCCTCAACGATGTTTGACGGCACAGAAACCGCCGCTCTTCGCATCTGGGAAGTCAGCCCATAGATTTCCTCCTTTGGAAACCCTCTGGTTACTCGATAGATCAAGACCGCCACTTCGTCGGCCAGTTCAAATGCTCTAAGCTTCGTATGGTCGCGCATAATTTCCTCCTACAGACTAACAGCCTACAGCCTATCCACCTTCATCGCGTCACGGCTTGAAATCACGCTTGCGCAAACGGACGCTTTTGGGCGTGACTTCCACCAGTTCATCATCATTGATATAGGCAATGCAATCCTCCAGGCTCATCAGGGTGGGCGGCGTCAGGATGATGTTTTCATCGGAGCCGGCCGCGCGCATGTTCGTGAGCTTTTTGCCCTTGGCCGGATTGACCACGAGATCGTTGCCGCGGCAATGCTCGCCGATAATCTGGCCGCGATAGATGCGTTCGCCGGGGCCCATGAAAAGCTTCCCGCGATCCTGCAGGTTGAACAGCGCAAACGCCACGGTAGTGCAATCTTGCATGCTGATCAGCACGCCGTTGCGCCGGTTGCGCATTTCGCCGACATGCGGTCCGTAACCGGAAAAAATATAATTCAGCACGCCCATGCCCTTGGTGTCGGACATGAATTCGCCCTTGAACCCGAACAAGCCGCGGGTCGGGATCTTGTAACGCAGGCGCACCATGTCCGCGTTACGGATCATTTCCAGCATCTGGCCCTTGCGCCCGCCTAACTTTTCGATGACGGTGCCCATATAGGCTTCGGGCACGTCTATGGTCACCTCTTCATAAGGTTCCCGCAGTTCGCCGTTTTCTATTTTTGTGATCACATGGGGGCTGGAAACCTGAAATTCGAATCCCTCGCGCCGCATCGTTTCCACCTTGATGGAAATATGCAGTTCGCCGCGGCCGGAAACCTTGAAGCCCTGGCCCTGCGGCCCGCCGGCATCCGGCCTGGGCCGGAAGCCATTGCGGGCAGGCAGTTCCTCCACGTGCAGGGCAACGTCGCAAAGCGCTTCGCGTTGCAGGCGCTCAGCCAGGTGGATGCTGGTTGAGAACACGCCTTCCTGGCCGGCAAAGGGCGAGTTGTTGGGCAGAAAATTCATGCTCACCGTCGGCGGATCCACCGGCAGAGGCGGCAAGGGACAGGGCTGTTCCGGATCGGTATAGGTGTCGCCGACCATCACGCTTTCGAGCCCCGCGACGGCCACGATATCTCCCGCCTCGGCCGAATCGGTTTCAACCTGGCGATCGCGTTCGTAGCGATAAATCTTGGTAATGCGCGCGGCTTCATGCTTTCCGCCGGGCGTGGCCAGCACCACGGGCATGTTGGGGACCAGGCGTCCGGCCGTGATTTTGCCGATCCCTAAGCGGCCAAGAAACGCGGAGTGATCAATACTGGCCACCTGTAATTGGAGCGGCGCCTCGGGCGAACCTTGAGGCGGCGGAATGTATTTCAGGATGGCATCGAACAGCGGACGCATATCCGTGCCGAAATTATCCGGATCCAGGCTGGCATGCCCATCGCGGGCTGAAGCATAGACAACATGAAAATCGAGAATCTTGTCGGAGGCGCCCAGCGTGACAAAGAGATCAAAAACCTGGTCCACAACCCAGTGGGCGCGCGCCGCCGGTTTGTCAATTTTATTGATCACCAGAACAACCGGCAGATGGCGCGCCAGCGCTTTTTTTAGCACGAAATAGGTTTGCGGCATGGGCCCTTCCTGGGCATCCACCAGCAGAAGCGCGCCGTCGGCCATTTGCAGGACCCGTTCGACTTCGCCGCCGAAATCGGCGTGGCCGGGCGTATCAATGATATTTATGGTCCGATCCGCATAACGGAAGGAGCCGTTTTTTGATCTGATCGTGATGCCCCGCTCGCGTTCGAGATCAGAGCTGTCCATCAGCCGCTCGGTAAGCGCCTCGTTGTCGCGGAACGAACCGCTTTGACGCAGAAGCTTATCCACCAGCGTCGTTTTGCCGTGGTCCACGTGCGCAATGATCGCAATATTTCTGATCGTGTCAGTATGCATTCGGCTCGGTCCGTTATCCGTCACCTGGCGTCTGCCCCCCATCCCCATAAAACGCACACGTATTAGCAGAAAATTGGACAGATGCAAGCCCCGTCTCCGAAGGAAATTTTGGGGCCTCCGCAGAATCTGTGGGTAATATCGGGAAGAATTCACCACAGAGACTCGGAGACACAGAGAAGAGATTGCTTGCAATCAGGTTTTGCCAAAGGCAAAATCTGATTTCAAGCAAGGGCTTGTATTGGAGAAGGAGGGGAGCCAATTTATCATGATTGAACGAATCG
>JBDRJR010000106.1:0-17815 GCA_043814705.1 Verrucomicrobiota bacterium | reverse complement strand
AATCAGCAATCAGCAATCAGCAATCAGCAATCAGCAATCAGCAATCAGCAATCAGCAATCAGCAATCAGCAATCAGCAATCAGCAATCAGCAATCAGCAATCAGCAATCAGCAATCAGCAATCAGCAATCAGCAATTCATTATGCCTTATTCCCTTGGCGTGTCCAAGACTTTTCTGATGCAACTGGCCAGAGTTTCCGAACTGAACGGTTTCTGTAAAAAGGCCATGCCGGATTTAAGCGCGCCGATCTGCGCGGCGGCATTATTGGCATACCCCGACATGTATAATGCTTTCATGGCCGGCCATTTCTGACGCAGCATCCGGGCGAGGTCTGGCCCATTCAGCTCTGGCATGATGATGTCCGTAATCACCATGTCAATCGCCTGGGCGCGCTGGTCGCTTAAATTCAGCGCCTCACTGCCGCTGGTGGCGGAAATAACATGATAACCCAGCTCGGTCAAAATCTGGCTGATCATGGCAACGATATTGGCCTCATCATCAACCACCATGATCGTTTCATTGCCGCGCGCGAGAAAAGATTCTTGGGTGGCCGGCGACACAGTCGCGTCCGCATCCTGCGATTCCGGGAAATAGATTTTAAATGTGGTGCCCCGGCCGACTTCCGAATATGCCGTGATACAGCCGCCGAATTGCGTGACAATACCATAAGTTGTCGTCAATCCTAATCCCGTGCCCTTGCCCTTGGCCTTGGTCGTAAAAAACGGTTCGAACAGGTGCTCCAGAACCTTGGGCGGCATCCCGCAACCTGTGTCGCTGACCTCCAACTCGATATAATTACCCGGTGTCAAATTCGGATGCGTGGCAAAAAAATTCCGGTCGAGATTCAGATTGTCGGTTTCAATTATCAGTTGGCCGCCGTTGGGCATGGCGTCGCGGGCATTTATAACCAGGTTAATGATTACTTGTTCAATGCGCGAAATATCGGCCTTGATGTGCCGCAGGTCCGGATTTTGGCGAATGTTCAGTTTGATTTTTTCGCCGAGTGTGTTGCGCAGGAATTCCTGCATGTTCTGGATGATGACGTTCAGGCACACGTTCCTGGTTTCAATGGCCTGGTTGCGGCTGAAATCCAGCAGTTGCCGGGTAAGTGCCGTGGCACGTTCCGTCGCCAAAATAATTTCATGGATGTCCTTGTGCCGGGGATCGTCCGGCGGGGTTATTTTCAGCAGAAGCGAACTGTAACCCAGGATCGAAGTCAGCATGTTGTTGAAATCGTGGGCAATGCCGCCGGCCAACCGGCCCAGCGCTTCCATCTTGGTGGTTTGATGCAGATGCGATTCGGCTTTTTTCAGGGACTCCGCTGTAGTGTGCTGGTCAGTGATATCCCGGACAATAAACACAACACCCGTGACGGCTTCGTGCTCATCCTTCAACGGGAAGGATGAGACGGTGAACCAGCCTTTCAGGCTCGGTAATTCGATTTTCGGGATTACAAAGGGCGAGGCCGTCACCGCATGGGGCATGGCGGGCCCTTTTGACGGCGCATCAGCCACGCCGAAGATCCTGTGATAATCGCTCCCGACCAGATTGCCATATAGCGGTTTAAAGCGCTTGATCATGGCCTGGTTGGCACGCAGGATGTGACCGGATAGATCCAGCAGACACATGTAGTCGGCAATGGCGTCGAACGAACGTTCCCATTGTCCCTGGGCCGCGACCATGGCCCGTTCCACGGTCTGATAAACGGAGGCGTCCTGAAGATGTAAAATCGCGACGGGTTGCTCGTTGTGTGTACATTTTACGATCAGGGTAATATGGAAGGGCACAGCGCGGCCTTTGGCGCCGATCAATGTGCTGTCCAGGCTGGTCCATTCCCCATTAGTCAGCTTGTCAAGATCGTGCGTCCACTGGCCGCGTTTTTCAACGGGGATAAACTCGGTTATTGGACATCCCGGCAAAACGGAGACGTTCCGCCCGCAGAAAGTCTGGAAGGCCAAATTGGCGTTCCGGATGATGCCCCCGCGGTCCAGGACGATGATCATATCCGGCGAGTTATTGAAAACATCAATAAGCCAGGGTTCAGCCGAATTCTTGTTATGCCGGCGCGCATTCATAGGTGGTCCGTGCGGAATGGTTCCTGGTCAATGGTTCATGGTTGATGCAATTTGACCGATCCATCCGGATATTTACATTGATCTATCTATCATTGACAGTTATATTGCCGGTATTGCGCGCTAATGTAAAGGAAAAGTTGCCGTTCATTTGGAGTGTCCGCGGGGATGTCCGTTGAGGGAGCAAGATGCCCATGACAAGTAAACGGCAATCGAAAATGGGGATTGGCGCGGTGATCGTTCTGATGGCTCTCCCGGCATGGGCGGCGGCCCAGATTGCGATTAGCCTGACACTGCCGTCGGCCAAGGCGCTCCTGTACGAGGATGTCATCGCCACGGTCGTCATCCAAAACAACAGCGGCCGGATGTTGACGATGGATTCGATCAGTGGACCGGTCCGGTTCTGGCTTGATGTCGAGCGCGCCGGCGGCTGGATCATTCCCCGATGCAACGCTACCCCCCTTGTGAGCGCCGTGGCGATCATGCCGGGCGAAATCCGCGCGTTTGGATTCAATGTGCCCCGCCTGTTTGCCATTCGGCGCCAGGGGCTATATAAAATTCGTGCCGGCGTGGAGATGAATGGCGTGCATTATGTTGCGCCGGAGGCTAAGCTGGAAGTGGTCAACGGCTTCGAATTCCAGCGCCTGACGGCCGGGGTTCCCGGCGATGCGCATGCTATGCGCACCTATATTCTCTCTTATTTTCAAAGCGACGGTGTCGAGAATATTTATTTGCGGATCGAAGATGCCGATAAAACCGTGTATGGCATGTTCAACCTGGGACGCGTTGTCCGGGTGCGGCCAACCGAGGTTAAGATGGATGAAGCCGGCAACGTGCATATTCTGTTTCAAACCATGGGCATGGGGTTTGTACATACGGCCTTTACGCCGTTCGGCGTGCAGTTGTTTGCCAAAACCTATACGGGCACCCGGGGCCGGGCCAGCTTGGTGCAACAGCCCAATGGACAGATCACGGTCCCGGACGGGATCGTAACGGCGCCGCCGACAGCAACAACGGCGGAAGAGCAAGCGGCCTTGGACAAGGCCCAAAAGAAGGTCGGCACAGGTGGAATGTTAGGTCAGTTCATGCAACCACCGTCGGATAAAAAGCCGTAAGCGGAAAACAGGAGCATAATCCATGACCAACCGTGAGCGTGTCTTGGCAACCCTGCGGCACCAACAGCCGGATCGTATTCCATACCATATTGCGTTTACTCAGCAAGCCCAGATGCGATTTCAAGCCTATTCCGGCGCCGGGCGGCTGGAATCGCTGGGCAATTGCCTGACAGGCAATTGCCTGACGATGCTCGACATGGAGCCGGGCAACGCCTGGCGGGAAGCGGCGCCGGATATCTGGGAGGACCAATTCGGTGTCCAGTGGAACCGTTCCGTGGACAAGGATATTGGCGTGGTCTGTAATACCTGCGTGACGCCGGACAATGTTCGCACGTATCGCCTGCCGGACCCGGATGATCCCGCGCGTTACCAGGCGCCCCGGAACTCCCTGGCCGCCGGCAAAGGCGATCGGTTTGTTGTCGCCAATCTCGGGTTCAGCCTGTTCGAACGGGCCTGGACCCTGGCCGGCATGGAAAATGTGCTCGTGGCCATGGTTGCCGATCCTGATTTCATCAATACTCTGCTGGACCGGATCCTGGCCTTTAATTTGCGAGTGATCGAAAATGCCTGCCGCCTGGATATTGACGCCATGCGCTTTGGCGATGACTGGGGTCAGCAGTCCGGCCTGGTCATGGGACCCGAACTCTGGCGTCAGTTTATCTATCCGCGGATCAGGCAGATGTACCAGGCCGTCAAGGCGCGGAATAAGTTTGTTTTTATTCATTCCTGCGGGAAGGTCCAGGAAATATTCCCCGATTTGATCGAAGCCGGGTTGGATGTCTTCAATCCCTTCCAGCCGGAGGTCATGGACCCTGTGGCGATGAAAAAGCAATTCGGCCGGCGCCTCGTGTTTTTCGGCGGGATCAGCACCCAGCGCCTCTTGCCGTTTGGGACGGTGGCGCAGGTCAAAAGGGAAGTCCGCGAACTGCTGAAGGTCGTCGGCGAGCAGGGCGGCTATATTGCGGCGCCCGCGCACGATATTCCCGGCGATGCCAAGCCCGAAAATATCGCCGCCATGTTGGACGTCCTGCAGAACCAGTGAGACGCGGGGACTCTTGACACGCGGCAAATGCATGGTATGGTGTTCGCGTTTTATGCACCCGTGGTGAAATTGGCATACACGCTAGATTCAGGTTCTAGTGGCCTCACGGCCGTGGAGGTTCAACTCCTCTCGGGTGCACCATCCCGCTAATTATTGCCCTTGATATCATGTCCATGGCCGTTACATTCCTCGGCGCGGCGCAAAACGTGACCGGTTCATCCTATGCCGTGAGCGTGGATGATTCCACCGTGCTGGTGGATTGCGGGCTTTACCAGGAACGCGCGCTCAAGGACCGGAACTGGGCGGCATTTCCCGTTTCCCCGGCGCGGATCAGGGCCGTCCTGCTTACCCATGCCCACCTGGATCATTGCGGGCTTATGCCCAAGTTGGTCCGCGAAGGATTCCGGGGGGCTATATACTGTACCCCGGCGACGGCCGAGATCGCGCGGATTGTTCTCTTGGATTCCGCCAAGATTCATGAGGAAGATGCCTTAAACAAGGCCAAGCGGCATGCAAAGGAAGGACGGCGCGGACCTTATCCGGACTTGCCATTATACACTATCCGCGATGCAGAGGCGGTTTTGCCTTTATTCACGCCGGTTGCCTATGGCGCCCCCGTGCCGGTGGCGCCCGGTATCAAGGCCAGCTTTTTTGAGGCCGGTCATATTCTCGGCTCGGCGATGATTAAACTGGATCTAAATTCATGTTCAGGAAATTCAAGCTTGGTGGGAGGGGCGCTACGCGCCGCGACCGGCACGACCGATCCGTCGCCGTGCGCAGCACGCCTCCCACATGAAACAGTTGCCCGGCCACGGCCGGACCAATTTCAAGCGCCAGTCACATCTTCGTCACCGCTTGAGCGTTCCATCCTTTTTACCGGGGACCTGGGGCGGTGTCATCTCCCGATCCTGCAGGATCCGGCCTCGTGCCAAGCGGCCGATTATGTGGTGATGGAATCAACTTACGGCGATCGGGTCCATGAAGCCACAGAGGATATCCCGGATGCATTGGCGCGCATTCTGAACGCAACCCTGCAGGCGGGCGGGAAAGTGGTGATTCCGGCCTTTGCCGTCGAACGCACGCAGGAACTGATCTATTACCTGAGCGCCTTGCTCCGTGCGGGAAAAATCCCGCAACTGCCCGTTTTCCTCGATAGTCCCATGGCCATCCGGGTCACGGAGGTTTTTAACCGCCACAAGGAATTGTTCGATGAGGAGACAAAAGTGTTGATGGGGCAGGGTGGTGAGCCGTATGCGTTTCCAGGCATGACCTTGACTTCCAAAGTGGAGGAATCGAAAGCCATCAACAGGGTCAAAGGCCCGGCGGTGATTATTGCGGGTTCCGGCATGTGCAATGGCGGTCGGATCAAGCATCACCTGGCGAACACCATCAGCCGGAAGGGAAACACCATTTTATTTGTCGGCTATCAGGCCATGGGCACGCTTGGTCGGGAGATCCTGGGTGGCACCCCAAAAGTGCGGATTTTAGGCCGGTGGTATCAGGTCCGCGCGCGCGTTGAACAGCTCCACGGCTTCTCGGCACATGCTGATCGGGAGGAACTGCTCGCCTGGCTGAGAGCCTGTGCCCAGCCGCCGCGCCGCATCTTTGTGACTCATGGCGAAGCGGCGACCGCCCTGGCGTTTGCTGAATTTGTGCAGGAAAAAACCGGCTGGAACGCTTCCGCCCCCGCCTATAACCAGCGGGTAACACTCGCCTAACCCCACGGGTTCGGAGTGTTCTCACACAAAGTCACGCAGAAACGCTGGAATAATGGGCTTGGATTTGATCGCAGGGTGTTAGTCCGATTTGCTTTTCCGTGTCTTTGGTGCGCCAAGGAAGGCGCGCTCAACTTATTTTTGTGTGAGCATCGCTTTGCCGGTTTCCTGTTTTATTTATTTATCCGAACCGCCTGCTTGCCTGGGCGTAGCGTTTCGGATTTCGGCGAGCTCAGTCGAGCCGCGGAACCTGGCAGTCTATAGCCTGTCTGGCGTGCGAGCAGTTACAAGGAAGGCTTTTCACTTTCCCGCCGCCATTTGCCGCAAGGCCCGCGGGCTTGCGCCATAGTGTTTTTTAAAAAGTTTCGAGAAATAAAACAAATCGTCATAGCCAACCTGCTGGGCCACGGTGGAGACCTTGAGGTTTTTATCCTGCAAAAAATAGGCGGCCTGATGCATGCGCTGACGGATCAGATAGGCGATGGGCGATGTCTTGAAATGTTTTTTGAACTGCAGGCAAAAATGCGGCACGGACATGTGCGCCATGATTGCCAATTGCGGTAATGTGATGGGCTCGGAATATTCGGCTTCAATGTAATGCCGCACCTTGAGCAGGGCCGGTGGACAGGTGCCAGCCGTTGGCGGGGAAGAGTTTATGATCCGGGCTATTTCTCGCAGCATGTTTTCGATGATGTTCCGGACAATCACGGTATCCGGCCGGGCGTGGCTGGTCAACTCCTGGTAAATGGCCAGCAGATGGCGTTCCATGACGGCCGGATCGGAAAGGCGAAACGGTTTATTGAGCGGCAAGCGGTTGTGTTTTAGCAATGAACGAATGAGTGTCCCATCACAATGTATCCAGGTGTGGTTATAGGGATGCTCCCGGTTGCCGTAGTATTGCGTGCGGCCGGGAGTCCAGATCATCATCGTTTCCGCGGGTTGCGGCATGATCTTTTTTCCGGCGCCTACGGCGACCTGATCGTAAAAAAGCATGAAAAGATAGTCGCGGACCCTGGTTCCATGCGGCCGGTCAATAATGCAGGAGGGCATATGCTCCTGCACGCCAATGCCGCGGATGGTCAGCGCCGGCGAGTCAATGGGTGGAACCGGAAAGAAATGCTTGAATCCTTGCATAATAAGAAAATACAAGTATTGCATAATTCTGTCCATTTAATTTTTCAGCGGCTGGATGTAGTCTGCTTGTCGAAAAATCGAGTTTGTCATTCCCGATCTAATGCTACTCTGTCCGGCAGCCGCCGGACTACGCAGCACGAGTTCGGCCTTCGCAGTCAGAAGCCTTGCTTCGGCGGAGTAGGCTCGGGAATCCAGATCGAGAAATTCTACTGGATTCCCGTTTCCGCGGGAATGACAGGCATAACACATAACACGAGAGGGAGGCTAAGCCATGGATATCAAACTGGCGCAAATTAAAGATGCCAAGACCGGCCGCTGTTCATCTTGGGATACAACCGGTCGTAATTCGGATGCGTGGACGATTGCCCCGGGGGAGACCCGCGTTCTGGCTGACATCAAGGGGCCGGGCCAGATCACACATGTCTGGATGACCGGACGCCATCTCCGCGAATGCCTGATACGAATCACATGGGACAACGCCGCATTTCCCAGCGTGCTGTGTCCGTTGGGCGACTTTTTCGGCCTGGGCCACGGGATAGTAAATTCGTATCAATCGCAATTCTTCAGTGCTTCGACGAAATCCCCCTACCAGTTCGACAAAGGCTGTGCGTTGAATTGTTACTTGCCCATGCCGTTCAGAAAACGGG
This sequence comes from Verrucomicrobiota bacterium, assembly GCA_043814705.1. Taxonomy (GTDB): domain Bacteria; phylum Verrucomicrobiota; class Kiritimatiellia; order JAAZAB01; family JAAZAB01; genus VSJD01. Next base: position 10,090 of record JBDRJR010000106.1, on the reverse strand, counting down.
CGCTGGTCGAACTGGTCAACGAGAGCAAGGAAAACCACAACCAATGGTTCTACGCAGATTACGAGACCGTGGCCGACTTGCCGGAGGATGTTGGCTATTTTCATGCCGAATTCCGGCGGACCAATCCGTTTGGCGGATGGGGGCCTGAGATTGCGGCAAACAAGGCCGGATCGCAGTTTTCCGATATCGTGAATAAGGAACGGATGGCATGGGAGAATAACTACGTCATCCTGGAAACCAAAGGACGGGGGCATTATCTCGGCTGCAATCTAAGCTTAACAAACTTCCGGGGAGACTGGTGGGGCGAAGGCGATGACATGATCTGGGTAGATGGCTACAAGTGGCCGCCGGACCTGCACGGGACGGGAACTGAGGACTACCTGAACCAGGCTTGGGGCATGCAGGACAACGCCTTCCTTCGGAACGGTAGTTCTATTTTCGAGGGCAAGACAACCATTGTGCCGTCGGTTTGTCCATGGGCGGAGGGGGCTTATCAAACCAGTTACGTTTTCCACGTTGAGAACCCAGTCCGGTTCCAGAAGGAGATCAAGGTCACGATCGAACATGGGCACGGGAATCACCTGGCCAACGAGATGTCGTCCGTGGCCTATTGGTTTGCGGACAAGCCGTCGCGGGCCGTTCAGCCGCCTTCCGTCGAGAAGCGAATGCCGGTTCTGCGCGATAATCAAGGCCGCTGGCTGTATGATCGTAAAAATCAATGCCCGGGCAAGACGGTCAAATTCAATGCCGAAATGAAAAAAATGAAAGCATTATGGGCCAAGAAGTATGGCAAATGAAAATGAAGCAAGTCCCACACCCATGCATGTGACGGCGATCTGTTACGTGCCGCACTTTCAGCGCTATCTGCTGTCCCGCCTTCGCCAAGGCTTCGCCGGGTAAGTCGCTGTCCATTATGGTCCGTTGCTCCGATGTCCGTTGTCTGTTGTCCGCCCTCTGGCGTCCATCTTATCCGGGCCGTCGTCCGTTATCTGGCGTCTGTCGTCCGGTTTTGGCTTGCCGCCGCGGCCTGGATCTTGGTCCAGATATCCTGCAGGGTGATGGTGCGGTTGAAGATTAGCTTTGCCCCGGTGGAAGCGGGTCCACGCAGAAGTAACCGATGCGCTCGAACTGGTAGCGGCTTCCGGGCCGGGCGTCTTTCAATCTGGGTTCCACATAGGCCGTGATGGTCTTAAGCGAATCGGGATTCAGATGCTTTTTAAAATCCGTGCCGTCACCCTTTTTCGCCAAGAAGCTCTGTGGATCCTGCCTTCCATTATCCTGATGCAGGAGTTTGCCAAAAGCTGGAAGGGAGTTCCTGGCTTCCGTCTTCGCCAAGGCTACGCCGGACAAGTCGCAGGGTTCCGCACAAATACCCTGCGGCTTTACACGTGTTGCTTCACCCTCATCGGCCGGGTTTCCTTTGTGAACAGCCGATCATAGAGCCGCATTTTTGCCCCTGCATATAACCAGTGGGGAGTCCTTGCGCGATGCACCCCGCGCCTTAGCGAGGAGTGCATCACTTGGCCATCGGAATGATGGCAATGACCAGTCCGATGAATTTTTCGCCCGTCGTAAAATTCATTCGACATCGAAAGCGAAAACGTGCGCGCGCGCCTCTCCCCAAGTGGTTTCAGGCACCAGCCGCAGGCCATCGGTTTCGAGGTCCAGTTCGATGTTCCGAAAGCGTTGATAATGGGTGTCGTCCCGAAACACCGTCCGCCAAGCTCCGTCGGTTCCGCGGGCCTCCAGGCGAAAGGTTTTGACCAGCATCCGCGGGACGGTTTTAGGTTCGGGCTGGAGCGGATACTGGCATGGCATGCTGGGCTCCGACCGGTTCAGATCGCTGTCGAACACCAAACGGCAGCGACGCATGCGCTCCGCGCGACCCCAGCGATATTCGGCGCAACCGCCGGGCGCACACGACCAACCGTTATCGACCCCGCCCCACGGACGGTCCGTGCCGTTACGCAACGGTTCCGGATCGCCCTCCGATGCCACGAACCGGGCCCGGCGCGTCAAATCCGGGACTTCCCGCCGGTTCCACGGTAGCCAGCAGTCGTCCGTCATCAGCGTTTGTTTCAGATCCTGAAGATGCCGTTCATAAACGCCGCGCGGGGACGTCGCCTTCCCGGTCGCAAGGACGGCGGCCGTGCCCACTGCCTGGCCCAGCAGAGCGCACGTGGCCATGACGCGTGTCGAGCTCATGGCCGCGTGGGTGGCGCTGATGTTGCGGCCGGCGCAAAACAGGTTTTCGATGTTGCGCGAATACAAACACCGATAGGGAATGCCGAACGGCGCCGGCGCTGGGTGAAATATCGTGGGTTCGCCCCGGTGATAAAATCCGGCCGGATGATGGTCATCCATGGGCCAGCCGCCATAGGCCACCAGATCCTCGAAACGGCCATCGGCGCGCACATCGTTCTGCGTCAGAATATGATCGCCGACATAACGCCGGCTTTCACGCTTGCCGGGCAAAAAGCCCACCCACTCCAGCGCCCAATTTTCCGCGCCGTGATCCCCATGATTCTTGATATGATCCCACACCCCAAAGGCGATTTTCAACAGTTCGTCGCGGAGCCGCTCGGTGTCATGGATCGTATCTTGTTCACCCCCGACCTCCAACCACCAGAAATTGGTCCCCTGCGGACGCGCGTCATGGCGCCGATGCGGCAGGGCGTCGTCGGTCGGATAATCATAGGCCCAGACTGGCGGAATGAACGACTGCGGCGCGGCCATTTCCCTGGCCTGGATCAGACAGCTCATGCCCATGGTTTTCCGGTCCGCCTCAGGGGGCTCGATGTCCTCGTTGAATTCATGGCGCGCCTCGCGGCCCCAGCGAAATTCCGCTCCGGAGAGCGGCGCCAGGATGCTGTCGCCGGAGCAGTCGGCAAACAGCCCGGCCTCGATGCGTTGCCAGGTCTGGGTCGTCGATTGCCAGCCTCGCACGGCGGCAATGCGATTGTCGCGCATTTCAATGCCATTGACCGAACAGTTCAAATGGAGATCGATCCGGGGTTCGAAACGCACCTTTTCGTAGAGGATGCTGTCCCAAACCGACCAGTTACCAAGTGGATTCCGATAACGATTTTCCAGCCGAATCTCCTCGACAATGCCGGTTTCCAGATTGTTCCGACCCCCGGCGCCACAGACCCACATGCGGATTTCGCTCGAGGCGTTGCCACCCAGCACCGGGCGATCATGAATCAGGGCGACCTTCAACCCGTGCCGTGCCGCCGCCATCGCGGCACACATCCCGGCCAATCCGCCGCCGACCACACAGAAGTCAACACAATGATTGCTCTCCTTTAACGAATTTGCCATAGGTTACCTCTCTTGATCACGTTTTTCTAAGGCGGGCTATGCCCACAACCCAAACAAAACAAACCTCACCACAGAGACACGGAGGCACAGAGAGACTTCCCCTCACGTGTTCTCTTCCGACCAATCGTTGCGTGCATTTTTCGCAGGGCGTTGCGCCCAACGCAAAATGCACGCAACACACTGTGTGGAGATGGAAGGAGATCAAGGAGACGGATCACGCTCCGTGCCTCCGTGTCCTCCGTGGTGTCCTCCATAGGCGGATCCGCCTTCGGCGGAAATCCCCTCTTGTTTTCCCGCCTTGGCGGGTCCGCTTCGGGCGGAAACATTTTCTTGTTTTTTATAGCGGTTCCCGTTGGATAAGGTACTAAAATTACCGATTCGCGCCATACTCGAATCCGGCCTCCATAAATGCATGATAATTCCGGATCATGGCATCCGAAATTATGTGTTCGTACGGGCCGGCGGATGGCGAGAGAATAAATCGTTTTCCACGGCCCTCCTCGATGACCACCCTTACCGCCTGACGCATTTCATGTTCCGTATAAGCACGAAAACAGTCATATTGAATATTGCCGATCAGCGTGATCCGATCCCGCAATACCTCAAAGGCTTCGGTCAGCGTGCAATTACCCACGGGCGGCGCCTCGATCGTATGCAGGCCGTCAGGAGCCATCGCGAGAAAATCCGGCAAGATTTCCTTGATCTGGCCATGATAATGTTGAATGACTTTTTTCCCATAGGAGTGGATCAGGCCGATCAGCTCCTTGGCGTAGGGCACGATCCATTGCTGAAAAGTCCGGCGGCTGACCATGGGCGGCGAGGCCAGCTCGCTGCCCACCAGAAAATAGACGTCGGCCAGGTTGTGCTCCAATGCATAGGTGTAGATGATCTTCAAGCGTTCCATCAAGCGAGAGAGGATCCCGACGACACAGTCGTTTTGCGTAAGCGACCACACCGGATACTCCAGCAGGTTGGCCGACGAATATAGCGTGCCGATGGGTTCTCCCAAGTCGAGCATCATGGCGCCGTATTCCTCGGGGAACTCGGATTTCTCCTGGAGATAGTTTGCTAACTGGGCATCCAGCTCCCGCCGGATCGCGGCGGGATCGACATTCACGGACAGTTGCGCAAACGTCATGAGATCGGTTTCGTCCTGCAGCAGATGCTTCACGACTTCGACTTGTCCATCCCGCTCCCGGGTTTCCGCCTGGAGGCAATGTTCGCCATAGCGCAGTGTCGTTCGCTGGATGCTCCCGCTCGGGCCGCAAATCGTTTCCTTCGTCTTCTGTACCTCCGGCATAAAAAGCTCCGCATACAGGCTGCGCCGGTCCAACATCAGGGCATAGCGCTTGGATGCCTCGAAAAGGGAGGTGTAACAAGGATTGTGGTGTACGTCGACGTAGCACGCCTGGGCGTGGTACGGGAACAACAACCAGATGGGCACGCAATCTGTCGGGCGGCCCTCCAGCACGGCAAATAAGCGTTCACGATGGGTCATGATCAACTCCTCCGGATGGATGTTTTCGGCTGCATGCGACACTCAATGCCTGCCTTGGTCCTGGCCAGGATATCCAAGTAACGGCCGACATCCTGTGCCCGAATGCGGCCTGATAGTGCCACAGCGGCATATGGCGGATCGCCCAGGGATAAAGCCAGACTGCGGGTACGGCCTTCGACAATCTCACCATAACCTTGGTGCCGGGCTCTCCGGATATCGGCCATGAGTTCCCGACGCATCGGGATTCGCGGCCGGAGCGGAAGATGGAACGTCCGGCGTATTTCCTCATTGGTCCTGACGGCGAGCAACACGATTCCAATGCTGGAGCGTGCGGCAGGATAAACTGCCAGTCGGCCAAGCCCCTCGTGGCGCGCCAGGCCCGGGCTCCAATGATACAGATAAGACACTTGGTCCTCCCATACCATGCCGAGCGCGACCGTGAGCCCATAATCACAGAGCTTCTCAAGATCCGGCAGTGCCCGTTGGATCAGGCCGGACCCGAACATGCTCCGGGCCGCCAGGACATGCATGGCCGGACCGCAGGAATACTTCCGTTCCCGGGTTTGATAAGCGAACCCCATGTGCGCCATAGTTTTTGCCAGTCGATGGGCGCGTGTCGGCTCCAGGCCCAATTCGCGGGCCAGCTTCGTGATCATGACCGGTTCACGCGCCACCGCCAGTCGCTGGAGCACGCGGATGCCATCTATCAAGCTGCGGTGCGGCTGGGCAGGTAATCGATTCATATTGCTACTATAGCAATATGATGCCGGTTGTCAAGTGTTTTGTTGTGGTCGGCAATAAGTCCCAGGGCAAAGCAAAGATCAAAAACTATGGCGCAGGTTACGGCGCAGGCTCTTCAAAATGGATACCCGTGTGTCAGTCTGCTACACGGGCTTCATGATTTCCGCTTTCTGGATTTTGGTCCAGATATCCTGCAGGGTGATGGTGCGGTTGAAGATTAGCTTGGCCCCGGTGGAAGCGGGGTCCACGCAGAAGTAACCGATGCGCTCGAACTGGTAACGGCTCCCGGGCTGGGCGCTTTTCAGGCTGGGCTCCACATAGGCGGTGATGGTCTTGAGCGAATCGGGATTCAGATGCTTTTTAAAATCCGTGCCGTCACCCTCATCGGCCGGGTTTTCCTTTGTGAACAGCCGATCATAGAGGCGCACTTCCGCTTTCAAAGCGTGCGCGGCGGAAACCCAGTGCAGGGTGGCCTTCACTTTGCGGCCGTCCGGCGCATTGCCCCCGCGCGTTGCGGGGTCATAGGTGCAATGCAATTCCACGATTTCACCGGTGGCGGGGTCCTTGACCACGCGCTCGCACTTGATGAAGCAGGCGTTGCGCAGGCGCACTTCCCGGCCGGGCGCCAGGCGGAAAAATTTCTTGGGCGGGTCTTCCATGAAATCTTCCCGCTCAATGAACAACACGCGGGAAAACGGCACCTGGCGCGTGCCGGCACCGGCCGCGTTGGCGGTGCTGGGGTCTTCGGGATTGTTCTGGGCCGTAAAGGTTTCCTCCTGGCCCTCGGGATAGTTGTCAATCACGACCCGCAGGGGATTCAATACGCCCATTACCCGCAGTGCGCGCTTGTTCAGGTCATCCCGGATGCAATGTTCCAGCAGGGCGAAATCCGAAAGGCTGTTGACCTTGGTCACGCCCACGCGGCGGCAGAACTCGCGGATGCCTTCCGGCGTGTAGCCGCGCCGACGCATGCCGGCCAGGGTCGGCAGGCGCGGATCATCCCACCCGGAGACCGCCTTGGCCACAACCAGTTCCTGAAGCTTGCGCTTGCTCATGACCGTGTTCGTCAGGTTAAGCCGCGCGAACTCAATCTGCTGGGGGTGACAGGGTGTCTTGATCTGGTCCAGGATCCAGTCATAGAGCGGGCGGTGCACTTCAAATTCCAGGGTGCAGATGGAGTGCGTAATGCCTTCGATGGCATCCGAAAGGCAGTGGGCGAAATCATACATCGGGTAAATCGGCCAGGTCGTGCCGGTGCGGTGATGGGGCGTTTTATTGATGCGGTAGATCACCGGGTCGCGCAGATGCAGGTTGGGGGAAGCCATGTCAATTTTAGCCCGCAACACGTATGTGCCCTCATCGAACGCGCCGGCGCGCATGCGCGTAAATAAATCCAGGCTTTCAGCGATGGGGCGGTTGCGCCAGGGGCTTTCCTTGCCCGGCGCCGTCGGGATCCCGCGATAGGTCTTGAATTCCTCGGAGCTTAATTTGCAGACATAGGCCTTACCGGCCTGGATCAGTTGAATGGCAAACTGGTAGAGCTGTTCGTAATAATCGGAGGCATAATGCAGGTGTTGGCCCCAGTCAAAGCCCAGCCAGCGGATATCCTGCTGAATGGATTCGACGAATTCCACGTCTTCCGTTTCCGGATTGGTGTCATCAAACCTGAGATGGCATCGGCCGCCGAAATCGGCGGCCAGTCCGAAGTTCATACAAATGGACTTGGCATGCCCAATATGGAGACAGCCGTTCGGCTCGGGCGGAAAACGGGCGACCACTTTGCCGCCGTTTTTGCCCGTTTTGATGTCGTTTTCAATGATCTCGCGGACAAAATGCCGGGAGGTGGAATCGTCGGGGGTTGCCATGTTTTTATCCTAAAGTGGTTTATCTGCCACAACTAAAACGGAAATCATATGCCATAATGGCAATGCACACTACGGCGGGCAGGCCGTCGTCGCCAAGTCTTCTCCGGGCCGTCGTCTGTCATCCGTCGTCTGTCGTCCGATTCGCGTAACGGGCGCGATAGGTCTTTTCAAACTCCTTGAGCTTGTCTTTTTTCAGCGCAAAGCCCTGGGCATCCAGGGCTTCGAGGGCGTATTGAATGCGCCGCAGAGTCATGTCCCGGCCCAAAATCAGCATGCTGTCAAATACCGGCAGGGACACGGCCGCGCCGGAAATGACAATAAAAAAGGGGGATAGCAGGTTCTTAAGCTTCAGCGTTTCCTTTTCGGCGATCTGTGCAAATATGGCCTTGATGGATTCCAGGGTCCAGCCGGCGGTCTTTTCGATTTCCCATTGCGCAATGCGCAGCAATTCAACCAGCCGCAGGCCCTCGATCCCGCCGGCCAACAGGGCAGGGGGGGTGTAAGCCGGCCGGTCGGCGAACAGGTAGGCGGCGAGCGGAACCAGGTCGGAGAACTGATTCAAACGCGGCTGGGCCAGCGGCAGAATCTGGAGCCAGGTCTGCTCGTTCAGTCCCCAATCTTTAAGGCGGCTGAGCAACTCGGCCACCGGCATGGCGCGCAGAAGGCGTCCGTTAAAGGCCTGTAGTTTCTGAATATCGAAAATCGGCCCGCCCAGGCTGATCCGCTTGATGTCAAACGTCGCCGCCAGTTCGGCGAGCGTGAAATGTTCCCGGCCATCTTCAAAGCTATAAGCCAGCAGGCCTAAATAATTGATCAGCGCTTCCGGCAGGATGCCGGCGCGCTGGTAATACAGGATGCTGACCGGGTTCTTGCGCTTGGATAGCTTGGACTTGTCCGGATTACGCAGGAGCGGCAGATGGAAAAACTCCGGCGCTTTCCAGCCGAATGCCTTGTAGAGCAGGAGATGCTTGGGCAGGGAACTGATCCATTCCTCGCCCCGGATGACGTGGGTTATTTCCATCAGGTGATCGTCCACGACATTGGCCAGGTGATAGGTTGGGAAGCCGTCGGCCTTTAACAATACCTGGTGATCCACCTTGTTCCAGGGAATGCGGACTTCGCCGCGCAGGCCATCCTGCAGGACGCATTCGCCTTCCGGGGGCACGCGCAGGCGGACCACGTGCGCTTCACCGGCCTGGATGCGTTTTTGCGCTTCGGCGCCGCTGAGCGCCGCGCATCGGCCGTCGTAGCCCTGGATGCCATCCTTGACGGCGGCCTGCTCGCGGCGTAAGGCCGCCAAACGCTCCGCCGTGCAGAAACAAGGGTAGGCGGCGCCGTTAGCCACAAGCTTGCGGCTATGCTCCTGATAGATCGCGGTCCGTTCGCTTTGCCGGTAGGGGCCATGGGGGCCGCCCTGATCCGGGCCTTCGTCCCAGCGCAGGCCGACCCAATGCAGAGCATCAAAGATGGCCTGTTCGGATTCGCGGGTGGAGCGGGCCTGGTCGGTATCCTCGATCCGCAGGATGAACTCTCCGCCATGGCGCTTGGCGAAGGCGTAGTTAAAAAGGGCGATATAGGCCGTGCCGATATGCGGCGAGCCCGTGGGCGAAGGCGCGATGCGGGTGCGGACTTTCATGGGTTGATTTCTCCTGTTGCTTTATACTATGCAAAAAAAAGACAGCCAACTCAATGTAAAAAGAGCCGAGCGAGTAATCCCGAGCGATAAAGCCGAACACGAAATTGCACAAGCCGATAAAAAACACGATTTTCATTTCCGGACCCCATAGAAGCGCCATGCGTCCGTGGCACAAATCGAGGTTGGCGCCACATCCACGGATAACTTCTTGACACCGGCAAGCAATGGTAGCACATTGATTTTGCATCGCGTCACGCGATTCAAGATCAATCTATCGGCCGGAGGATGACAAAATGATTTACGATAAAACATCCAATTGGCAAAACTATTTCCCGAAAAATAAAATCTGGCAGAAAGTATTTGCCTTTGTAAAAAAATGTTCAGTTGATATCGAGCCTGGCCGGTATGCAATCGCCGGTGAAGATGCTTATGCCTCCGTATTTTCCTATGCCACCAAGCCGCCCAAGGAGGGGGTCTATGAGGCGCACCGCAAGCAGATAGATGTGCAGTTACTGCTCAAGGGCCGGGAATTGGTATATGCCACTGATATTGATGGCTTGGCCGTTAAAACCGAATATAACGAAGCAAAAGATTGTATTTTATTCAATGATCCGGAAAGACTGCCGGGCGCTGCGCCGCTCACGGAGGGATTTTTTGCGGTGTTCTTCCCAAATGACGCCCACATGCCATCGCTGAACTATGGGGCATCATCGGAAAATGTAAAAAAAATAGTTGTCAAAATTAATACCGCCCTGCTCCCCTGAGCGCTAATTCCCGGTCATATCGTCCGTCGTGCGAATAGGCGCTTGTTGCTCCGACCGACAGATGTTATATAGTGCTGATCAATCGCCGGAGTGGTTACCCAAATCAATGGTCAATGGATAATGGTCACTGGCGTCCCACAGGGACGCCGAGGACTGTGGACTTTAGACCGTGGACTGTTGGTCCGAACAAGCATAATGCGTATGGGCAAAACCGGAACTGTAAATTTGGTAATTGTCTAAAATATCACGCTTTTTCCGTTTGTTT